>NZ_JBFTGZ010000009.1:0-229467 GCF_056393985.1 Arthrobacter sp. 10T425 | reverse complement strand
GTGGGAGAGTAGGTCACCGCCGGAACACCATTAACGGTCGAGGACCCCCACCACCAGGTGGGGGTCCTCCCGCATTTAACCCCCCTCTCCGGCAGGGCCGGGACCCCGGCCCCGGAGCCCGGGCCCACGGCCAGCTGCCCCCAAACCGGTCCGGTACACGGCCTGCCATCACAGCGGCCCCAGGGCCCGCCACGAGCGCCCCACATCCCCGGGCAGCCGGCAGGGCATCCAAGGCCGGTGCCGGCGTCGACCCGCCAAGGCATCCCCTCACTGCCCGCCAGGATGCTTCTAAATTCGTCAAGCCGGGTTCTGATAGCGCAGCCAGCGCAGCGAAAGGACAAGCCAGCTCCTTGGAACTGGCCCCCTACATATTAAGTTCCTGGCGTTGTGCAAGTATTAGTCCACTGACCTTGGGGGGTGTCCGGTGATGATCACAGGCAAGTTCAAGTACGCCGCTACGACCACAATGCTGGGGCTGATCTGCGTCCTAACAGCCTGTGGCATGGAGGCGCAGCAGTCCTCGAATGCCCAGTCTTCGCAGTCCCCGCAGCATACGGAATTCGGCTCTATCGAGGAAGCCCGCCGAGCCGTTGCCGATGTCATTGGCTGCGAGGAAGCGCCCAAAACGGCCCCCATCATCAATCCGGAGCTGGCCGGTTACACGGCCGAATACGCCGTCTGTTCAAAACGTGTCCAGGTCGAGTGGTTCAAGACCGAAGAGGCCCGAAATGCTGAGCAGCAGCTGTATGCGGACAGCACCCAGCCTTTAGCCATCGTGGAGGGTAAAAACTGGATGGTCGTGGACATGTCCGAGGCACTTCAGGAGTCTCCGAGCGGTATGGACTTGAAGGGCCTGGCGCAAGAGCTCGGCGGCCAGTTCAAATCCTTGAATGGTGCCAAGCAGTCTTAGAACACCAAGAGTTAGGCCTCATCAGTACGTGGGAGATTCCCCTCGGAGGCAATACCATGGGTGAGCCACGCCCAAGCCAGGCCACAGCACCAGACTGCCAGCCACTCACAGAGCAGCCGGATATAGACTTACAGACCATGGGACGGGTCAGCAGCGGGCAGCGCCCGGGGTGGCTACCTGGCGGCACAAAGTACGCCGGCGGGGACCGCGGCGGAACTCGGTGAAACGGCGCCGACGAGGGGGCTTCCGCTCTCGGCGCAATTTGACGGCGATCGGCGCCCGATTCCAGTGATTTTCCCCAAAAAAGGCCGAAAACACGCGGAATTTGCCACCTCTGAGGCGCCAAGCTGGTAAGTTTTCGAACAGTGGTTTGTACGCATGCCGTGTGCAGGCTCCAAAAATCGTGACCGTCCAGGAGGACATAAATGGCTAAGAACCGTAGTGAACTTGTTGCAGAGGTAGCAGGCAAGGCCGGCACCAGCCAGGCAGCAGTCAACTCCGTGCTCGACGCACTGTTCGAGGTCTTCGAGACCTCCGTCGCCGCGGGCGAGAAGATCACCATCCCGGGCTGGCTCGCCGTAGAGCGCACCGACCGTGCAGCTCGCACCGGCCGCAACCCGCAGACCGGCGAGACCATCCAGATTGCCGCTGGCCACAGCGTCAAGCTGACCGCCGGCTCCAAGCTGAAGGCTGCAGTCGCCAAGAAGAAGTAGTCTTCTTCGCAGGCTTGAAAGGAGCGGCAACCCTCGGGTTGCCGCTCCTTTTGCGTCCCCGGCCAGTCCCCGGCCAGTCCCTAACCCGGTCCCTAATCGGTCTTAGCCCGGCCGGGCGGCCTTCCCGACGAATCCGCAGTCCTTTGAAGGCCGGGCCGGCTTGGCGGATCCCCAGAGGCCCAGCCGCCGGGGCCGATTCGCTGAGCTAGGCGGCGTAGCGGACAATGGAGGTGTGCCTTCCGCAGTAAATCCCACGCCCACAACCGCAGCGCCCGTTCCCCCCGGGGACGCACGCGGCCCTGGCTCCGGTCCCGCCGGGATTGCCCGGCCTTGGCTGATCGCAGGCCTTGGCGCGTTGTTTATTGGCCTGGTAGCGGCACTTATCTTCTCCGGCGCAGCAGCCGCCCGCGAGGTCTCAGATCCCGGGGCACTGGTGCGCTGGGGGCTTCCGGTGAGCAAAGCGATCCACAACGTCGCTGTCGCCACCGTGATCGGCGGCCTGATCTTCGCCGTCGGCATCCTGCCGCGAAACAGGAACGGCTCCCGGTCCAAGGAGCAGGACGCCCCGGAACATCCCGCCTTCACCCGGGCGCTGGCCGTGGCAGCGGCCGCCGGCGCCGTCTGGACGCTGTCCGCGATCACCGTGCTGGTCCTGGGCTACGCGGACATTGCGGGGCAGGGCATCTCCGGGGATCCGGAATTCACCCGCTCCCTCGTTTACTTCATGACGGACATCGAAACCGGACGCGCGTGGCTGGCTGTCGTAATCATCGCCGCCGTCGTTACCACCGCCCTGTTCGGAGTGCGCTCCCGCGGCGGCCTGGCACTGACGCTGGTCCTTTCGCTGATCGGTCTGGTTCCCGCTGCCCTGATCGGACACTCCTCCAGCTCCAGCGACCACGAGGGCGCCATCAATTCGCTCGGCCTGCACCTGGTCGGCGTATCGGCCTGGGTGGGCGGCATCATCATGCTCGCGGTCCTCTCCGGGGTCCTGGAGGGCACGGGCGCCGGCGGCCGCACCTCGGGGGCAGCTTCGGGGACTGCAGACATCACCGAGCCAACCCTGCGCCGGTTCTCATCCCTGGCCGGCTTTGCCTTCGCGCTGGTCTTCGCCTCAGGCGTGATCAACGCCAGCATCCGCCTCACCACATGGGCAGACCTCTTCGGCTCCGCCTACGGGCAACTGATCCTGGCCAAGACGGCAGCGGTCCTGGTGTTGGGCGGCATCGGGCTCATGCACCGCCGCTGGGTCATCCCGCAGCTGGGCAACCGCGCCATGGGCAGGTCCGCGCGGCGGGTGCTGTGGCAGTTGGTGATCGTGGAGCTGATCATCATGGGAGCGACGTCCGGGATCGCCGTCGCGCTGGGGCGTTCCGCCCCGCCGCAGCCCACCACTTTCGCCCCCGACGCTTCGCCGGCCTTCATCCTCTCGGGCTACGAGCTGCCGCCGGAACTGACCCCGGACCGATGGCTCACGGAGTGGCGGCTCGACTGGCTCTGGATCGCCGTCGTCGTATTTGGCCTGGTGTCCTACCTCCTCGGCGTACGAAGGGTGCTGAAGCGGGGCGACTCGTGGCCCTGGTTCCGGACGGTCAACTGGGTGATCGGACTCATGGTCCTCACCTATGTGACCTCGGGGCCGCCGTCGGTCTATGGCAGGGTGCTGTTTTCGGCGCACATGGTGGACCACATGGCCCTGACCATGGTGGCCCCCATCTTCCTGGTCCTCGGCGCCCCCGTGACGCTGGCACTGCGGGCGCTGACCCCCCGGCGCGACAGCTCCCGCGGCCCGCGCGAGTGGCTCATGATCTTCATCCACTCCAAGTTCTCGCAACTGGTGACCCACCCGCTGTTCGCGGCCGCCAACTTCGCCGGCTCGATCGTGCTTTTCTACTACTCGGATGCGTTCGGCTATGCGATGCGGGACCACGTGGGCCACGAACTCATGAACCTGCACTTCGCCCTCACCGGCTACATCTTCGTGCTCACCATGATCGGCACCGATCCGTTGCCGCGCCGCGCACCGTACCCCATGCGGCTGCTGCTCCTGTTGGCCACCATGGGCTTCCACGCGTTCTTCGGCGTCGCCATCATGGGCGGCACCGGACTGCTGGCCGCCGACTACTTCGGCAACCTGGGGCGGACCTGGGGCCCCGCGGCCCTGCTGGACCAACAGATGGGCGGTGCCGTGGCGTGGGGGATCGGCGAAGTGCCAACCCTGCTGGTAGCGATCGGAGTCGCCGTGATGTGGTCCCGCTCCGACGCGCGCGAGTCCAAACGCACCGACCGGGCGGCGGACAGGAATAACGACGCCGATCTCACCGCTTACAACGATATGTTTGCCAAGCTGGCCGAGCGCGACGCCAGGCTTGCCGAACGCAATTCAAAGCTGGAAGGACGCTCATGACCGAAACCGTACGCACCCACCTCCGGGTCCGGGCCTCCGAACTGGTGGGCCGCAACTGGCTTAACACCGGTGGCAAGTCCCTGGACCTTGAATCCCTGCGCGGCAAGATCGTGCTGCTGGACTTCTGGACGTTCTGCTGCATCAACTGCCTGCACGTCCTGGACGAACTCCGCCCGCTCGAGCAGCAGTACTCGGATGTCCTCGTGACGGTCGGCGTGCATTCGCCCAAGTTCGAGCACGAGGCCGATCCCGTGGCGCTGGCGGCCGCCGTCGAACGCTACGAGATCCGCCACCCTGTCCTCGACGACCCCGAGCTGGACACCTGGAAGGCCTATACGGCCCGGGCCTGGCCGACCCTGGTGGTCATCGATCCCGAGGGCTACATCGTGGCGCACCTCTCCGGCGAGGGCCACGCGGACGGCCTCGCCGTGCTGATCCCCGAGCTGATCGCCGAACACGAAGCCAGGGGCACCCTGCACCGGGGCGACGGCCCCTATGTGGCGCCGGAACCGACGTCGGGAACACTGCGCTTCCCGGGCAAGGCCCTGTTCCTGCCCGCCGGCCGCGGCGTCGGAGGCGCCGGCGACGGCTCGTGGCTGGTGACCGACACCGGCCATCACCGGCTCGTGGAACTCTCTACCGACTTTCAGACCGTGCTGGCCACGTACGGCTCGGGCGAAAAGGGCCACGCCGACGGCAACGCCGCCACCGCCCGGTTCAACGAACCGCAGGGCCTGGTGCTGCTGCCTGAGGATGTCGCCGCGGACGCCGGTTACGACGTCGTCATTGCCGACTCAGTGAATCACCGGCTCCGCGGGCTGTCCCTCACGGACGGCACCGTCCGGACGCTGGCCGGCAACGGCGTACAGCGGCTGCTGGAAACCGGTCCGGCCCGCGTGGACGAGGAAGGCGCCGCCTACGGTACCCGGCTCGAGGCGGACCCGCTCGCGGTGTCCCTGAGCTCGCCGTGGGACGTCGTCTGGTCCACCAAGCTCAACGCCGTGGTGGTCGCGATGGCGGGAGTGCACCAGATCTTCAGCTTCGACCCGACCTCCGGGGCCGTAAAGATCATCGCCGGCAACGGCCTCGAAGGGCTCCTGGACGGCCCGGCCGCTGAAGCCTGGTTCGCCCAGTCCTCCGGCCTCGCCGAAGACGCGGACGGCAACATCTGGGTGGCTGACTCCGAGACCTCCGCCCTGCGCAAACTCGTGATTG
Source organism: Arthrobacter sp. 10T425 (assembly GCF_056393985.1). Taxonomy (NCBI): domain Bacteria; kingdom Bacillati; phylum Actinomycetota; class Actinomycetes; order Micrococcales; family Micrococcaceae; genus Arthrobacter; species Arthrobacter sp. 10T425. The sequence continues at coordinate 224,222 of NZ_JBFTGZ010000009.1, read as the reverse complement.
ATGACGCGGGCAGCATCACCGTCGAGTCGGCGGTGGGCAAGGGCCTGTTCGACTTCGGCTTCCGCGACGGACCCGCCGGGGAGGCGCGGCTGCAGCACCCGCTCGGCGTCACGGTGCTCCCTGACGGTTCGGTGGCCATCGCGGACACGTACAACGGCGCAGTCCGCCGCTACGACCCCGCAACGGGCACGGTCTCCACGCTGGCCCGCGGACTGTCCGAGCCCTCGGACGTGATTGTGGACCACACCCAGGTCGCCGGATCCGAGCCGTTGCTGGTGGTGGTCGAGGCCAACAAGCACCAGCTCGTGTACGTGCCCATCCCGAAGGAAGCCCAGCAGGTGGACGAGGGTGCGGCGCAGACCCACCGGCCCAAGAGCCCCGTGGCGCCTGGGCCGCTCGAACTGGCGGTCCGCTTCACGGCGCCCACCGGTCAGAAGCTGGACGACCGCTGGGGCGATCCCACCCAGTTGAAGATCTCGTCCACACCCCCCGAACTGCTGGTCTCCGGCGGCGGGACGTCCGTGGGGCTCCTGCGCACCCTGGAGCTTTCCTCCGACGTCCCCGAGGGCGTCCTGCACATCACCGCCCGCGCGGCCGCGTGTGACGGGCCCGAAGACGCCGACGGCGAGATCCCGGACCATGCGGCCTGCCACCTCTACCAGCAGGACTGGGGAATCCCCGTGCTCCTGCAGGCCGACGGAGACACCGAGCTGGTCCTGGACCTGCGCGGAATGGACTGAGCCGCTGCGCCAAGGCTGAGCCGAAGGCTGCTGTCCGTGACCCTGAATCACGGACAGCAGCCTTTTGGCTTTCTTCGGGCCTCCGGCCGCGGAGCCCCGGCGGGTACTAGTAGTCCAGCTGCGGCGTGAGCTTGACGGTGTCGCCGTCGATGTCCAGACGGGTCGTGAAGCTGAAATCGTGGACGGAGTCGATGTCGGACACGGCGCCCGAGAACAGATCCTGTTGGCGGGCCTTGATCCGGGCTTTGCCGTCGAGGGGCGCCACCACCCAGCGGCCGCCGAACGGCTCGATGCTGACGCTCGGGTAGTCCGTGATGCTCCAGTCGATGGTTCCGTCCATCACGCGGTTGTTGGTGGCGTGGTAGAACGGGCAGTTGGGCTGCAGCTTCTGCTGCTTGTCGGCCTCGTCCGCGCAGGAGTCCAGGAACTCCTTGACCTTGCCGCTCACGGCCTCCTTCAGGGCGCCCGTGGCCTCGGTCAGCAGGTTCAGCGGCGCCGGAGGCGCGTCCGCGGCCGACACGGTGGCGCGGGTGGCCGGGGCGGAGAAGTACTGGCCGTTCAGGGTCGCCTCGTACTCGCCCGGGTAGAAGACTGCGAAGGAGTTGCGGCCGTTGGGCATGTTCACCGGCACGCCGTTGAGGGTGGCCTCGCTGGAGTTGACCACGGTGACGTCCAGGACGGGCAGCTCAGAGGGGACGAAAGACCATTTGTGGAAGAACAGCCACTCGGTGCCGGAGCGCTCCAACAGGAACTCGGTTCGCAACTTGTTGCCGTCGACGGTGTACTCCATGGGCACCATGACCTGATTGGCACCGCGCTCTTCCGCGGCGCCAAGCTTGACGTCGGAGATGCGTGCCGCCGCGGTTTGCAGGGCCGTGCCGTCGAGCATCGCCGGGTTGCTTTGTGGCACGGAGGCGCGCAACAGGCCCAGCGCCTTTTCGCCATCGCCCTTTTGCAGGGCACTCAAATATTCGCGGACTGGCTGCTGGGGCCCGGCAATGGAGTCGTTCACCAGGTTGATCGACACGATGGCCCCGGCGACGGCAAGCATCAGTCCCAGCAGCCACACTGCTGCGATTTTGACCAACGCCTGACTCATCTGCACCATTCTTACGTTACCTGTACCCCACAGGAATCCCGGTGTCACAGTCCGCATCTGTGACGCGGAGCATGGCTGAAGGCCGCCGGGCCCGCGGGCCGGGAACGTTCGGTTGGATGCCGCCGCGGTGATCCCTAGCGGCGGCGGCGTTTGGAGGAAGTGCCGAAGACGCCGCGGAGCAGTTCCCTGCCAAGCTGGGTCCCCAGCGAGCGGGCCATGCTCTGAAGGCCACCGCCCAGGGCCCCCGCGAGTTCGCCGCCAATGCCCCCGCCACCGCCGGCCGGCGGCTGCGCCGGCCGGGGGGCACGCCGCTCGGCCACGTTGTCATCGTCGGGCATCCTGGGCGCCGGCGCGGGGCGGCTGCTGGGGCGGCCAAGGATTTCCTCCTCGATCCGTCGGGCTTCGGCGTCGATGGCGCGGGGGTCCAAACCGCCGCTCTGGGCGGATTCCTGGCTGCCGCCGTCCCGTGCGCCGCCGTGGTGTGCGGTCCCGGCCGCCGGCCCGGTGGCAGCGCCTGTGCGGTCACCGCCTTCGGCGGCGATCTTCTCGTACGCCGAGATGTTGTCGACGGCGGTGCCGTACTTGGGCAGCAGGGCGGAAGCGGCGACGGTGCTGGAGATCAGCTCGTCGGTGCTGGGACCCATCACGGACTCCGGGGCGCGGAGCCGGGTCAGCGCCACCGGGGTCGGCGCGCCCTTCTCATTCAGGACTGTGATGACGGCCTCGCCGATGCCGGCGGTAGTGAGGGTCTCCTCGAGGTCGTAGTCGCTGGTCGGGAAGGTCGAGACGGTGGCCCTGAGGGCCTTGGCGTCCTCCGGGGTATAGGCGCGGAGGGCGTGCTGCACGCGGTTTGCCAGCTGGCCGAGGACGTCGGCGGGGACGTCCTTGGGGGTCTGCGTCACGAAGAAAATTCCGACACCTTTGGACCTGATGAGCCGGACGGTGGTGGTGATCGCATCCAGGAAGGCTTTCGAGGCGCCGTTGAACAGCAAGTGGGCCTCATCGAGGAAGAAGACGAGCTTGGGCTTGTCGAGGTCACCGGCCTCGGGCAGGTCCTCGAAGAGGTCGGCCAGCAGCCACATGAGGAACGTTGAGAAGAGCATGGGCTTGGTCTGCAGCGTCGGAAGCTCCAGGCAGCTCACCACACCGCGGCCGTCCGGCGCGGTACGCAGCAGTTCGGCGGTGTCGAACTCGGGTTCGCCGAAGAACTTCTCCATACCCTGCGCCTCGAGCGTGATCAGTTCGCGCAGGATCACGCCGGCGGTTGCCTTGGAGAGGCCGCCGAGTTCCTCAAGTTCGTCCTTGCCCTCGGCCGAGGTCAGGAATTGGATCACGGCCCGCAGGTCCTTGAGGTCGATCAGCTCCAGGTCTTTCTTGTCCGCGAAATGGAAGACGAGCTGCAGGCTGGATTCCTGGGTCTCGTTCAGGTCCATGATGCGGGAGAGCAGGATGGGGCCGAAGGAGGTGATGGTGGCGCGGACCGGTATGCCCTTGCCGTCGCCGCCGAGGGCCAGGAACTCCACCGGAAAAGTCTTGCCCGACCAGGCCTGGCCGATGCTCTCCGTGCGGGCCAAGAGTTTTTCGGTGCCCGTGGCGGCGGTGGCCAGGCCCGAGAGGTCGCCCTTGATGTCGGCCAGGAACACGGGCACGCCGGCGGTGGAAAGCTGTTCGGCCATCATGTGCAGCGTGACGGTCTTGCCCGTGCCTGTCGCCCCGGCCACGAGGCCGTGCCGGTTCATCATCGCGAGCGGCAGCCGGACGGAGGCTTCCTTGTGGAGTTCGCCGTCGACGATCGCCGCGCCGAGCTCGATCGTCGGGCCGTCCAAAGTGTAGCCCTGGACGATCGTGGCGACTTTGTCTGCAGTGGATTTGATGGCCATGCGGTTAGCTTAGCCGGGTCCGGGGCTCCCGGACCCGGCTAGGAGTGGCTTATTCGGCGAGGGCCTTGAGGACCTCCTTGGCCACGTCCTCGCTGGACTGCGGGTTCTGCCCGGTGATGAGGTTTCCGTCCCGCACAACGTGAGACGTCCAGGCCGCGCCGTTCTCCACTACCGCGCCCTTCTCCTTCAGGACATCCTCCACGAACCACGGTGTATTGGGTCCCGTGCCGCCACTCAGCTCCTCCTCATTGGTGAAGACGGTGAGGCGGCGTCCGGCGAAGGTGAACGCGCCGTCGTCGTCCGTGGCGCTCAACAGCCCGGCCGGGCCGTGGCAGAACGGCGCGATGATCTTGCCGGCCGTGTTGACGGCCGTCAGCAGGCGGCCAAGGTCGGCATCCTGGTACAGGTCGGCCATCGGCCCGTGGCCGCCCGGCATCACGACGGCGTCGTAGGCGGAGGCGTCGACGTCGGCCAGCACCAGCGGGTTGGACAGTTCGGCGTCGAGGGAATCGATGTAGCGGCGGAAGCTATCCGCACGGTCCTGCCCACCGGCGGACTCGGCCGCGAGGCTCACCTCATCCACCGTCGGCTTCTTGCCGCCCGGAGTGGCGATGTGCACGGTGTGGCCCGCGTCGAGAAGGGTCCGGTGGGAGACGACGAGCTCCTCGGCCCAGTACCCGGTGGGGTGTTCGCTGCCGTCGCGCATCGTCAGGGAATCTGCTGCCGAGACAACCATCAGAATATTTTTAGCCATGGTGCTGCTCCTGTTCTGCCGGCAGGGCCGGCGGACGGTGGATAAGGTGAAATATGGGAAGCGGCGCGGTTCAGCGGGTCGCTTCGAGTTCCGCATAGGTGGCGTCGTCGAGGACGACGCCGGCGGCGGCCAGGTTCTCTTCAAGATGCTTGACGGAGCCGGTGCCGGGGATCGGCATCATGACGGGGGACCGGCGCAGAAGCCAGGCCAGCGCCACCTGGGAAGTCGTGGCGCCCAGCCGCTTCGCCGCCTCGTCGAGCGGTCCGCCCGGCCGGGCCAGCTCGCCAGCGGAGATCGGCGCCCACGGAATGAAGCCGATGCCGTTCTCCTCGGCGTACTCGAGGACGTCCTCGGAGCTGCGGTCGGTGAGGTTGTAGCGGTTCTGCACCGTGGAGACGGTGAAGTACTTCCCGGCTTCCTCCAGGTCCTCGACGCTGACCTGGGAGAGGCCGAGTGCCTTGACCTTGCCTTCCTTTTGCAGATCGCGAAGCACGGTGAATTGCTCGTCGCGGTCCACCTTGGGGTCGATCCGGTGCAGCTGCAGGAGGTCGAGGGAGTCGACCTTGAGTTTGCGCAGGCTCAGTTCCGTCTGCTGGCGCAGGTATTCGGGCCGGCCGACCGGAACCCAGACGTTGGGGCCGGTGCGGGTGAACCCCACCTTGGTGGCGATCTTGAGGCCGTCCCGGTAGGGATGCAGCGCCTCGGCGAGGATTTCCTCGCTGATGTTGGGGCCGTAAGAGTCTGCGGTGTCAATGAAGTCGACGCCGAGCTCCACGGCGCGGCGCACGACGGCGACCGCGGCGGCGCGGTCTGCCGGCTCGCCCCAGACGCCGTCGCCGACGATCCGCATGGCGCCAAAGCCCAGCCGGTGGACGGTTCCCAGATCCTTGAGGGCGATCGTGGCGGATTTTTCCGGATGCTGTGAATTGTCGTGGCTCATAGGAAAGTGAACATCCTCAGTCTGCTGACTATTCCAAGGCTCCCTAACGGGGCGTCCCCGCCCGTCGATGCGGGGGCGCCCGCAGGCGTGCGTTCCGGGCATTCCGACGGCAAAACCTGCGCCGTGACGGAATTACGCCACCGATTAGCGTTTCTGCGATTTTGCCTTAGACTGTGGCATGCCCAACTCGTTCCCGCGCATCGTGCTGGCCTTTGCCGTGACCCTCGGCCTTGTCCTGCTGGGCGGAAGCCCCGCTTCGGCCGCTACGGCCAGTACCTCGGGACCCGGAATCGATGTGTCCTGGCCGCAATGCGGGAAGACCCTCCCAAAGCAGCCGGCCTTCGCGATCGTCGGCGTCAACCATGGCCTGGCCAACAACACGAACCCGTGCCTGGCAAGCCAGCTGGCCTGGGCCAAGACCGCAAAGTCCCCGGCAGCGACGGCGCAGCCGAGGGTGGCGCTGTACGTCAACACGGCCAACCCCGCCCGGCAGGGGTCCTGGTGGCCCACGTTGAACACCTACAACGGGGTGAAGGTCACGAACCCCTACGGCAACTGCGCCTTGGGGTCGCTCAAAGCCTGCTCCTATATGTATGGGTGGGCCAAGGCGTCCGACGACGCCAAGCGCCGCGGGGTCGGCAACCCGCAGTCCTACCTCTGGTGGCTGGATGTGGAAACGGAAAACACCTGGCAGGCTGACAAAGCCGCCAACGTCGCCGTCCTGGAAGGCATGGCCGCCTACTTCAAGAAGATCGGCGCCCGCGTGGGCCTCTACTCCACCGCCTACCAGTGGGGGGAGATCGCCGGAACCGTGAAGTTCGCCAGCCCGCTGGCAGGTCTGCCGAGCTGGCTCGCTGGAGCGGGATCGGCGGCCGGGGCCAAGGCGAACTGCGCCCGCCCCGGACTCACCCCGAACAGCCGCGTCTCGATGACGCAGTACATCTCCGGGGGCCTTGACTACAACTACTCGTGCCCCTGAGCCGCCTGCAGAAATATCCCGGGGGCCGCCGTCGTTGACCCCAGTGTGCCCGCGCCGGAAACCCGGTGCCGCCCAGGACCGCAGTCCAAACTCCGGCCCGCACACTGCTCCGCTACGAAAGGCCGGCTTTTCCGTGACTGTTCCGCTTTCCATTCTTGATCTCGCTACCATCGGCCCGGGCCAGACGGCGGCGGAAAGCTTCGCCGGCAGCGTGGCCATGGCGCAGCTCGCCGAGGACCGGGGTTACCGGCGGATCTGGTACGCCGAGCACCACAACATGTCCGCGATCGCCTCGTCCGCCACGAGTGTGCTGATCGCCCACGTCGCGGCCCACACCTCCAGCATCCGGCTCGGCGCCGGCGGCGTGATGCTGCCCAACCACTCGCCGCTGACCATCGCCGAACAGTTCGGCACGCTTGAGACCCTGCACCCGGGCAGGATCGACCTCGGCCTGGGCCGGGCGCCGGGCAGCGACCAGAACACCATGCGCGCCCTGCGCCGCGATCCGATGTCGGCAGACAGCTTCCCGCAGGACGTCCTGGAGCTCCAGGGCTACCTGAGCGGCCCCACCCGCATCCAGGGCGTGGAGGCCACCCCGGGCAAGGGCACCAACGTGCCGCTGTACATCCTGGGGTCCTCCCTGTTCGGCGCCAGGCTGGCCGCCCAGCTGGGCCTGCCCTATGCGTTCGCCTCGCACTTCGCGCCCAACGCGCTGCAGGATGCGGTGGCGGTCTACCGCCGCGAATTCCGGCCCTCCGCGCAGCTCGAGGCCCCGCACGTGATCGCCGGAGTCAATGTCATTGCCGCCGATTCCGCCGCTGAGGCGCAGGCGATGTTCCAGGCCACCAAGCGGGCCAGGGTTTCCTTGTTCTTCGGCAATGGCCGTGTGTTCAGCGACGACGAGGCAGACATGATCCTGGACTCGCCCCAGGGCCAGCAGATGGCGCAGATGATGAAGTACTCCGCGGTGGGCACCCCCGAGGCCGTCCTGGCGTACCTCGAGGAGTTCACGGCGCACGCCGACGCCGACGAACTGATCGTGGCGCACCAGAGCACCGGGACCGAACCCCGGCTCCGTTCCGTGGAACTTCTGGCCGACGCCGCCCGCCTCGTGCGGGCATAACGACCTGGGGCCTTCCGGGCTACAGTTCCCGGCGGGCGCCCTCGGACGCGGTGACGGGGAAGATGTGCGGGGCCGCGTATCCGGCCCGGGCGAAGTCGCGGGTAACTCCCGCGGCCACCGTTGCGGCGCCGTCGTTGCGGACCAGAGCAATGGCTGCGCCACCGAAACCGCCGCCGGTCATGCGCGCGCCGATGGCGCCCAATCCCTGCGCGCTGGCCACGGCGAGGTCGAGCTCAGGGGTGGAGATCTCGAAGTCGTCGCGCATGGACTCGTGCGATTCGTTGAGGAACGGCCCGATCGCGGCGGGGCCGGAGGTCCGCAGTGCCGTCACGGTGTCGAGCACCCGCTGGTTTTCCGTGATGATGTGGCGGACCCGGCGGTAGGTCTGTCCGTCGAGCTGTGCCGCGGCGCGGGGAAGGTCGTCCGGGCCCAGCGCCCGCAGGCTGCCGACGCCCAGGCGGCGGGCGCCGTCCTCGCAGGAACGGCGGCGGCTGGCGTAGCCGCCGTCGGCATGGGAATGGCTGGTGCGGGTGTCGATCACGAGCAGCCCCACCCCGGCACCGGCGAAGCCGAGGGCAACCGGCTCGGTCGACAGGTTCTGGCAATCGAGCAGGATGCCATGATCGGGCTCGCCAAGGAGCGAGGCCGACTGGTCCATGATGCCGGTGGGCGCGCCGACCACCCGGTTCTCGGCCAGCTGGCCGATCCGTGCCAGTTCAGGCCTGCCCAGCCCCAAGTCCCAGAGATCGTTCAGGGCCAGGGCCACCGCGCATTCGATTGCAGCGGAGGAGGACAGCCCGGCGCCGGCCGGGACATCCGAGGTCAGCGCCAGGTCCAGGCCGGACATCCGGGACGGGACGCCGGCTGCTGAACCGGACGCGACGTCGGGACCGGCTGCTGAACCGGACGCGACGCCGGAACCGGCTGCTGAACCGGACGCGACGTCGGAACCGGCGCCGGCTGCTGCCGCCCGGGACATCGCCCAGGCCACGCCGAGGGGGTACGCGGCCCAGCCGGTGAGGCTATCCGGGTCCAGGCGGTCGAGGCTTACCTCTATGACGCCGGGGAAAGAGCTGCTGGTGACCCGGAGCAGACGGTCTGCGCGGACGCGGGCCGCCACCGTGGTGCGCTTGTCGATCGCGATCGGAAACGCGAAGCCCTCGTTGTAATCCGTGTGCTCACCGATCAGGTTGACCCGCCCGGGCGCCGACCACAAGCCGTCCGGCGCGCCCCCAAACTCGCTGGAAAAGTACCCACTTTCCCGTTCAAGGACCTCGTTCATGGCTGGGCTGCTTCCTGTTCTGTTGCTGGGAGTTCTGTGCGGAATGGCTCGAGCCCTGGTGTACGCGGTGGCGGCGATGCTGCCTCCATGGCGTCGCGGAGCCGGGCGGCGGCCGTCTCCGGCGGGATGTCCGCGATGAATGCCCCCATCGCGGCTTCCGACCCTGCCAGGTACTTGAGCTTGTCCTCCTCCCGGCGGGGCGAGGTCAGCTGCAGCATGAGCCGGATGTCGTCCCGGTGGGCGTGGACGGGAGCCTGGTGCCACGCCGAAATGTACGGCGTGGGGCTGTCGTAGAGGGCATCGACGCCACGCAGGAGCTGGCGGTACAGCAGGGAGAACTCATCGCGTTCCTCGTCGGTCGTGGCGGCGAGGTCCGGGACGTGCCGGTGCGGGAGGATATGCACTTCCAGCGGCCAGCGCGCGGCAAAAGGGACGAACGCCGTCCAGTGCTCGCCCTGGAGCAGCACCCGCTCGGATTTCTGCTCGAAGCTCAGGATGTCCTCGAACAGCGAGCCGCCGTAACTTTCGATCGTGCGGACCAGCTGGGCCGTGCGCGGCGTGATGTACGGGTAGGCGTAGATCTGTCCGTGCGGGTGGTGCAGCGTCACGCCGATCGCTTCGCCGCGGTTCTCGAACGGAAAGACCTGTTCGACGCCGGGCAGCGCGGACAGCGCGGCCGTCCGGTCCGCCCAGGCTTCCACGACCGTGCGCATCCGGGACAGGGGCAGGCCCGCCAGGGAGCCGGTGTGTTCCGGGGAGAAGCACACCACTTCGCACCGGCCCACGGACTGCCGGCTGCGCCCCAGCCCCACCCGGGCGAGGTCATCCAGGCCTTCCGGCGCGGCGGCCCCCGCCAGGTCCGGCCCGAAGGAGGGGGACTTGTTTTCGAAGACGGCGACGTCGTAGAGGCTCGGAATCTCCGAGGGATTCTCCGGCGACGCCGGGGCCAGCGGGTCCAGGTGCGAGGGCGGCAGGACCACCCGGTTCTGCCGGGCTGCCGCGATCGAGATCCACTCCCCGGTCAGGGCGTCCTGGCGCATGGTGGCCGTGGGCGGCCGGACCGCCGGCGCGCGGAGATCCTCGCCCCGGTGCGGGGGCAGGGCGGTATCGGCATCATCGAAGTAGATGATGTCCCGGCCGTCGGAGAGCTTGTGGGAGCGTTTCGTAATCTGGCCCATGCTAGGGGTTCCTCACGGGGTGTGCGCTGTTTGCGGCTGGATAGGCGGCCGGAGCGGCGGCGGTGGCGCGGCGGACTGCCAGGAGCAGCCCGTGTTCCGGGTTCAGGACCGGCATTGGGAGCCCGGATTCGGCCAGGAAGCGTCCCGAGGCCTCGACGCCGCCCGCAAGCCACGCCGGTGGCGCCGCCTGCAGGAACGCCCGCCGGTCCCCGGCCGCCGGGTAGACCGCTTCCACCCGGTACGCGGTGTCCGGGAGCAGTCCGGGCAGGCAGACCTTCCCCGGGACTTCGGCGAACGACGTCGCCACCGAGACCAGGGCGTAGAGGGCCTCGCCGCCGTCGTGGGACACGACCCCGTGCAGCCGGAGGGCCGGATCGGGCTCGTCGGCCCGCACCATGCGCCCGCTGTGCAGGAGCGGCCGGTACTGCTTGAACAGTGCGATGGCTCGGGCAAGCTCGGCCCGTTCGGCATCGTCGAGGCGCCGGACATCCCATTCGAGGCCGAAGTGGCCGAACATCGCGGTGATCGCCCGGAACGAGAGATCGTGCGTTCGCGCCGTGGTGTGGCTCGTGGTGGGGCCAATGTGCGATCCGACGAGCTCCGGCGGCACCACCACGCCGGTCCAGCGCTGGATGGTCTGCCGTTCCAGGGCATCGTTGCAGTCCGAGGCCCAGATCCGGTCGGTGCGCTCCAGGATGCCGAGATCCACGCGGGCCCCGCCGGAGGAGCAGCTTTCAATCTCGACGCCGGGGTGGGCCTTGCGGAGCTCGTCCAGGAGCCGGTAGACGGCCTGAGTCTGGGCGTGCACGGACGGCCGGCCGGCGTGGCCCATCTCGGCCAGGTCCCGGTTCTGGTCCCATTTGAGGTAACTGATCCGGTATTCGCTCAACAGGGCATCGAGCCTGTCGAAGATGTATTGCCAGGCCGCCGGATTGACCAGGTCAAGGACCTGCTGGTGCCGCCATTGCACGGGCAGCCGGCCAGTCAGCCGGCCGGCCGGGCCGGCGATCCAGTCCGGGTGGGCGCGGGCCAGGTCCGAGTCTTCGTTGACCATTTCGGGTTCGACCCAGAGCCCGAATTCCATGCCGTGGCCGGTAACGGCGTCGATCAGCGGAGTCAGGCCTTCGGGCCACAGGTCCTCGTCGACGTACCAGTCGCCGAGGCCGGCGTGATCGTCGCGGCGGCCGCGGAACCAGCCGTCGTCGAGGACGAAGCGTTCCACGCCGAGACCGGCGGCCGCTTCGGCGAGTTCGAGCAGCGGCTCGAGGCGGTGATCGAAGTAGACCGCTTCCCAGACGTTGAGCACCACGGGACGGGCTTTGCCGGACCGCACGCCGGGGTGGTGCGGGCGCCCGCGGAACCAGCTGTAGAAGGCATCGCTGATGCCGTCCAGGCCCGCGGCGGAGTAGGCAGCGTACAGCCACGGGGTCTCGTAGCTGGCGTTCGCTTCCACGCTGATCTCGCCGGCGCCGAGCAGTTCCGAGGCGCCCAGGACGGTCCGGCCGTCCGCGGCGGCGTCAACGAAGCTCTCGTGGTTGCCGCTCCAGCCCAGATGCACGGCCCAGACCTGCCCGTGGCGGTTCCCGAATCCGGGGGTTCCGGCCGCGAGCAGGAGCGAGGCGTCGTGGCCGGTCCGGCCGTGCCGGCCCGAGCGGACCCATGTGCCTTGGCGCAGCGGCAGGCGCTGGGGGTGGGACTCCCGGCACCAGCGGCCGGTCAGGTCCAGGATTTCTGTGGCGGCGCGGCCCACGGGCAGCACGGCGGCGAGTTCGTCGAGGCTGTACGGACCGGCGCCGTCGTTGTCGAGCCGGTGCCGGAGCTGGAGCAGGCCGCCGTCGTTGATCCTGATCTCCGTGCGGACGCTGACACCGGCCTCGGGGTCGGCCTGGGTGATGACGGCCGAGCAGTCCGCCCCGCGGGACCGCTCGCCGCTGGACAGCTCAGCACTGGAACGTTCAACACTGACAACACGCAGACGGGCCGAGAACGCCTGGCCGTTCCGGTGGCCGCGGAGGCCGGGGCGCCCGCGCCAGCCGGAGGACGCCTGCGGGATCAGTCCCAGCGTCACCGGGACGTCGAGGGCCGAGTGCGGCACGGCCTGGCCCAACAGCGAAAGATCCGGCAGGGCCGGGCCGAGGTCGGCGCCGAAGTGCAGCATGGCGGCCTCGCCCGTGCTGAAGTCGATCAGCAGGGATGTTCCGGAGCGGCGCAGGTACAACGGCTCCACCGGAGGGACGCCCACGGGGGAGAGGGTCTCGGCGGCAAGGGTGAGGTCCGGGTTGTTCACGGCAGCTCCAGGCGTAGTGGTTTGGGTGGGCGGGGGCCGAGCGGTCAGCCTGTGGCTGCTGCGGGGCTGGCTGCGCTGAGGCTCCGGGCGTCGCCGGTATGGGCCAGACGGAGGCGGCCGACGCGCTCGCCGAGGATGCGCCGGGCCTCGCTGCCCAGAAGGTCATCGCTGATGAGTTCGTCAGCGTCCTCCAGGCCGGCGATCGTGCTGATGCCGAGGGTGCCCCACTTGGTGTGGTCCGCCAGCACCACCACCCGCCGGGCCGCGGTGACGAAGGCCCGGTCGGTTTCGGCCTCGAGCACGTTGGGGGTGGTGAACCCGGCGTCGGCGTCGACACCGTGGACGCCGAGGAACAATACGTCCAGGTGCAGCTGTTTGAGCGAGGATGTGGCCAGCGGGCCTACAAGGGCGTCCGAGGGTGTGCGCTCGCCGCCGGTCAGGATCACGGTGGACGGGGAGGCGCTCTGGTGGAAGACGTCCGCGATCCGCACCGAGTTGGTGACCACCGTGATCCGCGGGCCGGCGGACAGCAGCTGGGCCAGCGCCCACGTGGTGGTGCCGGCGCTGAGCCCCACCGCCATGCCCTCGCGCACCTGCGCGGCCGCCTCCTGCGCAATCGCCATCTTCTCGTCCTTGAGCTGGGTCACCTTCAGCTCGAAGCCTGGCTCGTGGGTGCCGGCGCCGCCGGGCAACTTGGCCCCGCCGTGGATCTTCTCCACGGCGCCCGCCGCGTCGAGGGCCTCGATGTCCCGCCGCACGGTCATCAGCGAGACGCCGAGCATCTTGGCGAGGTCCGCGACACGGACGATCCGCTCACGCTGGACCTCCGCGAGGATGGCGGAATGGCGGGCTGCGGCTAGCATGTGGAGTCCTTACAGGGTTGAGTGGCTTGACTGGTTTGAGTGGCTGGCGGAGGTGCCGACCAATCGGGCGGCAGCCGAACGGACGACGGCGGCACCGCCGGCCGCGAGGCCGAGCCCGCCGTCGAGTTCGGCGCCGGTGAGCAGGTCCACGCCTTCCAGCGGCAGCCGGACGTCGTGGGCGCCGTGGTTGATGCAGAACGTCCAGTCGGTCCCGTCCTTGCTGCGCCGGACCACTTCGACGTCGGCCGGCAGGTCCGGGACGAGCGGCTGCACCCTGGCATCGGCGCAGACGACGGCGAGCAGTTCGCCCAGGCCCTCCGGCGCGAGTGACGTGGCGACATAGTAGGAGCGGCCGCTTCCGGCACGGTTACGGGTCACGGCGGGAGAACCGGCGGCCGGTCCCTCTTCCACGGCCGCGAGGACCTCGGCGGTGGTGGCATGCCCCAATTCGTTCCAGCAACTACCCGCCCCGAAGCTGCTGAGCCGGATGCTTTCGCCGCCGCGCAGCGGGAAAAACTCTTCCATCTTCACGCCCAGCAGTCCGCTGAACGCGCCGGGGTAGCTGCCAAGCCTGATGTGGTCATTTTCGTCCACGATACCGGAGAAATAGGTCACCACGAGGTGGCCGCCGGAGCGCACGTACGCGTCCAGATTCGCGGCCCCGGCATCGCTCACGAGGTACTGCATCGGCGCGACGACGAGCCGGTAGCCGGATAGGTCATCGGTGCCCTGGCGGAAGTCGGTGGGGATGCCGGCGCGGTAGAAGGCATCGTGCCAGCGCCGGGTTTCGGCGATGTTGGAGGCGTCCACGCTCGGGTGCGAATCCAGTTCCGAGGCCCAGCGGGCGTCAGTGTCGTGGAGGATCGCGACGTCCACCCGGCCGGACGCGCCCGTAACCACCGAGCCGCTGACTTCGGCCAGGCTCCGCAGCGCCTGGCCCAGCTGGACCACTTCGCGCCAAACCTTCGTGTCCGTGCCGGCGTGCGGCAGCAGCCCGGAATGGAACTTTTCGGCGCCGGCCCGCGAGGCCCGCCACTGGAAGAAGAGCGCACCGTCGGCGCCGCGGGCAACATGCTGCAGGGAGTTGCGCAGCATCTCGCCGGGCGCTTTGGCGATGTTGCGCGGCTGCCAGTTCACGGCAGAGGTCGAATGCTCCATGAGCAGCCACGGCTTGCCCTTGGCCCAGCCGCGGGTGAGGTCTGCGGTTGCCGCCAGTTCCTGGAAGTTCCGCGGATCCTCGGCAATCAGGTAGTGGTCGTTGGAGACCACATCCATCTCCTCGGACCAGCGCCAGTAGTCCACGGGCTGGTGCAGGCCCATGTTGAACCCCATGAAGTTGGTGGTCACGGGATGTCCCGAGTGCGTGCGGATGATCGCGGCCTCGGCCTTGTAGCATTCGAGCAGCTCATCGGAGGAGTAGCGGGCGAAGTCCAGCTGCTGGGTCGGGTTCACCCAGGTCCCGGAGGTGCGCGGCGGCAGGATCTGGTCCCAGGCCGAGTAGCGCTGGGACCAGAAGGCGGTGCCCCACGCGGCATTGAGGGCCTCCAGGCTGCCGTACCGGCGTTCGAGCCAGCGCCGGAAACCCGCGGCGGCACCGTCCGAGAAATCAGGCTGGTTGTGGCAGCCGTACTCGTTGTGGACATGCCACATCACGACGGCGGGGTGGTCCTTGTACCGGGTGGCGATCTGCTCGGTCAGGGCCGCGGCGGCCCGGCGGTATTCGGCACTCGACGCCGCGAAGGCCTGCCGGGAACCGTAGCTGTGCCGCACGCCGTCGGCGGTCACGGGCAGGGAGTCGGGGTACTTGTGGCTGAACCAGGGCGGCGGCGACGCCGTGGCGTTCGCCAGGTCCACCCGGATGCCGTTGGCGTGCAGCAGGTCCAGGACCCGGTCCAGCCAGCCGAACTCGTAGACGCCCTCGGACGGCTCAAGCAGGGACCAGCTGAAGATGCCCACGCTGACCAGGTTGACGCCGGCCTCGCGCATCAGCCGGACGTCCTCGTCCCAGGTCTCCTCGGGCCACTGTTCCGGGTTGTAGTCTCCGCCGAATGCCAGCATCGGGGAGCCTTCGGAGCCGAGGCGGGCGGTGATGTAGTCCATGGCGTTGTTGTGGTTGGAGCTGTTGTCCACGTTTATCCTTTGCTGGAGCCGAGGGTCAGGCCCGCCACGAAGTGGCGCTGCAGGAGCAGGTAGATGATCAGGGCCGGAACGGCCGTGATCATGGCGCCGGCGGCGATCAGGTTGTAGTTGGAGAGGAACTGGCCCTGGAGGTTGTTGATCGCGGTGGTGACCGGAAGCCGGTCTCCGCTTTGGATGAAGAGCAGGGGCCAGAAGAAGTCGTTGTAAATGAAGATCACCTCGAGCGTGCCCATGGCGGCCAGGGCCGGGCGGCACAGCGGCAGGATGATGTCCCAGTACTGGCGCCAGACGCCGGCACCGTCAACCAGGGCCGCCTCGGTCAGCTCGGGGGACAGGGCCTTCATGTAGTTCGAGAGGACGAACGTCACGAAGCCGATCTGGAAGGCGGTGTCCACGGCGATCACGCTGATGTAGGTGTTGAGCAGGTTCCCGGAATCGCTGACGGCGTAGGGAAGCTCGAAGTGCTTGAACATTTCAAAGAGCGGCGCCGCGAGCACCTGCGGCGGCAGCAGGTTTCCGGCGGTGAACATGATCAGCAGGGTGATGTTGAACTTCCAGCTCACCCGGCTCACGGCGAACGCCATCATGGAGGCGAAGAAGAGGATCAGGAACACCGAGGGGACCGTGATGAGCACGGAGTTCCAGAACAGCTGGGAAAAGCCGCCCTGTGTCCAGGCCTGGGCGAAGTTGTCGAAGTTGAAGGCGCCGCCGGTGCTGAAGTAGCCGTATTTGTCGGTGTCGGCTTTGGGCCGCAGGGCAGTGAAAATGGCCCAGGCCAGGGGTACGAGCCAGATCGCCGCCATGACGATGAGGAAGACGTGGGTGCCGTAGTGCTTCTTGCCCTGCTTGTTGTTGGCCGGCCTGCCGGGGCGGGGGCCGGTCTTGCCTGGGCCGGAGCTGCGCTGCCGGGCGTCTGCCGGGCTGCCGGCCGCGGCGGCATCGGTTGGATGGGCGATGCTCATGCCTCTTTGTCCTTTCCGAATGCGCGGGAGAGGTAAAACGTGATGGGGATCAGCGAGATGACGAGCAGGATGACGGCCAGCGCCGAGCCGATGCCGATCACCTGCCCTTCGCCCACCAGGTTCTGGATGACCAGGGCGCTGATCAGTTCCAGCCCGTTGGTGCCGCGGTTGATCACGTAGACGATGTCGAACGCCCGGAGGGATTCGATGACGGTGATGACGATGATGATGACGTTCACCGGGCGCATGGCCGGGAAGACCACCTGGAAGAAGGTCTGGACCGCGTTGGCGCCGTCGATCTGGGCCGCCTCGCGCAGGGTCGGATCCACGCCCTTGAGCCCGGCCAGGTACAGGATCATGACGTAGCCGGCGTGCCGCCAGGTGGCGGCGAAGAGGGCTGCCCAGATGTTGACGCTGGAATCCCCGAACCAGTCGACGGCCTGGGGCGTGCCGGCGGTGCCAAGCAGGAAGTTCAGGAGGCCGCTGTCCCGGTTGTAGAACAGCTGCCAGATGATCCCGATCAGGGCCAGGGAGAGCATCACCGGGGCGAAGAAGATGCTCTGGTAGATCCGCGTGCCGCGGATGTTCTGGTCCAGGAGCACGGCCAGGAGCAGCCCCAGCGGGGTGGCGACGAGTGCCAGGAACGCCAGCCACAGCACGTTGTGCTGCATGGCCGGCCAAAACGGCGGGTAATCCTGGGCGATGAACTGGTAGTTCTCGACGCCGGCGGGCTTGATGTCGGTCAGCTCCAGCCCGTTCCAGCGGGTGAAGGACAGTCCGACCGACATGAGGGTGGGGATCCAGACCAGTACGAGCTGGATCAGGTGCTGACCGCGCGGTCACCCGCGCGGTCAGCACGGCGCTACTGGGCGGCGTACAGGGACTTGGCCTGGGCTTCCAGGTTCTTCACATCGACGTTGCCGTCCTTGATGAACGACTGGAGCGCCGGGATCATCACGTTGTTGGCCATGGCGGGCAGGGCATCGCGGTCGAAGAACTGGCTGATGTTCTTGGCGCCGCTGATGGCCTCGGCCAGCTTCTTGTTCAGCGGAGTGAACTTGGAGGTATCGGCGCCCTTGGCGGTGGCGATGTTGGACGAGTCGACCGAGGCGTACACATCCTGTCCTTCCGGGGTGCCGACGTAGGCCAGGAAGTCCCGGGCGGCCTGGTTCTGGCCGCCCTTCTTGGAGAGCAGCAGGCCGTCGATGGGTGCCTCGATGGCATCCTGGCCTTCCACCGCGACCTCGGGGAACGGGAAGAAGTCGATGTCGTCGGCGATTGTCTTGTCCGTGAACTGCTGGGTGAGGAAGGAGCCGAGCAGGTACATGCCGGATTTCTTGTCCGCGAGGGACTTCGCCGAGTCCTGCCAGGTCATGCCCAGCGCGTTCGGGTTCTGGAACGGGAGCAGGGCCTTCCAGGTGTCGAAGACGTCGCTGACCTTCTTCTGGTCCCAACTTTCCCGGTGCGCGGTGAGGTCCATGTGGAACTGGTAGCCGTTCAGGCGCATGTTCAGGTAGTCGAACGTGCCCATGGCGGGCCAGCCGTCCTTGTCCGCGAATTCAATCGGGATCAGGCCGTCGGCCTTCATCTTGGTGGCGAGGGTCTTCAGCTCATCGAACGTCGTGGGGACGGTGTACCCCTTTTCCGTCCAGAGGCTCTTGCGGTAGAAGAAGCCCCAGGGGTAGTTGTAGTTCGGGATCAGGTACATCTTGCCGTCGGCTCCGGTCGAGGCCTTTTTCAGGGCATCGGAGTAGTTTCCGCCGACCTTTTCCCAGACGTCATCGATCGGGGCGAGCAGTCCCTTGCCGGCGTAGTACTGCATGCGGTACCCGGCGAACCAGGTGAAAGAATCGTCGGGGCTGCCCTGGAGGTAGGTGTTGATCTTGTTCTGGAAGTCGTTGTGCGCCACCACGTTGGTGGTGACCGCGATGCCGGACTTCTTCTGGAAAGCGTCGGTCACCGCCTTGTAGGCAGCCTTGGGGACCTCGTCGGAGGACCCGGAACCGAACGTGGCCGTCTTGGCGCCGCCGCTGGCAGGTGCGCTGCCGCCCGTGCAGGCCGAGAGCAGGGGAATGCCGGCCATCGCGACTGCTCCGGCGCCGAAGGTCTTCAGCAGCGTCCTCCGGTCCCACCCGCCTCGGCTGGAGGCCCGGAGCAGTGCGTCTTCATGCATGGTCATAATTTCTCCTTTGAAATAACGCGGGTGGAGTGAAGCAGCTCACATCATTAGCTATCATAATCGCACAATAAGGAACGTCAAGTAGCAAAAAAGAACATTTTGATGCGCATGGCCGGACTCGTCCGTTGACTTAGGGCGGGACCGCTCTTAGCGTTAAGCCCCTCAGGGTGCCGATGTGGTCCGCCGGTTGGCGGTGGCGCCCGGAACCGCGGATACATGGCGAAAACCCAGGTGCACCCATGAAGATCAAGTCCACAGCCGCCGCCACGCTGCTCGTCCTGCTGTTCCTGGGAGGATTGCTCGGCGGCCCGTCCGCGTCCGCGCCGGCGTCGTCCGAGGGCGCCACGTATTACGTGAGCGCCGACGGCAGTGACGCCAACGACGGGACGTCGCCGCAATCAGCCTGGGCGACGCTCGACAAGGTCAATGCCACTGCGCTTCGGCCCGGGGACTCGGTCAGCTTTCGCCGCGGAGACATCTTCTCCGGCGGCCTTGTTGTCGGCCAGAGCGGCACCAGCCGGCTCAAGGTCACGCTGAATGCCTATGGAAGCGGCGATCCGCCCGCTGTTACGGGCGGACTGGCAGGAACGTGCGTCAGGCTCGACGGCGACTACATCGCCGTTGACGGCCTGCGGGCGGAGTCGTGCGGCTATGCGGGCTTCAGTATCTACGGCGACCACGGCACCGTGCGGAACTCCGCCGCCAGGAACAATGCCGCGGGCATCAAAGTGAGCGAGGGCTCCGACTTCGGCACCTATACCAACAACACTCTTGCCGACAACAACATCATGAACGTCAATACGCCGGGGGAGCTGTGCGGCACCGCCACGGCCCTGAAGTGCGATGACGACTCGGGCGCCTTTGGCTTCCTGATCAACGGCAGCGACAACGAGTTCGCCGGCAATACCGTCACCGGCTCCACCGCATTGTCCTACGACTTTGGCCACGACGGCAGCGCGTTCGAAATTTTCAACGGCAACCGGAACAGGATCCACCACAACGTGGCCGTGGATAACAACGTCTTCTCCGAACTGGGGCGCGGCAAGGGCGGAACTGCCGACGGCAACACGTACAGCTACAACCTGGTCCGGTCCACCTGCGGCCCCAACTGCTCCCAGGCCATGGGGCTGATCGCGCGCGGCAGGACGTCCTCCTTCGGCCCGACCAACGGCACCACGTTCGAATACAACACCGTGTGGCTGGACGGCGCGGACTCCCAGGCTCTGGTCTGCCACGCGTCGTGCCCGGCCTCCACCGTCGTCAGGGGAAACATCCTGGTGGCCGCCCGCAACGCGCTGTGGATGGACGGCGCCGGCTGGACCGAGCGGGAAAACGTCCTCAACGGGCCCACGAACATCATTCCCAATGCCACCTCCACTACCGAGCCGGCCGACTTTGTCAACGCACCCGCCGATCTCCACCTCTCCGGCGCGAGCCCGGCCATTGACCGGGCCGGGGTCAGCCCCTTCCCCCTGGATCTGGACGGGCGGCCGGCCAACCAGAAGGGCGACTGCCAGGGCGGCGGCGCGGCCGATGCGGGGACCTACGAATACAGGCCAGCCGGCTGCTGAAACGCAACGGCATGGCGGCGCAGCAAGGAACCAGCACTGGTGCCAGGGTGTCCGGGCGGCCCGGCGGATGTTACACAGTCGCAACTGCCGGGACACCCATGCGAAATCGTCCCGGGGTCATACTTGAAGTGCGTCCTCCCGGGGACGATTCGCATGCAGGCATTGGGGACTACTCGAAGGACCGCGCCGATGCCCACACCGCTCAACCAGGCCCTGGCCGACTCTGCGCTTCTCACCAAATCCCTCCCGCTGGGCCTGCTCCGCGCTTTCGTGCAGACCAACGCGGCCGACGACGGGCTCACGCCGCAACTGCTGGCTGAGCTCAAGATCCTGGCCCGCACTCCTGGGCTGCTCGTGGCCTGCAACTACGGCGGCACGCTGTGCGCGGCAGAAGGCATTTCCACCGAGACCCTGCCGCTGGGCAGCGCGGCGATCGCGTTGAGGGCCCTGGCAGCCCTCCCGAACACGCACGCGGCCGTCATCTCCGGGCGGTCGCTGCGGGATCTGGCCGCCGTCTCACGGCTCCCCGCGGAGGTACACCTGGTCGGCTCGCACGGCGCGGAGTTCGACATGGGCTACGCCCACGGGCTGTCCCTCGCCACCGAATCAGTGCTGCAGCAGGCCAGCCAGGCACTCGCCGAAACCGTGGGCGCCTACCGGGGCATCAGCATTGAGCGCAAGCCGGTCGCCGTATCGGTGCACACCCGCCCGGCCGGCCCGGACATCGTCGCACTGGCCACCTCGAAGGCGGAGGAGATCGCCCGGGCGCACGGGCTGCATTTCGTCGTGGACGGCTCGGTGCTGGATCTCTCCGTGGTGGAACCGTCCAAGGCCTCCGCGCTGGAGCACCTGCGCTCCATGCTAGGCGTGAGTGCCGCCCTCTACGCAGGCGACGCCTCCAGCGATGAGCTGGCCATGGCGACGCTGCGCGGGCCGGACATGGCGCTGCGCGTGGGGGAGGGGCCCACCGTGGCAGCCCACACGCTCCGGGACCCGGAGTCGTTCGCCCGCGTCCTGGCGATCCTGTTCGAACTGCGGCGGGCGTGGCTGTTCGGCGAGGATGCCGTGGGGCTGGAGCGGCACTCCATGATCGGCAACGGCTCGTCCACCGCCCTGATCACCCCGGACGCGAAGATCTGCTGGATGAGCCACCCGCTGCCGGACAGCGGGTCGCTGTTTGCCCATCTGCTCGGCGGCGATGCGGCGGGGCACTTCTCCGTGGAACCGGCGAAGGCCTCGCAGGTCCTGGGCCAGCGCTACGTGGACAGCACCATGATCGTCGAAACCCGCTGGGCCGACGTCACCGTGACGGACTACCTGGAGCCGGCCCCGGACGGCATCACCAGCCTGGTCCGGGTGCTGTCCGGCACCGGCACGGCCCGGGTCGTCTTCGCCCCGCGGCCGGACTACGCGAATGCCCCGTTCAGCATGGAGGCGCGCGGAACTGAACTGCACGTCGTGGGAACCGCGGATCCGATCATTCTCCGGGCTCCCGGCGTGGCCTTTGCCATCACCTCCGACGGCCGGCACGCCACGGCCACGGGCGACGTCGATCTGCGGGACGGACCGGTGGTCCTCAACCTGCGCTGCGGCGACACGGAACCTCAGCCCGCGATGCCGGGTGATGAGACCGGGCGCCGCGCCGCCGTCGCCCATCACTCCCGGCGCTGGGTCAACGAACTGCAACTGCCCGGCGTGAAGCCGTCGCTGGTCCGTCGGTCCGCGCTGGTGCTCCGGGCGCTGGTCCATGAACCCACCGGCGCTGTGCTGGCCGCGCCCACCACCTCACTGCCGGAGGGAATCGGCGGCACCCGCAACTGGGACTACCGGTACTGCTGGCTGCGGGACGGGTCCATGACCGTCAACGCGCTCGTGGACCTGGGCTCCACGGCCGAGGCCGAGGGATTCCTGGCGTGGCTGGGCCGGATTCTGGCCCACGCCCCGGGTCCGGAGTGGCTCCATCCGCTCTACTCCGTGACCGGGGCGCCGCTGTCCACCGAGGCCATCATCGAGAGCCTGCCCGGCTACGCGGGATCCCGCCCGGTGCGGATTGGGAACGCTGCCGACCACCAGGTGCAGCTGGACGTGTTCGGCCCGATCGCCGAGCTGATCCACGCCCTCAGCGCCCGCCAGGGCATGCTCTCCGACGGGCACTGGGACCTGCTGGTCCAGATGGCCGCAGCCGTGCTGGCCCGCTGGCACGAGGCCGACCATGGCATCTGGGAGGCCAGGCGGGCGCCGCGGCACCATATCTACACGAAGGTGATGTGCTGGGTGGCGCTCGACCGGGCGCTGCGCACGGCCGTCCGGCATGGCCGGGAACCGCTGCCGGCCTGGGAGCCCACGGCGGCGAAGATCCGGGAGGAAGTCCTGCGCGAGGGCTGGGACGAGTCGGCGTCCTCCTACACCGTGGCGTACGACAGCCCGGACCTGGACGCAGCCGTGCTGCACATCGGTCTCTCCGGCTTGCTGGACGTCAACGACCCCCGGTTCCTGGCCACCGTCACGGCGGTGGAGCGGGAACTGCGGGTGGGGCCCACCGTTTTCCGCTACAGGTACGACGACGGACTGCCGGGCCTGGAGGGCGGCTTCCACATCTGCACCACCTGGCTGATCGAGGCCTACATCGCCGTGGGCCGGATCGAAGACGCCTGGGACCTCTTTGACCAGCTGGTGAACCTGTTCGGTCCCACGGGGCTGCTGCCCGAGGAATACGACCCCGGCACGGAAACCCACCTGGGCAACCATCCCCAGGCGTATTCGCACCTGGGCTTCATCCGCTGCGCCCGGCTCCTGCACGAGCACCAGAAGAACTGACCACCCGGCCCGGGGACGGGCCGGCCGCCGCTATTCGCAGCCGACGCCGTCCCCGTCCCGGTCCAGCCTGCGGCTGTACCCCGGCTGGCCGACGCGGATGGGCGCCGCGCCGGCCGCACGGACCGCGGCACAGTTCGCGTACGCCACGCCGGCCGCCGGTGCCGGTGCCGGTGCTGGCGCGGGTGCTGGCGCAGGCGCGGCTTGGGCCGGAGCGGCGGCCGGCTGGGTGGCGGGGGCCAGGGCGTTCGGGCAGTTCGACAGGACCCGGGCCATGGCGTCGTGCTCGGCCTGGGTCACCCAGAGCCCATAGCTGGATTTCACCGAAATCTGGCGGGCGACGTAGTTGCAGCGGTAGGACTTGTTCGGCGGCAGCCAGGTGGCGGCGTCGCCGTCGCTCTTGCTCTGGTTGGCCGGGCCGTCCACCGCCAGCAGGTTTAGGGGATCGTTGGCGAAGGCCAGCCGCCGTGCCGGGCTGAGCTGCTGCGCGCCCTTCTGCCAGGCGTCGCTGAGGGCCACGACGTGGTCGATCTGGACGGCGGTGCTGGTGGCATTGCCGCGCAGGAAGTGGATGGCGACGGCCGTGTAGGGGTCGGCCAGGTCGCCGGAGAGCACCACGCAGTCCCGCGTCCCGGGCCGGAGCGCGACAGAAGTAAGGTCGCGGCGGAGCACGTCGTTGCGGGTATCGCAGCCATTGTGATCAACGTCGGACCAGGCCGGGCCGAACTGGTCGCGGGAATAGCCCGTCTTGGGGGCGCGGCCCTTGACGGGCAGCGTGGCCAGTACCGCGAGGGCCTTGCCCGCCAATGCCGGCTGCCGGGGCGCGGCGGCCGCAACATCGGCGCCGGCAACTTCGATGCCTGAAGCTTCGGCACTGGGAACTTCGGCACTGGGAACTTCGACACCGGGGGTGGCGTCCGGATCCAGCGGAGCGCTGTCCGTGCCGGCCGACGCAGTGGCGGGGGTAGCCGTGACGACGGGGAGGACGCCGGTTCCGGCGGCCGGGGGAACAGTACCCGGGCCGGAGCACGCTGACGTCGCCACCAGCAGCAGGCCCGCCACCCCGCGCACGATCCAGTCGACCGCGCCGATCCTCGGGCTGCGGGCACTCATTCCTTGGGCGCCGCTGGACTGGATGTCGCTGGACTGGATGCTGCCTGACCGCGTGCTGAGCAATTTTCCCCCACCTCATGCTGGCGCGCCGGGTATCCGCGGGCGCTTAAGACCGGCCCCAGCCTACCGGTCCACACAGCAACGCGGGGTCACATCACGCCCATGCCGGGCCCCACCATGGGCGCTATGTGACCCCGCGTTGGCTCTCCGACGGAGTCAGCGGACCCCGGGGCGGGAGGCCGAGAAGAGAGCCGGCGCTCCGCCGTCGCCGGTCGCGAGGTCGGCCAGGATCCTGCCCACGACCGGCGTGAACTTGAAGCCGTGCCCGGAGAAGCCGGCGCCGATGACAACCGGCCCGATCCGGTCCAGGACAAAGTTCTCATCAACGGTGGTCGTGTAGGTGCAGCTGATGTCGGTGAGGGAGTCGGCGTCGACCCCGGGCAGCCAGTCCCGGGCGTAGCGCTGCAGGGCCGCCCGCTGCTCGGGCTCCGGCGCGAAGCTCCGCCGGTCCGGGTCCACCACCGGGCCCACCCCGTGCCATCCGGCCTTGATCCCCTCGCCCGGTGTTTGCATGCCGTAGACCGGCGAACGCCAGTACGCGTACGCGTCCCCGTGGCCGGGCATGTGGTTGAACCCCGGCCACTGGGCGCCCTCATCGGTGATGGCGAAGTGTGCGGGTTGTTCCTGCGTGACCGTCAGCCGGGGCAGGGGCGCGACCCCGGAGAGCAGTTTCGTGGTCCAGCCGCCGGCGGTGACCAATGCCTGCCTTGCGGTGAGCACCTCGCTGCGGCCCCCGGCCTCGAGCGTGAGCCGGACGCCGTCGTCGAGGACATTCAACTCGAGGACCTTCACATGATGGCGGATCTCGGCGCCGAGCCCGGCGGCGAGCCGCTGCAGCGCCGGCAGTGCGGCGTCCGGGTTCAACTGGCCGCCATCCGCCATGTGCAGCACGCGCGTATCGAAACGGATGCCCCGCCAGCGCCCGGAGGCTTCCCCGGCGGAGAGGAACTCCGCCCGGAGCCCGGCGGCAAGCAGCGCGTTCCGGATCTCGGGCAACCGCGGATCGGGGCCGTGGTTTACGACGCCGGTGCGCGCCAGCAGCCGCTCGCCGGCGTCCGCTTCGAGCTCCCGCCACAGCCCGGCCGCCTCTGCCAGCATGGCGACGTAGTCCGGATCCGCGTAGCCGGGGTTGAAGTTCCGGGTTGTGCCGTGGGAGGCACCGTTGCGGTGGCCGGGACCGAACTGCTCCAGCAGGGTCACCTCCCGGCCGCGCCGGCCAGCGCCCACGCGGCGGCCGAGCCCATCGCGCCGCCGCCGATGACCACAGTGTCCAGGGTTGTTTTCAAGGGTCCTCCTCCGGGTTTGGTGCCGGTCCGCCGATCCCGTTCAGCCGGGCCCGGCTGCCCGGCGAGGTCAGGCCAGCAGCAGGGCCACGCCGATCATGGCGGGCACAGCTACCACCGTAGTGATCAGCACGGTGTCCCGGGCTACCGTTACGCCGGTGCGGTAACGGCTGGCCGCGACAAACACGTTTTGGGCGGTGGGCAGGGCGGCCGTGACGACGGCGGCAAAGAGCGCCTGTTCCTGCATGCCGAGGACAAAATGGGCAAACAGGTAGGCCACCAGCGGGTGGACAACGAGCTTGAAGAAGCTCGCCAGCAGGGCGTCCAGCCGGCGTCCGGCGGCCGCCTGCAGCGGCTTGGAACCGTTCAGGCTCATGCCGAAGGCGATCAGCATGGCCGGGATCGCGGCCCCGCCAATCAAGTGGATGGGCTCCAGGATCAGCGGCGGTACCGTCCAGCCGGTGGCGGCCACCAGGAGCCCGAGTCCGGTGCCCACGATCATCGGGTTGCGCAGGATCATGAGCACGAAACTCAGGGGCGTAGTGCGGTGCGAGCTGGTGGTGGCGTCCAACGCCATGAGGAACAACGGGGTGAAGAAAGCCAGCTGGAAGATCAGCAGGGGTGCCACATAACTGGCATCACCGAGCACGAAGACGGCTATGGGAATGCCGAGGTTGGCCGAGTTGGCCAGGGACGAGCTCATGGAGGAGATGAGGGCTTCCGGCAGGGACCGTTTGAGCGCGAAGCGCACAATGCCAAAGAACAGGACCGCCGTGGTTACCGCCCCGACTGCCGTCACGAGCAGCGGCGCGGCAAAGACGTCGTGGAGTTTCGCCTTGCTGAGGGTCTCGAACAGCAGGGCGGGGCTGGCCACAAAAAACGTCAGGGCGCTCAGGACGGGGCGGGCGTTCTCGCCCAGGATATTGCGCCGGCCCACGAACATGCCGACCAGGATGATGGCCCAGACGACAAAGAATCCTGCCAGTACCCCTAGCACGCGGTTCTCCGCAGCGGGGCGGGTGGGCGGCGGGTGATGGTCACCCGTCCAGAGTAATCAGCTTTATTCCGCGGGCTGTCCTATTACGCCCGACGGCGCGCTGCCGCTAGTTGAGCGCGGCGTTGTTCAGCGAGTGCGGCGGACGCATGAGCCCGGGTGTCATGCCCTCGGCGGGGTCGTTGCCGATCTGGACAATCTTGTTGTCCTGGTCAACGTGGACCACCTTGGGGTTGTACGCCTTGGCCTCTTCCGTGGTCATCTGGGCGTAGGTGATGAGGATGACGATGTCGTTCTCATGCATCAGGTGGGCGGCGGCGCCGTTGATGCCGATCACGCCGGAACCGCGCTCGCCGGCAATCGTGTATGTCTCGAGCCGGGCGCCGTTGGTGACATCGACAATCGCCACGAGCTCCCCGGGCAGGATGTCGGCCGCCTCCAGCAGATCCAGGTCCACGGTGACGGATCCGACATAGTGCAGGTCCGCGTGCGTGACCGTCGCGCGGTGGATCTTGGATTTGAATATTGTGCGATTCATAACGACATCAGTCTAACGCGGGGCCACCGCCCGCGCTGTGGCCCACTGCACATGCCGCGGGCCGTTACGCGCACGGTTCCACATGCCGGAAGTCACGCGGGCCGGTCCACGGGGGCCGGACCGAGGACGCCCGCGGCCGCCGCCGGCACGATGGATGCCGCCGTCACCGCCAGGATTTCCCGGGCCGCCAGCAGTGCGGGCCGCCTGGCGCTCGAGCGCCGCACCGAGGTGAACACCGTACGGTGCGGATCCCCGGGCAGGTCCAGGAGTTGCGCGCTGGTGCCGCGGCCGGTCCACACGAGGTCGGGCATCAGGGCCACCGCATTTCCGGATTCGATCAGCCGGATCTGGGCCTGCAGGTCGGCGGTTTCAAAGCGGACGTCGGGCTCAAACCCGGCGCTCCGGCAGGCCTGCTCGGCCCAGTGCCGGGAGGCCGCTCCGCGGGGTTCCATCACCCAGGCCAGCCCTGCGGTATCGGCCAGCGTCCTGATGGGGTCGCGGTCGGGCGAGGGGGGCGGAACGGCGAGTCGGATGGCGTCGCGGGTCAGGGCCACGCGGTCCAGTTCGGCATAGTGCGGGGCGGCGTGGCCCGGGTACTGCTCGGCGATCACGAGGTCGAAGTCGCGGGCCCACGTCTCGTGCAGGGCCGTCTCCGGTTCCCGCTGGGTCATTTCGACGCGGACTTCCGGGTAGCTGGCGGTCATCCTGGTCAGGGTGTCCGGCATGAGCGCCAGCGCGGCAGACTGGAACACCGCAATCCGCACGGTGCCGGTGACCGTGGTCAGCGACGCGGCCAGGTCCGCCTCCGCCTGCTCGAGGGTCTCCAGGAGCTGGGAGGTGTGGGCCACCAGGACTTCGGCCTGCGGGGTCAACTGCACCCGGCGCCCGGTCTTGCGGAGGAGCTCCACCCCTGCCTCCTTCTCAAGGAGGGCCAGTTGTTGCGAGACTGACGACGGGCTGTACTGAAGCGCTTCGGCCACTTCGGCCAAAGTGCCCCGAATCTTCAGTTCGCGCAACAGTCGCAAACGCCGGACGTCGAGCATCTCTATTCCTTTGTGAATCCTGACGGTTATTCATTAAGAGAATTCACTTTATCTAATGCAACCGGGCTTGCATACTGTTCTCACTCGATAAGCCCCATCACAGGGTGGAGTGATGGGCACCGCACCTAAGCAGGAGGCCCTCATGGCTACACGGGATTTGTCACAGTCGATCATGCGGCGCAAGCCCATCGACGACATCGAGGAAGAAAACAAACACAGCGGTCTGCACAGGAGCCTGGGGCTCTGGCAGTTGACGGCCATCGGCGTCGGCGGCATTATCGGCGTCGGCATCTTCTCCCTGGCGGGCCTTGTGGCCCACGGCAGCGAGTCCGAGCCCGGAGTCGGACCGGCCGTGCTCATCTCCTTCCTGATCGCCGGTCTGGCATCCGCCGCCGCAGCGCTGTCCTACGCGGAGTTCGCAGGAATGATCCCGCGGGCGGGCTCGGCCTACACCTACGGCTACGTTGCCCTCGGCGAGATCATCGGCTGGTTCATCGGGTGGGACCTGCTGCTGGAGTACATCGCCATCGTCGCCGTGGTGGCCATCGGTATTTCGGGCTATTTCGACGCGTTCCTCTCCGGTATCGGCATCCATATGCCCGCCTGGATGACCGCGACGCCGGATGAAGGCACCGGCGGCATCATTAACCTTCCCGCGATCCTCGTCTGCCTGCTCGTGACCTGGATCCTCTCCCGCGGCACCAAGACCTTCGGCCGCTTCGAACTGATCGCCGTCGGCATCAAGGTGCTGCTGATCCTGTTCATCATCGGCTTGGGCATTTTCTACGTGAACACCAACAACTACAACCCGTTCTTCCCCAGCGGTTTCGGTCCCGTGGTGGCCGGCTCCGCTACGGTGTTCTTCGCGGTGTTCGGCTACGACGCCATGAGTACCGCGGCGGAGGAGGCCACCGACGGCAAGAAGCACATGCCCAAGGCGATCATCCTCTCGCTGGTCATCGCCATGCTGCTCTATGCCGCCGCCACCCTGGTGCTCACCGGAATGCAGAACTTCACGGAGATCGACCCCAAGGCCGGCTTCGCCTCCGCCTTCAACAGCGTTGGCCTTCCGGTGATCGCGACGATCATCTCCGTGTTCGCCGTCCTGTCCATCCTCACCGTGATGCTGACCTTCCTCCTCGGCGTCACCCGCGTCTGGTTCTCGATGAGCCGCGACGGCCTGCTGCCCGGCTGGTTCTCGAAGACGGACCGGAACGGCACGCCCCAGCGCGTGACCTGGATCGCCGGCGTCGGGGCCGCAGTCCTGGCCGGCATCCTCCCGATCAAGGCCGTGGCAGACCTGACCAACATCGGCATCCTGGCCGCGTTCGTCGTCGTCTGTGTGTCGGTGATCGTGTTCCGCTACAAGAAGCCCGACGCCCCGCGGACGTTCCGGCTGCCGCTGATGCCCGTGGTTCCGGCGTTCGGCGTGTTTGCCTCGCTCTTCCTGATGTTCCAGCTGCACTGGGAGACCTGGCTGCGGTTCGTCGTCTGGCTCATCGTCGGCCTGATCATCTACTTCACGTACGGCCGCAGGCACTCGCTGATGAACCCGGACAGCCCGCGGCACGAGGAGATCGTGGAGATGCACCGCCCCCTGACCTAGCCACCCCACCCCCCGTTGCGCTATCACTTCTGGCTCCCATTCCCGGCTCTTCCCGGGGTTTAAGGCCCGGAAGTGATAGCGCAACGGGTTTTTAAGCGGCAGGGGTGGTTCCCGAACGTTCGGGCGGGAACCGGAAGCGTCGGTTTTTCTAACCGGTATTGCTCAGAAAACTTCGCTTTATCTTATGAAAATCCGGTCGCATACTGTTTCGTAAGAGGTCCACATTTTGAGAAAGAACGTGTTTCAGCCATGACCAACATCTCCACGGAGCCCGGCGCCACCACCGGAAACGCCGCAGGCAACGACGCCACGCACGCCGCCGTTTCGGAAGGCTCCACGGTCCTTGAGGCCGCAGCCCTCGCCGAGGACACCATCGCGCTGGTGCGCCGCTGGCTCACCGAGGCTGCAAAGGTGCCCGTCGACGCCTCGGCCGAGCAGCTCGCCGGGGTCCTGAAGGACCCCAACGGCCTGGACTTCACCGTCGGGTTCGTCGACGGCGTCGTCCGTCCCGAAGACCTGCAGGTCGCCGCCCGCAACCTCGCCGCCCTGGCCCCCAAGGTCCCGGCCTTCCTGCCCTGGTACATGCGCAGCGCGGTCCGCCTCGGCGGCACCATGGCCCCGGTCCTGCCCCAGGTGGTCATCCCGGTTGCCCGCCGGGTGCTGCGTGAAATGGTCGGCCACCTCATTGTCGACGCCACCGACGCCAAGCTCGGCCCAGCCATCGCCAAGATCCGCAAAGACGGCATCAAGCTCAACGTCAACCTCCTCGGCGAGGCCGTGCTCGGCGAACACGAGGCCTCCCGCCGGCTCGAGGGCACGCACACCCTGCTGTCCCGGCCCGACGTCGACTACGTCTCGATCAAGGTCTCCTCCACGGTGGCCCCGCACTCCGCCTGGGCCTTCGACGAGGCCGTGGAGCATGTCGTAGAGAAGCTCACTCCGCTCTTCGCCCGCGCCGCCTCCTATGCGTCCACTGGCCAGAAGGCCAAGTTCATCAACCTGGACATGGAGGAATACAAGGACCTGGACATGACCATCGCGGTCTTCACCCGGATCCTGGACAAGCCCGAGTTCAAGAACCTGGAGGCCGGCATCGTGCTCCAGGCCTACCTCCCGGATGCCCTGTCCGCCATGATCCGCCTGCAGGACTGGGCCGCCGCCCGCCGCGCCGATGGCGGCGCCGCCATCAAGGTCCGCGTCGTCAAGGGCGCCAACCTGCCGATGGAGCAGGTCGAGGCCTCCCTGCATGACTGGCCGCTCGCCACCTGGGGCACCAAGCAGGACTCGGACACCAACTACAAGCGCGTCATCAACTACTCGCTGCACCCGGACCGGATCCGCAACATCCGGATCGGCGTCGCCGGCCACAACCTCTTCGACATCGCCTTCGCCTGGCTCCTGGCCAAGCAGCGCGGCATCGCGGATAGCGCAGAGCAGAGCATCGAATTCGAGATGCTGCTCGGCATGGCCCAGGGCCAGGCGGAAGCCGTCAGACAAGACGTCGGCTCCCTCCTGCTCTACACGCCCGTGGTCCACCCTGCCGAGTTCGACGTCGCGATCGCCTACCTGATCCGCCGCCTCGAAGAGGGCGCCAGCCAGGACAACTTCATGTCCGCTGTGTTCGAACTCAGTGAAAACGAAACGTTGTTTGAGCGCGAGAAGCAGCGCTTCCTCGCCTCGCTGGCCAAGCTCGACGACGAGGTCCCGGGCCCGAACCGGCTGCAGAACCGCGCCCTTCCGGCCGCGCCGCTGCCGCACGATTCGTTCGAGAACACTGCCGACACAGATCCGTCGCTGCCCGCGAACCGCGACTGGGGCCGCGCCATCCTGGGCCGCGTGACGACGTCGACACTGGGCAACGCCTCCGTCGAGGCCGCCACGATCAACGATGCCGCGACCCTGAACGCCGTGATCGATACCGCCGTCGAGAAGGGCAAGGCCTGGGGTGCGCTCTCCGGCGCCGAGCGCGCCGAAATCCTGCACCGCGCCGGCGAGGTCCTCGAGGCCCGCCGCGCGGACCTTCTTGAGGTCATGGCTTCCGAGACCGGCAAGACGATCGACCAGGGCGATCCGGAGATCAGCGAGGCGGTCGACTTCGCGCACTACTATGCCGAGTCCGCCCGCAAGCTCGACGACGTCGACGGCGCCACCTTCGTCCCGGCCAAGCTCACCGTTGTGACGCCGCCGTGGAACTTCCCGGTCGCCATCCCGGCCGGCTCCACCCTTGCGGCCCTCGCCGCCGGCTCCGCCGTCGTGGTCAAGCCCGCCAAGCAGGCCCGCCGCAGCGGCGCCGTCATGATCGAGGCCCTCTGGGAGGCCGGCGTTCCGCGCGACGTGCTCACCATGGTCCAGTTGGGCGAGCGGGAACTGGGCCAGCAGCTCATTTCCCACCCGGCCGTGGACCGCGTCATCCTGACCGGCGGCTACGAGACCGCCGAGCTGTTCCGCTCGTTCCGCAAGGACCTGCCCCTGCTGGCCGAGACCAGCGGCAAGAACGCCATCATCGTCACCCCGAGCGCGGACCTGGACCTCGCGGCCAAGGACGTCGCGTACTCCGCGTTCGGCCACGCCGGCCAGAAGTGCTCCGCCGCCTCGCTGGTGATCCTCGTCGGCTCCGTGGCGAAGTCGAAGCGCTTCCACAACCAGCTGATCGACGCCGTCACCTCGCTGAAGGTCGGATACCCGCAGGACCCGGCGAGCCAGATGGGCCCGATCATCGAGCCCGCCAACGGCAAGCTCCTGAACGCCCTCACCACCCTCGGCGAGGGCGAGACCTGGGCCGTCGAGCCGCGGAAGCTCGATGATTCGGGCAAACTCTGGAGCCCCGGCGTGCGCTCCGGTGTCCGCCGCGGATCCTACTTCCACCTCACCGAGTTCTTCGGCCCGGTCCTGGGCGTTATGACCGCCGAGACCCTCGAGGAGGCCATCGCGATCCAGAACCAGATCGAATACGGCCTCACCGCGGGCCTGCACTCGCTGAACAGCGAGGAACTGGGGATCTGGCTGGACACCATCCAGGCCGGCAACCTCTACGTCAACCGCGGCATCACCGGCGCGATTGTCCAGCGCCAGCCCTTCGGCGGCTGGAAGAAATCCGCCGTCGGCGCCGGCACCAAGGCCGGCGGCCCGAACTACCTCGTCGGCCTCGGCGAATGGGTCAGCAAGCCCAGCACCGCCGCCGGCACCCCGGGCGCTGCTCCCGCCCACGCCGGCGTCCGCAGGATCGAGGACGCCGCCAAGGGCTTCCTGACCGCCGACGAACTCGCGCCGCTGCAGCGCGCGCTCGCCTCCGACGCCCGCGCCTGGGCCGAAGAGTTCGGCACCGCGAAGGACGTCTCCGGCCTGAGTGCGGAACGCAACGTCTTCCGCTACCGTGCTCTGCCCGTCACGGTCCGCCTCGCGGATGGCGAGCCGCTTGCCGGCCTCGTCCGGACCGTCGCCGCCGGCGTTTTGGCCGGGTCCGTCCTGACGGTCTCCACCGCCGTCGAACTGCCCGCCCAGCTGCGCGCCGTCCTGTCCGGGCTTGGCATCGCCGCGACTGTTGAGAACGACGCCGAATGGCTCGCTTCCGCCGGCACCCTCGCCGCGGCGGGCAAGCTCTCCGGCGCCCGGATCCGGCTGATTGGCGGGGACGCCAAGGCGCTGGCCGAGGCCACGGGCGGACGCCCGGACCTGGCGGTGTATGTCCACCCCGTCACGGAAGCCGGACGCGTGGAACTGCTGCCGTTCCTGCACGAGCAGGCCATCAGCATCACGGCGCACCGTTTCGGCACGCCCAACCACATCTCGGACGCCCTGATCTAGCCCGGGGCTGCTAAAACCCCGGCTCGGGCGTGCTAGAACCCTGAAACCCAAAAAACACCGCCGCTGTGCAGGCACCATAAGGTGCGGCACGGCGGCGGCGTTTAACGGCGAAGGCGCTAAGCAGAGCCGGGGCTAGCCGAAGTACCAGCCCGGCGGGACCCAGGAAGCGGGGACCGCGTGGGCGGAGAAATCGTCGCAGCCCGAGCAGAAGTAGGTGACCTCGCCGAGCTTGCTGACCGAGCCGTCCCTCCGGTGCGTGGCCGGGACGAAGGTCTCCAGGTAAATGAACTCGTCCGTGCCGCAGCGTTCGCAGTACGGACTGGCCACATAATCGGACTCTGCGAGGGTA
Source organism: Arthrobacter sp. 10T425 (assembly GCF_056393985.1). Taxonomy (NCBI): domain Bacteria; kingdom Bacillati; phylum Actinomycetota; class Actinomycetes; order Micrococcales; family Micrococcaceae; genus Arthrobacter; species Arthrobacter sp. 10T425. Next base: position 190,642 of record NZ_JBFTGZ010000009.1, on the reverse strand, counting down.
GTCGGGCGGATTCCCCGTTGGCCCGGGGTGGCCGCGTGCTGGGCCGCGGCTGAGTGCTGCATTCCGGCGGTCGAGTGGTGCATGGCCGCTGCGGGGTGGGCCGGCGCGGTTACCTGACGGGCGGACTTTGTCGCGTGGGCGGCGGGGGCGGGCAATCGGGGGTGATTAATGGCTGGCATCAATGGCGGCCTATCCCGAACGTTCCGACGCCAGCCACAGGCGCCAGCGACGGACAGCGTTCGTTTTTCGAATCGTTGTCGTGGGCCACTGCTTGACCTCGAACGGTGGATCTTAAGTAGTGTCAGGATAGATGAAGTACGTGCACCGTTCAATGGTCAAGTAAGTACTGCTCGGGTCCGGGTAGTCCGCCCCGTAGGTACCGTGGCAGGATCAGCGTTGGCTGCGGGACCGCCCGCGCGTCAGGCCGGTCGCTTCAGGGTCCGGCCCACGATCGCCTGCGTCAGGGCATCGATCACCTCGGTATTGGCCAGCGGATTGCGGATGAGCGTGAAATCGACGTCGCCCACCGGCGGCAGATCGAAGCGGCGGGTGATGATTTTCAGATCCTCCGGCACCAGGGAGGAAGGCATTACCGCCACACCGATGCCGGCCCGGACGGCGGCCAGTACGCCGCTGATCTGGCGCGTGGTGCAGGTGATCCGCCAGGTGCGCCCGGTGGCCTCCAGGGCGTCGATCGCAAGCTTCCGGCTCAGGCTGGGGGAGGGGTAGGCGATCAGCGGGACAGGATCAGCCGGTTCCAGCACGGTCTGCTCCAGCCCGACCCAGGCGAAGGCGTCCTGCTGGACCACGGTTCCGTCCTTGGCACCGGCCACCCATTTCACAAAGACCAGATCCAGTTGCCCGGCGTTCAGGCGCTTGTAGAGCTGGTCGCTTTGCCCGACCGTCAGCTCGAGGTTGATCTGGGGATAGATCTGCCGGAACTCCCGGAGGATGCGTGGCAGCCCGGTGATGGCGAGATCATCGGCCGTGCCGAAGCGCAGGCGGCCGCGCATGGCGGAGCCGGAGAAATAGCGGGCGGCGGAGTCGTGCGCGGCGAGGATGCTGCGGGCGAAGCCGGCCATGGCATCGCCGTTGTCGGTCAGGCGTACATCCCGGGTATCCCGGGCAATCAACACCCGCTTGGCGGCGGTCTCCAGCTTGCGGACGTGCTGGCTGACGGTGGGTTGGGCCAGGCCGAGGCGCTCGGCGGCCTTGGTGAAACTCAAGGTTTCGGCCACGGCCAGGAATGAGCGGAGCTGGGCGGGTTCGAACATGGCGGTCTCCGGATCGGGTGCCGCATACCCTGCATTGCGTTTTGTAATGCGAGTTATGCGTGGAATAGGCTTCCATAATCTCTTGGGGCCAGCCTAGCGTTAAGTCCATCCCACTCACCCGCTCTTTTGAGGACTTTTCCGTGGCACCCCCTCCGCCGCTAGAGGCGAACGCAGCTTCCCTGCCGGACACCATCACCCAACCACTCGCCGTCGTCAGCCAGCCTCTGCCTTGGCGCCACACTTTCATTTCGCTCAAGGTCCGCAACTTCCGCATCTTCGCGATCGGGCACTTCGTCGCCGTCATCGCGCTCTGGATGCAGCGGATCGCCCAGGACTGGCTGGTGCTCCAGCTCTCCGGTTCCGTCACCGCCGTCGGCATCACCGTGGCCCTGCAGTTCCTGCCGTCCCTGTTCCTAGGCCCGTGGGCCGGCATGATGGCGGACCGCTTCGCGAAGCGGAAGATCCTCATGCTGTGCCAGTCGGTGGCCGCCGCGTTGGCCGCGGTCCTTGCCGTCCTGGCGCTCAGCCAGCGGATCGAGGTGGGGCACGTCTACGCGATCGCGCTGGTTCTGGGCCTCGTGACCGTGCTGGACCAGCCGGCCCGCCAGGTGTTCGTCAACGAGCTCGTGGGCCCCGGCTATCTGCGAAACGCGATCAGCGTGAATTCCACGATCTTCCAGCTGGGCGGCCTGATCGGTCCTGCGATCGCCGGGATCCTGCTGACCGCCGTGGGGGCCGGCTGGGCCTTTGCCGCCAATGCGGTGGCCTGCTGCTTCACGGTGGCCATGCTCCTGAGCCTGCGCAAGGACCAGCTGCATGTCAGCACCCCGGCCGCCAAGCGCCCGGGCATGCTGCGGGAAGGGCTGGACTATGCGCTCAGCAAGCCCACCATCTACTGGCCCTGGCTGATGGCCGGGTTCATCGCGGTGTTCGCGATGAGCCTGCCGGTGCTGCTGGCCGCTTTCGCGGACCACGTGTACGACGCCGGTGCCGGCGGCTACGGGCTGCTCAACACACTCGTGGCCCTCGGCGCCCTGGCCGGCGCCATCACCTCGGCCCGGCGGCGCGCCCTGCGGCTGCGCTCCGTGGTGCTGGGCGCCGGGATGTACGGGCTCATGCTGTGCCTGGCTTCCCTGGCACCGTCCATGGCCTGGTTCGGCGCGGCCATGGTGCTGGCCGGATTCTGGTGCCTGATGTTCCTGACCGCCGCGAACCAGCTGGTCCAGGTCAGCGCCAACCTGGCCATCCGCGGGCGGGTCATGAGCCTGTACATCATGGTGCTGATCGGCGGCCAGGCGATCGGCGGCCCGATGATGGGCTGGCTGGCCGAGCACGCGGACCCGCACACCGCCGTCCTCGTCTCCGGCGGCGTCCCGGTGCTGGCTGCCGCGACCGTCGCCGTCGTCCTCGCCCGGCGCGGGCAGCTCATGCTCAAAGTGGACCTGAAAGACCGGCGCCGGCTGCTGCGGATCGTCCCGACCGATTTCCGCACCGAAAAAGGACAGCCGCTACGTGGATCCACGCAGCGGCTGCCCTGATTCGTCGCGGAAACCCCTAGAGCTCCAAGGGGCGGTGCGGGAACTCGGCTTCCCGCTGCTGGAACTGCAGCACATCTGGGTTCAGGACCACGCCGTCGCGGATTTCGATCGCGCGGCGGATGGTCTCGCTTCCCGCCCAGGCTTCGGGGCCGGACACCACGGTCTCGAGGAACGGCAGCAGCGCCTCGCTGATTTCCCAGCTGGCGGAATTCCAGAGGTAGGACGGGCTGTGGTCCACGGCGTAGTAGTCGATGTGGTCGCCCACTTTGAACATCGGCTCGGCGAAGGTGGTGGTTTTCGCCCAGCTGAAGCCCATGCCCTCGTCGCAGGAGACGTCCACGATCAGGCTGCCGGGCCGGAAAGCGGCCAGGTCCCCGGTGCGCAGGTAGGTCAGCGGCGCGTTGGGGTCCTGCAGCGTGCAGTTGACCACGATGTCGCTCGCGGCCAGGAACGGCGCCAGCGGCACGCGCCCGCGCTCGGTGATGACCTCGCTCAGGAACGGCGCCTCGCTGTCATGGTCGAACTGCGCGATCCGTACCGAGTGGATGGGAGAGCCAACAGCGGCAACACCGCGGTTGGTCAGCACCTGCACGTCATGGACACCGTGGGCGTTCAGCGCCGTCACGGCGCCGCGGGCGGTGGCCCCGAAGCCGATCACGACGGCGCTCAGCCGGCGGCCGTAGTCTCCGGTGGAACCGGTCAGCGCCAGGGCATGCAGCACGGAACAGTAGCCGGCGAGCTCGTTGTTCTTGTGGAAGACATGCAGGCCGAAGCCGCCGTCGCTGGCCCAGTGGTTCATGGCCTCGAAGGCGATCAGCGTGAGTTTCTTGTCGATTGCCAGCTGGGTGATGGCCCGGTCCTGGACGCAGTGCGGCCAGCCCCAAAGGACCTGCCCGTCCCGGAGTTCGGCCAGGTCCTCGGGCTGCGGCTTGGGCAGGAGGACGACGTCGGCTTCCGCCAGCAGTTGCTGTCGCGGCGCGATGCGCCCCACGAGGGGTGCGAGCTCGGCGTCGGACCGGCCGAAGCGCTCGCCGTAGCCTTCCTCGAGGATCAACCGGTCCCGGATCTCCGGCGCGATGCGGTCCAGGTGCAGGGGGTGGATCGGGAGGCGCCGCTCGTCCGGTTTGCGTGTGCCGGCGAGGATGCCGAGCGTGAGGTAATTCGGTGAACGGGTCACTTCTTTTTGGGGCTCGCCGTCTTTGCGGCGGTCACTTTATCGAGGGAGCTGGCCGGCGCTGAAGCGGCCCTCTTGTCAGCGCGCTTTTCCTTAATGGATTTGCCGGATTTCTTGGATGCTGCTTGACGGGGGGATTTGTCAGCCATGATTGCTCCTGTAGCGGAACCGAAGAGGTTCCTGACTTCCGACGATACAGGTAGCAACCTAATAGGAGCCCGGGATGCTGTGGGGGCATTTGGAGCGGCTGACGGGAATCGAACCCGCGTATCAAGCTTGGGAAGCTAGCGCTCTACCATTGAGCTACAGCCGCAGTGGGACCGGCCTGAATTCCAGCCGTGAGTCCCGATCAACGAGGTTTACATTACCTCAGTCTGAGTTCGAGGTTGTACACGCCGCGCTCGCCTGGCCGGTACCGCGCCGGGGTGGCGTGATTGTGACCGGATGGCGCGCCTGCGGTGTCCCTCGCTCTGAAGATCGCTGATCCCGGCATCCCCGCGCCCGTCATTTCCCCGAAACGCTGTGGGAACGCCTCGTTCATCTGCACAGAAAGCGAGCCGAAACCGCACCCCGAAATGGGTAGTGCTGTCTCGAATCCGGGTAATGGGCGCAAGTAGTCCGCCCGTGGCGGCGAATTTGACGAGTGGTCCACCAACTCAAGAGGGGTAGGCCACACTCGTGTGCAGCAGAAAGCCATCGAATTTACTGGAGGAGACCACAGCCAACCGAGTCGCTAGAAGGTCTCACATGTACGACCAAAAGTTGATGGTGGCCCGTCCTTTGTTGCCAACGGGTGGGTTTGCCCACCCAAACGTGCCGGATCAAGGCCACTCGCGGGCCACGCAGTTGGCATGGCATCAGGGCCGCCGGACGGCCGGGTTCAGTGGTCCTGTCGGCGCTATTGGCGGCAAGCATGAGTGAGCTCAAGCAGCGCGTTCCGGTCCATACGGGGTATCGATCCCCGGATCATGTCCGGGTCACCCCACGAACGCAAGATTCACCGAGGTCTGCTGCCGGCGCGGCAGCTTTAGCCCCGCCGTCCATCCCATTTCCCGACTTCAGGTCGGCGAAACTCCGGCTTGCGAGCAGCTCCCGTCGCGAGGGCATTCGTTGGGCAAACCGTTATCGGCATCTGCTGATAGCCGCAGACGCCCTGGTGATTGCGGCAGTGACTGCGGCGGCCCACATCACCCGGTTCGGGTTGAGCACAGTGAGTTCGGTTCAAGTGGGCGAGTTCCGAGTGGATTACCTCTACATTTCCGTGGTCATCGCGGCCGCCTGGATGCTTGCGTTGGGGCTGTACAAGAGCAGGGACACGCGGATCGTCGGAATCGGAATCGACGAATACAGACGGGTCGTCAGCGCAAGCGCAATGCTTCTGGGCCTCATCGCTCTGGTTTGCTTTGTCCTGAATATCGACGTGGCCCGGGGATTCTTCGCGCTCGCCCTGCCCGCCGGGCTGACCGGCCTGCTGGCGGCACGCTGGAGCATGCGTCAGTGGCTGTCCAGGCAGCGGGTTCACGGCCATTACCTTTCGCGTGTGATCGTGTTGGGCCGGCCGAATGACGTCCGGTACGTCGTCAGCCAGATCGAAAAGAAGTCCGGTGCGGCGTACAAGGTCGTGGGTGTCGCACTTTCCGGGTCCGCCGGCGCCGGCACCTTCACCCAGGGCAGCCATGTCCTCAACGTCATTGGAGACGAGCGGAGCGTCGTGGAAGCAGTGGCTTCCGTGGACGCCGATGCTGTCATCGTGGCCGGACCCATGAAGGGCGGCAGCCGTTACATACAACGACTCGGATGGAAGCTGGAACAGTCGTCCACCCAGCTGATCCTCACCACCGGACTGACCAACGTCGCCGGTCCCCGGATCCACTCCCGTCCCGTGGAGGGCCTGCCCCTCATGCACGTGGAACTGCCGCAGTACGCCGGCGCCAAGCATGCTCTGAAGAGGCTATTCGACATCACGTTGGCCGCCGCGGCCCTGGTGGCGCTCATCCCGGTGTTTCTGGTCCTCGGGGTGATGATCAAGCGGGACAGCCCCGGGCCCGTGATCTTCAGGCAGGAACGGGTGGGTCGCGGCGGTGAGAAATTCAACATGCTGAAATTTCGGTCAATGGTCGAAACCGCGGAGGACGATCTCGCCGGGCTCCTGGAACACAACGAGGGCGCGGGTGTGCTCTTCAAGATGCACAACGATCCGCGGGTCACCGGGGTCGGCCGCTGGATGCGCAAGCACTCCCTCGACGAACTGCCGCAGTTCTGGAACGTCCTTAAGGGCGACATGAGCCTGGTCGGTCCACGGCCCCCGCTGCAGCGCGAGGTCGACAACTACCACCACAAGGTGCTCCGGCGGCTCTACATCAAACCGGGCCTGACAGGCATGTGGCAGATCAATGGGAGATCGGAGCTGAACTGGCGCGACAGCGTCCGCCTGGATTTGTACTACGTCGAAAACTGGTCGCTGGCCGGAGACCTGATCATCCTTTGGCGCACAGCAAAGATGCTCATCAATCCGGTCGGGGCCTACTGACAAACCAAGGGTTTCTGTTCTACAAAAATTGAGAAAGGCAAGGCAATGACCACACTTGTTTCGGGGGCTGGTGGATTCATCGGAGGCCATTTGGTGGCCCAACTCCTCAAAGACGGACAATCAGTCCGGGCAGTAGACCGCAAGCCTTTTGCAGAGTGGTACCAGGTGCACCCGGAGGCGGAGAACATCCAGGGCGACTGCTCGCTGCTGGAGACGGCCCGCGAGGTCAACCGGGGCGTGCAGTACGTCTACAACCTCGCCGCCGACATGGGCGGCATGGGCTTCATTGAGAACAACAAGGCGGCCTGCATGCTGACTGTGCTCACCAGCACTCACATGCTCATGGCAGCGCAGGAAGCAGGCGTTGAGCGGTTCTTCTACAGCAGCTCAGCCTGCGTTTATGCTGCCGGACATCAAACGTCCTCTAACGTCATCGCACTGCGTGAAGAAGACGCGTACCCCGCACAGCCGGAGGACGGCTACGGATGGGAGAAGCTCTTTACCGAGCGCATGGCCCGGCATTACCGCGAGGACTTCGGGCTGCAGACCAGAATCGCCCGGTATCACAACGTCTACGGCCCGCACGGCACTTGGGACGGTGGGCGGGAGAAGGCGCCGGCCGCACTCTCGCGCAAGTTCGCACGGGCGGCACTGACAGGCGACACCAATCTTGAGATCTGGGGCGACGGCGAACAGACCCGCAGCTTCATGTACATTGACGACTGCATCCAGGGCACTAAAGACGTCCTGCACGGCGATTTGACCGAGCCCGTCAACCTGGGATCCTCTGAGTTGGTCTCGATCAACCAGATGGTGGATCTCCTCGAGCAGATCTCCGGCACCGTGGTGACCAGGCACTACAAGCTCGACGCCCCGCAGGGAGTTCGCGGGCGGAACAGCGACAACACTCTCTTCCATGCCACGTACGGCTGGGAGCCGTCCATCACGCTCCGGACCGGACTGGAAAAGACCTACGAGTGGATCTTCGACCAGCTCAAGGCGCAGGGGTGAACCCCCGTGCGCATCCATATTCACGACTTCGCCGGGCACCCGTTCCAGGCGGAGCTCTCCCGGGAACTCGCCGCGCGGGGACACGACGTCGAACACGCCTACGCGACCCAGTATCCCAGTGGCAAGGGAAAGCTGGAGCGCCTGGACGGTGACCCGGACGCGCTGACTTTCCGCGGAATCACCGCCGTGAGGACCTTCGAGAAGTATTCGCCGTTGGGACGGATGCGGTTCGAGAAGTCATTTGCCCAAGCTTGGGTCAGCCACCTCGAGCAGGCCCGTCCCGATTGCGTCGTGGCATGCAACGTTCCGTTGTTCGTCCTGAACAGATTCAGCTCAACGATGGCAAAGTCGGGGCAGCCCTGGGTGTTGTGGCATCAGGACCTCTTCAGCAGAGCCATCGGAGAAGAGATCAGGAAACGGCTGCCTGCGGCTGTCGGTCCGGCAGCGCAGCGATGGGTCACGCGCACGGAGAAGAACCTGGTCCGCAGTGCCAGCCAGGTCGTCGCAATCGGCGAGGAATTCCGCCGGGCGTACCGGCGCTGGGGCCTCGATGTGCGCCACGTTTCTGTCATTCCAAACTGGGCGCCGCTCGGTGAGATCCTGCCCGGGCCAAGGGACAACGGGTGGGCGCGCGCCCATCTCCCGCAGGGCCGGGAGATCCGTCTGCTCTATGCCGGAACGCTCGGCCGGAAGCACAATCCGCTGCTGTTGATTGATCTCCTGCGCGCCGCCCTGGGCAAGGGCATCCCGGCGCGTCTCGTGGTCGCCTCGGAGGGGGAAGGGATTGAAGCCGTGCGCCAGATCGCGGAGCGGCAGCCGGAATTGCCGATCACCCTGCTGCCGTTCCAGCCTGCTTCCGAACTCTCTGAAATGCTCGGCTCCGCTGACGTGCTCCTGGCCCTCCTGGAGCCCGGGGCGTCAAAGTTTTCGATACCCAGCAAGGTGCTCTCATCCTTGGCGGCTGGCCGTCCCGTCCTGGGACTCATGCCGCGGGACAATCCAGCGGCCGTGGACATCGGGGCGGCCGGCGGGTATGTCGGGACTCCGGACGCGCAGGGTGTGGTGGGTGCCTCCGATTGGCTCCAGGGGATGGTCCAGTCGCCAGGGGCGCTTGTCTCCGCCGGAGAGCGAAGCCGCCAGCTTTCCGTCGAGCGGTTTGGTATTGGTCCGATCGCCACCCGATTCGAAGAAGTGCTGGCCAAAGCCGTTGCGGACCGCCGTCTGGCACCACAAGGGTCCGCGCAGACTGCCGAGGCGGTGTCCTGATGCCAGCACAATCATCGCCGGACGCCGGACCAGGGCGGCAGACGCCTGTCATTGATCTGGCTCAGGCGCCGGGCGCCGGTGAGGCCTGGGACCGGCCACGGGCGATTGTCTATCTGTGGGGGGCCTGCGAGCTATTGTTCGTGAGCAACCCCTGGCAGATAAGTTCACGGCTTCGGGTCGCCGTGCTGCGGGCTTTCGGCGCCGAGATCGGTCCGGGCGTCACATTCCGGCCCCGCACCCGCGTCAAGTTTCCGTGGAAGCTGCACATCGGGGCCGGCTGCTGGATTGGTGAGGGCGTCTGGTTCCACAACCAGGACGATGTCTACATCGGCGCCAACGCTGTGGTTTCACAGGAATGCTTCATCACCACGGGAAGCCACCGGGCCCGCAGCGACATGGGCCTGATAACCAGCCCCGTTTACATTGACGATGGTGCATGGGTCACCTCGCGTTGCATGGTGCTCGGCGGAGCCCACATTGGCCAGTCAGCCGTCGTGGAGCCGCTCACCGTGGTCCGTGGTGAGGTTCCGCCGAATGCTGTCTACGGGCGGGTGCCCGGCCCCTCAGTGATCAGAGAACGGTTCCGGGGAAATGATGTCCTGTGATGGCACAATGCATCCTAGGGGGTAGCCATGGTGGCCAGGGTCTTGGAAATCAACGCGTACATCTTGTCGGCGAGGTACTGATGGCCGGCGTCGGTCGGGTGGACGCCGTCGGCGCCGATGAGCTTGGAATCGGCGCCGAAGAACCAGCGCTCGCTCAACGGGTCGACGAACTGAATGCCACCGGCAGACGCTGCCCCGGCGATCGCCTTGCTGTCACTGGTGATGAAGTCCGGCACCCGCTCGTTGACCCAGGCCGGCCCGACGACGATCAGCTTCGCGTGGGGCGCCCGCTCGTGGATCTTTGTGTAGAGATCCGTCGCAGCCGCAGCCATCGTTGCAGGGTCCTGCTTACCGTCGTTCCTGCTCCCAAAGACGAGAACCAGATCTGCCGTCGAGCGCAGGCTGGTGGTGGCGGCTTCGGCGAACGTGACTTTCTCGGTTCCCCTGACGATGTACCCGGCGCCGGGATGGCCGATGACGTTCATGTCGACCGGATGGGATTCCGAGTAAAAGCGGGACCCGACGATCTTTGCCCAGTTTGCTGCTCCGTAGCCACCCTGGTCGGAGCCAACAACGTAGGAGTCGCCGATGATGTCAACGTTTGGGACCGCGGCACGGCTCGATTCCGGCGTGCTGGCAGCTGGAGCCGGCGAGGGAGCGGCCCCGTTGCCCCGCGCGGTGAATGCCAGCACAGCAATCATGACCGCCACGACGGCCAGCAGGCCAAATCCAAGTTCCTTCACGTGACGGAACCGGAAGGATGATCTGGTCCTGTTTGTGCTCTTCAGAAAATCCATTCGCAAAGACTATCGGCAATCCACTCTCGAGGGGGAAGTGAATGCAGAAGATACCAGCTTCGGTCCTGATTCAGACGAAAAATGAAGAGGCGAGCATCGAGAGGTGCCTGGCGGCACTGAGCGACTTTGACGAGGTCATCGTGGTCGATTCAAACAGCGCCGACCGGACCGCGGAACTTGCCGCCGCCGGCGGTGCGACCGTTATCAACTTCACCTGGAACGGGGCCTATCCGCAGAAGAAGCAGTGGCAGCTTGAACATGCGCCGACGCGCCACCCGTGGATCCTGTTCCTTGACGCCGACGAATTTCCGAGCCGGGAACTGATCGAGGAAATCGCCGTGATCGTCTCGGATCCGCTGGAACGCCGTGTGGCTTTCGACATCCCCATCTCCTATCACTTCGCTGGCAAGGTCCTCAAACACGGCCACCGGGTGGTCAAGCGTTCGCTGTTGAAGCGGGGCTTCAACCGCTATGAGGACACTGGTTTGGTGAATCTCCCGGTGATGACAGAGCTGGAAGTGCACTACCAGCCAGAGGCGACAGGTGAGGTGGGACGCACAGCGGGCCTGCTGGCACACCACGATCTGGATCCGGTCCGCACCTGGTTCGACAGGCACAACAAGTACTCCGACTGGGAGGCGTACATCCATGCCGACCCGGCCATGCGGCGCTCGGTGCGCTCGTCGAAAAGCATGCAAGGCCAGCGCTTTGATGTCGTCCCGTTCAAACCAGTTGCCTTCTGGGTCTACAGCTACATCGTCCGGGGCGGCTTCCTGGACGGACGGGCCGGCATGGACTACGCCGTCGCCCTGGCCACGTACTACTGGCAGATCGGCCTGAAGACCCGCGAACTACAGCAAAACGGCAGCCGGCTGGCTGAGCATGTCTGAAAATCGCGCATCGTCGAGGCCGCCCCTGAGCGTGCTGCAGATCGGCGGCCTGGCCGGCCCGGGGGCCGTCGCGGGCGGCGTCTGGGCGGTCGCGCGCATGCAGACTGCAGCGCTGGTGCGCCGCGGTGCCGCTGTTGAACTCGTCGGGGGCTGGCTCGGCGGCCGGCCGGCCACTCGCCCGGAACCGCATGAAAGAATTTTCCGCGTCCGGCGCCCTTTCCGGGGCGCGCGTCTCAGGGGCCTGATTGGGGTTGGCCTCGTCAGGCATGTTTGGGACCGGAGCCGCCAGGTCGACGTCGTCCAGCTGCACCTCTGCCGCGACTTCATCACGACCTTCAGCGCCCTGGTGCTCCGCGGTGCTGCCATTCCCGTCATCGCGCAGGCCCACGGCATGCTGGCAGCGCCGCGTTCGCGCGGGTTGCGGGTGTTCGATGCGCTGATCTTCCGTCGGGCGATGCGGACGCCGCAAATATGGCTGACCCTGACGGAGGCCGAAGAAAAGAACCTTGAGTCCCTCGGCGTGCCGAGGACGAAGATGCGCAGGGTGGTGAACGCTACAGCCGACCCCGGCACCGTGTGGGAAGACCCGCAGACCCCCACCTTTCTGTTTGTTTCGCGGCTGGCGGCGCGGAAGCAGCCCACGGTGTTCGTCGAGGCAGCCATTGCCCTCCTGCGGGAGGGATCGGAAGCCCGGTTCGTGGTTGCCGGACCTGACCAAGGCGAACTGGAGAGCGTGCACCGTTTGATCGAGGCTTCAGGCTTCCGCGACCGGTTCGATCTTCCGGGGGAGTTGACGGAACCCCAGGTGCTGGAGGCGCTGTCCCATGCGACCGCCGTCGTTTTGCCCGCCCGCCACGAGCCTTACCCGATGGTGATCATCGAGGCGGCGGCTGTGGGTACGCCCATCATCCTGACCTCGGAATGTGGACTGGCCGCGCCCTTGCAGAAAGCGGGCGCGGCGGTTGTCGCCGCGCCCACGGCCGGGGCCTTCCACGCAGCCATGGCCACAGTGGCGGCCAGCCAGGATCTGCGGCTCCGGCTGAGTGCGCAGGCCCGTGAGCTGCACCTGGGTCTCTGGTCTGCCGAATCCCTCGCGGAAAGTCTCCTGGGATTGTATGCGGAGGCGATAGATGCTGGCCGGCAGTGACCTCCGGAGCCCGGTCAGCCTGCCGGGCGAGAGGAAGTCAGGAATCGGCGCGGCGCTGGCGATCCTGACTTTCTTGTGTTTTGCCGTCGCCATACCGCTCATCCTGCGGTCGACGTCGGAAGCCACCTACAGCGATACTGACTTCCTCATCCGATATTCGGTGCTCCTCTATGCGGCTTTCCGCATGAGTGCCATTCTCTGGAAAGACCAGGTGCGACCGGTAGCCGGTGTCTTCTGGATGTTCGTCTATGTCTGCCTGGGCGTGGTTCCACTGGCCCAATTGTCGACCGGCGCGTCAACCATCCTTGCCGTCCAGGTCGACGACTCGACCTTGTACGCGGCAACCGCCATCACTCTTCTTGGCTGCGTCAGCTTCGACCTGGCCTATCACCTCAGACTCTTCAAGAACTTGGGCGGCCCGGCGCCCGTGCGCAGGCTGCGGAGCATGGAAACCCTGAGGATCTTTGCGACAGCCGCGATCCTGGGCGGGCTGATATACGTGGCTCAGGTCGGCGGAATCAGCGTGTTCTTTGCCAGCCGGCAGGAGGCGAGCCAGGCCCTTGACCAGGTGAGCCCCGACAGCGGACAAGCCGCCCGGGCGATCATCTCCGCCTTCGGCTCCGTAACCTGCCTGGTGGCGCTCATTTTCTACATCCACATATTCCGGGTCCTCCGAAGTTCCCTCAACCTGCTTGACTCCGTATTAATAGTCGGCCTGGTGGTGCTCAATGTCGTCGTGAACAACCCGATCTCCAACTCTCGTTACTGGACGCTGGCCGTGCTTTTCGGCCTGGTCATGCCGCTCATCGGGTCACGCAAAGCCCTCTTCAACTTGGCGATCGTCGGCGGGGTGGTGGCGGCGATCTTCCTTTTTCCGCTAAGCGACATCACCCGCCGGGCAGCGGGGACCGACGTCATGCTCCAGACGGACTCGGTGTGGCGGATGATCTCGACCAAGGACTATGACCAGTTCAGCATGCTCGCGAATACCCTTGGGTTCACCCGGGATGAGGGACTGACCTGGGGGTACCAGTTCCTTGGCGCCGTGCTGTTTTGGGTGCCGCGAGTCGTCTGGCCGACGAAACCGCTCGACAGCGGTGTTGAGGTCGGCCAGTGGATGAGCAGTGCCAACGTCAACCTGTCGTCCCCGCTGTGGGCAGAGGCCTGGATCAATTTCGGGGTCCTCGGGGTGGCGGTCACATTCGCCCTGCTGGGACTGCTGAGCAGAAGGCTCGACGTCGGTTTCGGCGCGGGTGCCTTGTCCGCCGGATCGGTGGGCTATCTGGGCGTCGCCATCTTCTCCGGGTACATGTTTATCCTGCTCCGCGGCTCTTTGCTGCAGTCGATGGGGAGGCTGCTGATCCTCGCCCTGGCCATTGCTGTTCTGAGCGTGAGCGCCAAACGAAAGCCAGGTGACACGAAATGAGTACGGACAAGCTCGAGCGTCCACATGCCGCAGGACCCGGTTTTGCCCAGTCCTTCAGGGAGCTCAGCCTGGCGCAGAAGGGCAAGAAAGGGGTGCCCCTGTACTGCCTGTACGTCAACCGACCGGCCGGCCGGGTGGTCGCAGCCGCGCTCAGGAACACCCGGTTCGGGCCAAACCAGGTGACTTTCGCGGGGGCGGTCCTTACCTACGGGGCGTTGCTGTGGCTGGCCCTCTGGGCAGGAACCGGGGCAGGTTCCGCCCTGGTGGGAGTAGTGCTCGCCGCCGGGTTTGTCCTCGACTCCGCAGACGGGCAGCTGGCAAGGCTCCAGGGACGGAGCTCAAAATTGGGTGAGTGGCTCGACCACGTGCTGGACAGCGGGCGGATCGTCGTCCTGCACGGAGCCGTTTTCTGCTTCCTCCTGCGCACAACTTCCATTCCGGCGCTGCAGCTGGCCGCGCTGTGCGGCGTGTTCCTTTTCGCCAACTCCACAATCTTCTTCGCTGGCGCACTGTTCGATCAGCTGACCCGCCAGGCGGGGCAGCGCCCGTCACCTCCCGGCCACGATGCCTCAACGTCGATAAAGCGATCAATCCTCACGTTGCCTGTCGACTACGGCGTGACGTGCCTGGCCCTGATGACAGTGCCGTGGATCAACATATTCCTGCCCAGCTACGCGGCATTGGCGATCTTCCATTGCGTCTTCTGCGCCGCCTATGTGGCGAAGTTTTCCCGTGCCCTGGCAAGGATGGACTAGATGGCCCGCCTGAGCAGGTATGTCGCCTTCGGCGATCAGGCCGTATCCAGCATCTCGAACTTCGTCGCGGTAGCCATTACGGCCAATGTCGCGACCCCCGGCCAGTTCGGTCAGTTCTCCTTGGGCTATGCGGGGTTGCTCCTGTTCCTGGGCGCCCAGCGTGCGCTTATCGGAGAGACAATGCTGGTCAAATACTCCGCCGCGGGCTCCCTGAAAGCCCCGGTGAGAAGAGGCGTTTTGGGTGCCAGCGTACTGGTCGCAGCCGCCACCGTTCCGTTACTGCTGGCCGGCGCCGTCGTGGCTGACCAATCGGCCCGCCTCATCTGGTTTGTCATCGCCGCGAGCCTGCCCTTCGTGCTCCTCCAAGACACGCTCCGGTATTTGTTTATCTGCGAGCACCGTCCATGGCGGGCGCTGCTCATCGACGCTGTGTGGGCCGTTTTGTCGATCACGTCCATGGTGGCTGTCGCGGCCACCACCGGAGCCGTGTGGGCCGTCGTTCTGTGCTGGGGCGGCGGCGCAGCGGCAGCATTGGTCCTGGGACTCCTGCTGGGGCGGGTGCTGCCTTCGCTGCGCGACGGCAGGCGCTGGCTGGGCGTCAACCGTAACCCCGGGCTTCGCTATCTCGGGGAGTTTTCAGCGCTCAATGCGTCCAACTTCGTCGTGCTGTATCTCTTGGCGCTGCCTCTGGGTGCTGCTGGCGTGGGTGCGCTGCGGGCGGCGCAATTGCTGTTCTCGCCCCTCAACACCGCCTTTTCCGCTATCAAGATGGCTGTCATTCCCGAGCTCGTGCGCTCCAAGGGCACTGCGGTCTTTCGAATGCGGCTGATCGAAACGGCTGTGGTCGTGGCAGCCATGGCCGGGCTGTGGGGCGCGGCCGTCATGCTGCTGCCGGGCTCCATAGGGGCCCTCGTGCTCGGCGCATCCTGGGAGGCTGCGTCCGGGCTGCGACTTCCTTACTTGGTGCAATACGTCGCGATGGTTCCCTACACCGTCTTGCTGGCCTACTACAGGTCCGTCCAGGCGAACAGGCTGTCGACGCTCATGCGGGCAGTTCTGGCCCTTCTGACGCTTGTGCTGCCCCTTGCCCTGGCGTATGCGGGCGGCACCGTTGGCGCCGCCTGGGCGTTTGCGCTGGCAGTCGCGGCCGCGGTTGTCGTCGGGGGGACCGCCACCGTTGTGTCGAGATCCCGTTCCCGTTCCCGGACAGAATCGTCGTTGCATCGGCCCGATCCGGCGGAAGTCGAGCTCCGGCGGGCTGCTGACGCCCGGTGAGCGCGGCAGAAACACGGCGGGTGGCCGGCCCTGACCGGCATCCGGTCTAAATGACCGTGACACCCCTGAACTGCACGGGGACCGGGGCAGGGTAATCCTTGCAGAGACTGATGTAGCCCCCGCGATACTCCCGGTCCATCGTCTCTCCTGACCAGCCGGCGCCGTCTACCCTCGAGAACCGGATGGAAGACGGCGTAACGTCGATCTTGAAGTGCATCCATTCCCCGGGCTTCACGGGTGACGTCGCGATCGTCTGTAGCCGTGTGCCGGCGGGATTGCCTGGGTCGCGCCGGTACAGGACCAGCTCTCCGGCTGGCCGAATGATCAGGTGATATCCCCCGACGCTGCTTGGCACCAACACCCGGTAGGGGGTGTCATCCTGTTGCCCGAACGCGATTCCGGCGTGCTGAAGGTTCGACGGAAGTTCCTGGGGCCAGCACATTTCGAACGTAATGCTGTGGATCTCTTTCGTGACAGGACCCATTGAACCCAGCCGATAGCTGAAGTTCTCGCTTTTATCCAGTACTACTGATGCCGATGCCGCGTCGATCACCGGTTGGGCTCCCCAGCCTTGGTCAACAGTCCAAGGAAGGTCGCCGGCGGCCCGGGAACCGGTCGAGAACGTGTCTTGAGATTCCGCGGTCGCCGATGTCACATAGGGGATGTTTGAGCACATCAGGCCTTGAACGCCCAGGCTGGTCACGCGGTTGGCAGCGGAACGCGTATGGATTTCCCAGCAAATGACGGGCTTGCCGTAGGCCACGACCTTGCGGACCGTCGCGTCATCGGCGGTGTGGTAAACGCCAAGATAATCGAATCCGGCGGCGAGCTCGTCCAAACGAGGAATGGCATCCGGCATGAAGTACCCCCACGTTTTGTAGCCGCGCTTGGCGGCTGCCGCAACCTGGAGGGCGGGGGCCGGTTGCTTCCAGATGAAATGCTCGGTGGAATTCGGGTAGCTGTCCATCAGGTCAAGAAGCGTTCTCGTGTTCGTGCCTTGTTTGTCTTCGATGAAAATGACATGCGAAGCCGCGAACCGGTCAAGGACGTCCCGTAGCTTCGGAATGGGCTCAAGGGCCGTCGACGGGCCAAGCCAAGCGCGGGCATCGACCCGGAGGCCGCTGAGCTCGGCATAGGTAAGTTCCGCGACCTTGCGGTTTTGCCCGGTCACCCTGAGCGCACTTTGGTCGTGATGGCACACCAGCACGCCGTCCTTGGTGGCGTTCACCGAAACTTCGAGCGCCGGAACACCGGAATTTACCGACTGCTCATAGGCGTGCATAGTGTGTTCCGGCCAGTTATCTCCTGAGCCGCGGTGAGCCACAATAAAACGATCATTTTCGAATAGCGTGGCTACTGTGTGAATTGATGGAGCTTGAACAGGCGGACGAGCGGGCGTGCATCCGGCCAGAAATAATCCCGATGCTCCAAGGAAGATGGCCTGGCGCCGGGAGAGCGCTCTGCGATTGTCCGGAATATTCCCAGTGCCGGTTCCTGATTTCCCCGCACTTCGATTTGCCTGCATTTCACGCCTTCAATGACTCGTTGTCTTCAAGGCCGTTATCAAGCAGGTTCAGGGCGCGCCGCAGCAGGGTGCTGGAGGTGTGAACGGTGTAGGGAAAATACACCACCTCGACGCCGAGCGCCAGCATGCCGGCTTCGAGGCGGTTTCCCTTTTCTGTTCCGCGCCAATCATCGCCTTTGAAAATTACGTGGAAGCCAACGGCATGCCAGGCGTCTACTTTGTCCGGGTAGTTGTCGACCACCACCTCGTCGACAAGCCGGATATTCCGGACGATCTCAAGCCGTTCATGAAGAGGCACGACAGGCTCTCTGTTCTTCACGAGCAGTGTCGCTTCAGTGGAAGCCACTCCCGCGACCAGATAGTCGCAGTGCAACCGTGCATGTTTGAGCAGGTTGAGGTGCCCGACATGGAAAAGATCGTAGACACCGGATGCATAGCCGATACGAACAGTCACAACGAACTCGATTCTTCACGAATGCCGAATAGGTCATAGGCACCGGCCGGCCGTCGAGGCGCTGGGCTGGTCCCCCCAATTCCATGCTGAGGGTGTTATTGCCTAACGGAAAGCACTTTGGGGAGAAACGCGTGGGCGGGCGGCTAAAGCAGGTAGCGGGACTAGTAAGACAAGTAGGAGGGGTGGAAAAGCTAGTAGGAGTAACCGTTCCCGCCCTTGGTCTTTGCTGATTTGATCTTGGTAGCTTCAGCCCTGAAGTTCATGATTACGTAACCGGGGGGGACTCCATGCGTCAAAAAATCCCAGCTGTTCTAGCGGGCATAGCGCTAGCGGTGGCGCCGTTAATTGCCACCAGCAGCTCCGCGCTCGCTCTATCTCCGGGAGTTGCGTTTTCCGCCAACGCCCTCCCGACTTGGCAGACAAACGGCGTTGCCTGGACCATGGCCCAGTCAAACGGAGTTGTCTACGCCGGCGGAACGTTCACCCAGATCCGGCCTCCTGGCACCGCCGCCGGCAGCGCCCAGTCAAGAAATGCGGTGAACTTCGCGGCCTTCGACGCGTTCACCGGCAACCCCACTTCCTGCGCCTTGTCCGTGACGGGCGGCACAGGTACAACCGTTCGTGCCCTGGCGGTAACTCCGGACGGCAGCCGGCTCTATGTGGGCGGTCTGTTTGGGGCCATCAACGGCGTCAACACCACCCGCATCGCTGCCGTCAAGCTTCCTGGCTGCACGGTAGACACGACCTTCCGGCCGGCAATCGTCTCGGCCACAGTCCGGACAATCGCCGCAACCGACACCGCCGTCTATTTCGGTGGCGACTTCCAAACGGTCGGGACCGAGGCCCGCAGCCGTTACGCGGCCATGGACTCAAACGGCGCGCTCCTTCCATGGGCGCCGGCCGTCAACGCGTCAGCCCGCGCGCTGGACATCCCCGCCGGCCGCAACGTGGCCGTCCTCGGTGGCGATTTCGCAACTGTGAACGGCGCGGCATCCCAGTCGATCGCCGTCGTCGATACGAACACCGGCGCGAACGTGAGGGCATACGGCGCAACGTTCATCTCGCGCACGTCATTTACAAAATCCATCGTTGACGACGGGCAGAACTTCTACATCGGCAACGAGGGCACCGGAGGCGGCGTCTTCGACGGACGGGCACGATTCAGCCTTGACACCTACGACCAGGTGTGGAGGGACACCTGCCTCGGAGCCACCCAGGCGGTGGATGTCTACGGCGGTGTCCTCTACGCCGCCAGCCACGAGCACGACTGCTCGACCATGAATGAAATGGCAGACGGCGTCCGGCAGCACCTGACGGCACAGAGCGTCAACGCCCCGGCACCCCAATTGGGGTGGAGCCCTGATACCAACGACGGGATTGGTGAAGGCATTGGCCCCAGGGCCATCGTCCACACGAATCGGGGTTCGGGCGACATGCTCTGGGTCGCCGGCGAATTCACCACCACCAACGGCACCGCCCAGCAGGGCCTGACCAGATTCGGCCCCGGCCCGGGAACTGTGGCACCTTCCTCGCCCAGCAACGTCAGCGCGGAAAGCCTCAAGGCCGGCGAAAACCAGATCCGGTGGCGGGCCAGCCTCGACAACGACGACTCGCAGCTGAGCTACACCGTCTACCGGAACGGCTCTTCGACCCCGCTGGGAACTGTTAATGCCAGCTCGCTGTGGTGGTCGACAGGCCAGGTGTCCTTCACGGACAAGACAGCCGTACCCGGAACGCAGTACAGCTACCGCGTCCGGGCGACTGACGGCACCAACACCGGTCCGCTCTCAGCCTCGGTGGCCGTCACAACAGCGAGGACCACCGCAGCCTACCCGGCCGCTGTCCTTGGGGCAGGTGCCAGTACGTACTGGCGGCTTGACGGCAACGGTCCGACGGTCGGCGCCGACAGCTCTGCGGGCAACAACCTGGAACTGAGCTATGGCGGACCGGCATTTGCCGGCGACACCGGAGCCATTGCCAATGACACCAGCCGCTCGACGACGTTCAACGGCACGAGCGCATTCGCCTACGGCCAGAATCGGGGCAATGCGCCCACCGTCTACAGCGCGGAGGTGTGGTTCAAGACGAACACGACCCGGGGCGGGAAGATCTTCGGCTTCGGCAGTGGCCAGCCCAACCGGCACGGTACCAATCCCGGACTCAGCAGCAGTTACGACCGGAACCTCTACATGACGAACGCGGGCACGCTGATCTACGGTGTCTACGTCAACGGCACAAGGACGGTTAGCTCGGTTCTGCCCTACAACGACAACGCCTGGCACCACGCCGTGGCGACGCAGGGCAGCGACGGCATGCGGCTTTACGTGGATGGAACCCAGATCGGCGCGCTGCCGAACCAGACTGCAGCGCAGGGCTACTGGGGTTCGTGGAAGATTGGCGGAGACCAGCTGAACAGCTGGCCGTTGCGGCCCTCGAGCAACTACTTCGCCGGCTCCATCGACGAGTTCGCCGTGTACCCGACGGTGCTTTCGGCGGCTCAGGTCACCGATCACTTCAACATCGGCAAGGGAATCGGACAGCCGGTCCCCGACACACAAGCTCCCGCGGCCGTGACAGGAGTTGCGGCCGCGGTAACTGCCAGTGATGTGGCCGTTTCCTGGAACGCAACCACCGACAACGTCGGGGTTACGGAATACCAGGTCCACCGTTCCGATACCAGCGGGTTCACCCCGTCAGCAGCCAGCCTCGTCGCCACGGTGAACGGGAGCACGCTCAGCTGGACTGACGCGGGCCGTCCGGCCGGAACGTCCTACTATCAGGTTCTCGCCGCCGACGAGGCCGGCAACATCAGCGGCCCGTCCAACGAAGCATCCGCAACGGTGGTCCCGCTCCCGCAGCCGGTCACGCTCACGCTGACACCGACCGCCGACACCTACGTGAATGCGGGAGCGCCGAATACCGCAACAGGGTCCTTCACGACCCTGGCCACCAGGGGTACGTCGGCTTACATCACCTACATGAGGTTCAATGCGTCCTCGCAGGTTCCTGCGGGCCAGCACCTCGTGTCGGCGACCTTGAAGTTCTCAACTACCGCGGATTCCTTTGCCGGGTCCGCCGATCCGCAGCAGACGGTGGCGATGGCCGGTGACTGGTCCGAGGCGACGACGACCTACAACAACCGCCCGCAAACCAGCAGCACCTTGCTGGGAACGCTGACCGGTCCGACGGCACCGAACGCGTCGTACTCAATTTCGCTCGATGCGGCCGCAATCTCGGCAGCGCTCGCAGGTGACATCAACTTCTCGATGCAGAGCGCTGGAACCGACAACATGTGGTTCTTCTCGCGGGAAGCCTCTGCTGCCAAACGTCCGGCCCTGGTACTGAACTTCGAGCCGAATCCCTAAGTAAAAATAGCTCTCGAAAGAAAACATCCCATGTATAACGGTCTCTCGAAATCCCTGGGAATGGTGCTTCTGGCGGCTGCGGTCTTCGCAGCCGCCGGTTGCACCTCCCCCGGAAATCCCAACGCCACGTCCGCGTCCGCCAACTCAACCTCCCCGTCCGCCTCAGCTTCAGAGGCTCCGGCCGCTCCTCCGGCGGCTTCCCCCTCGGCTCCCGCCACGGGAGCCAAGACAGCGGCACCTGCTAACACCCCCGCCGCCTCCGGCGAGGCGCAAGCCCCGCAGGCTGCACCCAAGCCCACCTTTGCGCCTCCCGAGCAGCGGTATCTCGCTTCACGGGTCCCCCAGGGCACCGACCCGAACGCTGTCCTTCAAGTCGGACAGGAAAGCTGCGCCCAACTGGAAAATGTGAAAGCCACGGACCAGAAGGCCGTGGTGTCCCACTTGATCGAGAAGGTGGACGCGGAGGTGGTCGCTGCCATTAATGATCTCTGTCCCGGGCTCCAGCCCGAGCTCGATGCCGCGCGCCGCGGCTTCACCGACGGCGACTTCACCATCGGTGCGGCAGCGCCCAAGGAAGGCGGTGGTTCAATCTCCGTGGGTAAGTACGAGGCATGGAATCCCTCCCCGAACTGCACACTGGTGGCCTACGACGCAGCAGGCGGGTCGATTGCGCAATCGAACGGTACGTCGGCCTTCGCCATCCCGGCCGGCACCGCCCGTGTCGTGTCGGATGGATGCTACACCTGGCTGGCCGCATGAAACCGCGCCGCTTCGCCTGGAATGCAGCAACCACCGCCTGTGAAAGGACCCGCAATGGACGTCCGTGAACAATTGCTTATATTGCGCCGAAGCTGGCGCCTGATCACTGTCCTGGCGTTGCTGGGAACGATACTCGCGGGCGTGGCATCCTTGCTGACTCCCACGTCCTACACGGCATCGACGAGCCTTTTCGTTTCGACGCAGAACTCGGAAACGTCCGCGGAACTGCAACAGGGCAGTGTCTTCGCATTGGCGCGCGTCCAATCGTATGTGGACGTCACCTCAAAACCGACCGTGCTCCAACCCGTCATCGACAAGCTCAACCTCGGCATGACCCCGGAAGCCTTGGCCGCCAAGATCAAGACATCCACCGCGCGCAATACGGTGATCATCGAAATCGAAGCCAGGGACGGCTCCGCCCAGCGGAGCGCCGACATCGCCAACGCCGTCGCTGCCAGCCTCATCACGGCTGTCGCTGACCTGGAGCGGCCCACGAACGGAACGCCGACCCCGGTCCGGCTCAGCCCGGTGGACCACGCCACCACGCCGACCGAGCCGTCGAGCCCCAACGCGAAGCTGGACCTCGGCCTGGGCCTTTTGTACGGGCTCGCAGCCGGAATCGCGGCGGCCGTATTGCGCCATGTCCTGGACCGCAACATCCGGACGGAATCGGATTTGCGCAAGATGACTGATCTGCCGCTCTTGGCAGGAATCACTGAACAGACTGCCGGCCGTCTGCCCGGGGCCCCTCCCTCGGTCCTGGGCGGTTCGGGCGCGGAGGCGTTCCGCAAGCTTCGAACGAACCTCCAGTTCGCAGGTGTGAACCGGCCGATGCGCTCGATCGTTGTTACTTCCGCGTCAGCGGGGGAGGGGAAGAGCACGGTCGCGCTGAACCTTGCCGTCACTATCGCCAAGGGCGGCCAGAAGGTCATCCTCGTGGATGCTGATCTTCGTCTTCCCTCAGTTGCTTCAGCGACTGGAATCGAGGGGGGCATCGGACTCACCACTGTCCTTGTCGGAACGTCCAGCCTCGACGACAGCATCCAGTACTGGTCCGACGACGGTTTGGCGCTGCTCGCCTCGGGTCCTCTGCCGCCCAATCCCAGTGAACTGCTCGGTTCAGCAGCCATGAGCCGCCTTCTGGAGGAGTTGCAGAAAAAGTTCGACGTGATCATCGTCGATTCCCCGCCCATCCTCCCCGTCACCGACGCCAGTGTGCTGACCAAGAGCACCGACAGCGTGTTGCTGGTGGTCGGAACGAAGAGGGTGAGCCAACACAGCCTGGCCAAGGCAATCGACCAGCTCAATTTCGTCGACGCCAACATTCTCGGCGTCGTCCAAAACAGGATCCCCCGTCGGGGCCCCGACGCCAACACGGCGTACGTTGCCGGATACGGCGCCGAACATCCCGATCGCATCCCTCCCGTCGAGAACCGCGACGACGGTTCCTTTCGGCCCGCCCACGTTCGCCGTGGCAAGTTCGCGAGTGTGGAAACCTGATGATGACTGCCGGGTTGTCCGGGCCCTGCCTTTGGCGGGGCCCTTTGGCGGGTCTTCTTTGGCGGGCCCCGCAGGGCGATGAGCGACGACCGCCCTGGGGTGGCCCCGTAACTCTTCGGTAAAGGACCTGGAGCCGCCGCGGTACTGGCGGCTCTGGCGAATATCCTGAATTGGTTAGCTGCAGTGTGGGGGAAGCGGGCTACGTCCATTGCCGTCCGCCAAGCAAGGATTTTCGTGGCATTCGCAGAGTACGACGTCGTCATCCACCGTGACGCCATGAGCGTGTACAACTTCCTCCTGGACCCGGGCCACCTGCCACTCTGGCGGGAGGGGGTCCGGAGCGTGGAACTACACTCCGGTGCCGCCGGCGCCAAAGGTGCCGTGTACCGGCAGACGGTCGCCGGACCGGGCGGACGACCCGTGGCCGCAGACTTCGAAATCGTCGAAGCCCGGACGGGGGCTGAGATCCAGTACCAGGTCATCGTCGGGCCGGCCCGGCCGCACGGCGGCTACTACCTGAGCACCGAGGGTCCCAGCACCCGCGTCCGATTCGCCCTGAACTACGAGCCCAGGGGGTTCATTGTCCGCCTGACTAAACCCTTCCGCCGGCGGATGAAGGCCGAGGTCGGCCAACTCGAGCGGCTCAAGTCCCTCCTCGAAGATATGCCCGGTACGGAATAGACGCCCCGTTGGAGTAACACTTGGCGGCTGCACCCGTTCATGAAGCCGGGCAGGGCCCCGTGCGGTATTTTTGAACCTGTGCTGATCTCTGACCGCGACATTCGAACCGAAATTGACTCCCAGCGGATTGTCCTCGAACCCTTCGACCCCGACATGGTCCAGCCGTCCTCGGTGGACGTCAGGATCGACAAGTTCTTCCGGCTGTTCGACAACCACAAATACGCCCACATTGACCCGGCCGAGGAACAGCCCGAGCTGACCCGCCTGGTGGAAGTTGAGTCCGGCGAGCCGTTCATCCTGCACCCGGGGGAGTTCGTCCTTGGCTCCACGTACGAGACCGTGACGCTGCCGGATGACATCGCGGCCCGCCTCGAGGGCAAGTCCTCGCTCGGCCGGCTCGGCCTGCTGACGCACTCGACGGCGGGTTTCATCGATCCCGGATTCTCCGGCCACGTCACGCTGGAACTGTCCAACATGGCCACGCTGCCCATCAAGCTCTGGCCCGGTATGAAGATCGGCCAGCTGTGCTTCTTCCGGCTGTCCTCGGCCGCGGAGCACCCGTACGGTTCGGGGGAATACGGCAACCGCTACCAGGGCCAGCGCGGGCCCACGGCCAGCCGCAGCCACCTGAATTTCCACCTCACCAACATCTAGGCGGGACGGCTGCCAGGCCGGACGGCCGCGCCGGCCAAGCCAGCCTCCTGGCCAGGCACCCAGTGCGCTGAGTCGCAGGGCGGCAGCGTTACGCCGGGCCCGAGGTCCGGAACGCGGGCCGCCGTGCCGGACGGCGCAGGAGCCGGACCAGCGGCTCCACAAAGCGGGCGGCCAGCGGCCCCACGATCGCCATGATCAGAACGTAGGCGGTGGCGAGGGCTGCCAGATCGGCGGGCACCACGCCGGAGGCAACGGCCAGGCCGGCGATGACAATCGAGAACTCGCCGCGTGCGATCAGGGCCGCGCCCGCGCGGTAGCGGCCGGGAATGCCAATCCCGGCCCGCTTGGCCGCCCAGTACCCGGTGACCACCTTGGTGGCTGCCGTCACCAGGGCCAGCAGCAGGGCCCAGCCCAGGACCGGGGGGATGGACCGGGGGTCGGTGTTGAGGCCAAAAACCACAAAGAAGATGGCTGCGAAGAGGTCACGGAGCGGTTCCAGGACGCGGGTGGCGCTGTGGGCCGTGGCGCCGGAAATCGCGATGCCGAGCATGAAGGCGCCCACTGCCGCGGAAACCTGCATCGCGGCCGCGAGCCCCGCGACCAGAAGTGCCGCGCCCAGCAGGTTGAGCAGGAAAACCTCGGAGTTTTCGCTGTGCACGGCCTTGGACACGTGGTGTCCGTGCCGCAGGGCCACCACCAGGACCAGGCTGACGACGGCCAGGGAGATCCCCACCGTCTGCAGCCCCAGCAGGATGCTGACGCCGGCCAGCGTCGCGGTCAGGACCGGCAGGTACACGGCCATGGCGAGGTCCTCGAACACCAGGATGGACAGGACCACCGGGGTTTCCCGGTTGCCGATCCGGCCAAGATCCGTGATGACCTTGGCGGCGATCCCGGAGGATGAAATGTAGGTGACGCCGCCCATCACCATGGCCCCCACGACGCCCCATCCCAGCATCACCGCGAGCCCGGCACCGGGCAGGAAATTGAGCAGCAGGTCCAGGACGCCGGCCTGCCAGGACCGCCGCAGGCCGGTGACGAGCTCGGACGCCGTATATTCCAGCCCAAGCATAAGCAGCAGGAGAATTACGCCGATCTCGCCGGAAAGGTGCGCGAACTCGTGCATGCCTTCGAGCTTGACCAGGCCCCCGGCCCCGAAGAACAGCCCGCCCACCAGATAGAGCGGGATGGGGGACATGCCGATCCGCCCGGCCAACCTGGCCAGCAGGCCGAGGCAGAAGACGACGGCCCCCAGCTCGATCAGGGTCAGCGCGAGCGGATCCATCCGGCTTATCCGTTGCGCAGGATGCCGGCCGCCGTGTCCAGGCCTTCTTGCGTACCCACCGCAACGAGGAGGTCACCGGGGTGGAGGACGACGTCGGGTCCCGGGGAGGGCACGACCTCGCCTTCGCGCATGATAGCCACGATCGAGACCCCGCTCCGGGTCCGGATGCACGCCTTCCCCATCGGCTGGTTCTGGAAGGGTGACTCAGCGCTGATCGAAAACTGGCGCGTGACAATACCCGGGATTTCCCGGTGGGCTTCCGAGAGCTGCATGGCGATGCGCTGGCCGCCCAGGAGGTTGCCCAGGGCGGCGGCCTCATCCGCAGTCAGCGGGACAGAGGCCTGGCAGGTGTCAGGATCGTCCCAGGTCGAGACGATGAGTTCCGTCTGGCCCTCGCGGTATTCGACAACGCCGATCCGGCGTCCGGAGGCAGTCATGAAGTCCTTGCGCCGGCCGAGGCCGGGGAGGTCCGTCTCATCCACGTTCATACCCTCAGCCTAGTGCGCGAACCGTTGATTCGGCCGCCTCAGGACTCGGGGACCACCGCGATTTCGGTCTGATCGGGGGCCTTGACCGGCAGGAGCACGAGCAGGCCCACGAGCAGCACCACCATGATGCCGAGGATGCCCCAGCGCTGGGCCTCGCCCTCCGCTACGAAGGGTGCGGCGACGGCGATGCACAGCGTGAAGAGCGCGGGGGCTAGGAAGCTTACGGCCCGGCCCGTGGTGGCGTAGAGGCCGAAGAGCTCGCCGGATTCGCCGTGCGGGGCGAGCCTGGCGAGGTAGGCGCGGGAGGACGACTGGGCCGGCCCCACGAAGAGGCACAGCAGCAGGCCGAAGACCCAGAACGTGGTGGTCCCGGCCCAGGCCATGCCAAAGAACATGTAACTGCCGTTGCCGAGGACCAGGATCGCGGTACCCGCGACCAGCAGGCCGGCCAGAGACGCGATAATCACGGTCTTCGGCCCGATCCTGTCATCCAGGAAGCCGCCGAGGATGGCGCCGGCGGCCGCCACGACATTTCCGAAGATCGCGAAGAAGATGACGTCCTTGAGCTCGAAGCCAAAGGTGCCGGCCGCGATCACCCCGCCGAAGGTGAAGACAGCTGCCAGCCCGTCCCGGAAGATGGCGCTCGCGAGGAGGAAGTAGATAGTGTGCGGGCTGGTCCGGTAGATCGCCTTGATGCGCCGTACGAGCAGGCCGTAGGAGGCGAGGAACCCCAGCCCGGCGCCCCGGTCCGAGCGCGGCAGCTCCGGGACCGCGAACAGCACGGGCAGTGCAAAGACGAGGAACCACAGGGCCGAAAACACCGCCACCAGCCGGATGTTCAGGCTGTCCGCGGTGGAGGCGCCAAACCAGTTCACGCTGGGCTGGACGAAAAGCTGGAGCACAACCAGCAGCGCGACGATGCCGCCGAGATACCCCATTCCCCAGCCGAAGCCGCTCACTTTGCCGATGTTCCGCGGGGTGGAGATCTGGGTGAGCATGGCGTTGTAGTTGACCCCGGCAAACTCGAAGAAGACGTTGCCCAGCGCTATGAGCGTGACGCCCAGGATCAGGAAGTCCGGCCGCGGGAAGACAAAGAAGCACAACCCGGTCAGGACGACGACGGCGGCCGTGTTGACCCCTAGCCACAGCTTCCGCCGGCCGCCCGTGTCCGAGCGCTGCCCGGTGACCGGGGCCAGGAGGGCAACGGCCACGCCGGCGACGGCCAGCGCGGCGCCCAGGACTGCCGAGGCCTGGTCCTCCCCGCCGAATGCCTTGGAGGTCAGGTAGACGGTGAAAACGAACGTTGTCATGACGGCATTGAAGGCTGACGAACCCCAGTCCCACGAGGCCCACGCGAGGATCCGGCCACGGTGCGGGACGGGACTTCCCGATTCCAGTTCCGAGGGGCGCATGGCCTCTGGGGCGGCGGCAGTGTTCATAGCCAGAATCGTAGCCGCCCCGGGCGTCCTCCGAGGGGGAGCGGCAGGGGGTTTTGCCAGGCAGGGTTTAGCCCCGGCTTCACATTTGCGTCGAATTGTTCAGTGACCGGTGTCCCGGCCAAAAGAATTTGTACACGCTTGGTAAACTGACGGCACCGAACCTAACAAATGACCCGCCTGCTCCAACTTGCTGACAATCGACTTTCTGACGTTGCGGAGATACCAGTGATCACAGTCCTTGCCGTGCACTTTGCGGTGGCTGCTGTGGCCCCGCTGCTGTTCCGAAAGTTTGGCAGGAATTCGTTCTTCGCGCTGGCCGCGGTCCCCGCGGCCTCCTTTATCTGGCTGCTGCTGCAGCACGACGCAGTCTATTCAGGCACAGTCTATTCAGGTTCTGACGGGGCGATTACCGAAGTCATCCCCTGGATTCCCGGGCTGCAGCTCGAACTCGCGTTCCGGATGGACGCCCTGGCCTGGGTCATGTCCCTGCTGGTGCTGGGGGTGGGTGCGCTGGTGCTGGTCTATTGCGCCCGCTACTTCAAGGACAAGGACGACTACCTCGGCGGTTTCGGCGCCCAGCTCCTGGCCTTCGCCGGGGCGATGTTCGGCCTCGTTACCGCTGATGACCTTCTGCTGCTGTTCATCTTCTGGGAACTGACCACAGTGCTGTCCTACCTGCTGATCGGCTACGCCCGCACCCGGCTGTCCGCGCGGCGCTCGGCGTTGCAGGCACTCGTGGTGACCACCGCCGGCGGCCTGGCCATGCTCGTGGGGCTCATCATGCTCGGTTCGACGGCCGGAACCTACCGGATCCAGGCCATCATGGACCTGGCTCCCACCCTGGTCGCCGGCCCCGCAGGCGGGGTCGTGAACGCCGCCGTCGTCCTCATCCTGATCGGTGCGATCACCAAATCCGCCCTGGTGCCGTTCCACTTCTGGCTCCCCGGCGCAATGGCTGCCCCCACTCCCGTGAGCGCCTACCTGCACGCCGCGGCCATGGTGAAGGCAGGGATCTACCTTGTGGCCCGGCTGGCCCCCGGATTCGCGGACACCGCGGCCTGGCTGCCGATCGTGCTCGGCCTGGGCCTGGCCACCATGCTGGTGGGCGGCTACCGGGCCCTCCGGCAGACAGATATCAAGCTCATCCTCGCCTACGGCACCGTGAGCCAGCTGGGCTTCATGACCATGGTGGTGGGCCTCGGCACTCCCGACGCGGCACTCGCCGGAATAGCCCTGCTCCTGGCGCATGGGCTGTTCAAGGCCACGCTCTTCCTGGTGGTGGGCATCATCGACCACCAGTCCGGGACCCGGGACATCCGCGAGCTCTCCGGCGTCTACGGATCGGCCAGGGCACTGGCGGTCGTCGCGGCGATCGGCGCGGCCTCGATGGCGGGCGTGCCCCCGCTGGCCGGATTCGTCGCCAAGGAATCGGTGTTCGAGGCCTTCCTCCAGTACAAGTCGGAGACCGGGACCGGACCCTGGCTCTTGGCCGGTGTGGTCCTGGGCTCCATCCTGACCTTCGCCTACAGCGCCAGGTTCATGTGGGGAGCCTTCGCCCTCAAGCCCGGCGTGGAGCCCACGGCCTTCAAGCCGGTCAAACCGGCGTTCCTCGCCGCACCGGCGATCCTGAGCCTCCTCACAATCCTTTACGGGCTGTGGCCTGCCACCGTTGACGCCTGGATCCAGCCCTACGCGGAGCTTTTTGTGCACGGCTCCGAGGCCCCGCCCGGGCACCTGGCGCTGTGGCACGGCATCACCCCGGCCCTGGGCCTGACCGCAGTGACGTTCGTCCTGGGCCTGGCGATGTTCTACGGCCGCAACGCCGTGGCCCGGCTGCAGGCGCTGGTGCCGGGCTGGATCGACAGCGACCGTGCCTACCAGCTGACGATCGGCGCCCTGGACGACACCGCGGTATGGATCACCGGCCGGACCCAGCGAGGTTCGCTCTTCTTCTACCTGTCCGTCATCCTGACCGTGGCGTTCGTCCTGCCGCTGACGGCGCTGCTGCTGGCCAACAAACCGCTGCCGCCCGGCCTCTATGTCATCGATCCCGGCTCTCCGCTGCAGCTGGTGGCCGGCGCCGGAATCGTGATCGGGGCGCTGGCCGCGGTGCGCGCCAACAAACGGTTCCTGGCCGTCCTGATGGTGTCCGTCACCGGCTACGGGATTGCCATGATGTTCGCCCTGCAGGGAGCCCCGGACCTCGCCCTGACCCAGATGCTGGTCGAAACCATGATCCTGGTGGCGTTCGTGCTGGCCATGCGGAGCCTTCCGCCGGGGCTGCGGGACCGCACCGGCGGCAAGTACCGGGTCATCCGCGTGGTGATCGGCCTGGCATTCGGCGTCACCATGATTTTCGTGGCCATCCACGCCCTCGGCGCCCGGGTGGCGCCGCCGGTCTCCCTGCAGTTCCCGCAACTGGCCTATGAGGGCGGCGGCGGACTCAACGTCGTCAACGTGACCCTGGTGGACATCCGGGCCTGGGACACCTTTGGCGAGATCTCGGTCCTGGCCCTGGCCGCCACCGGCGTCGCAAGCCTCATCTTCGTCCGCGGCCGCGGTGACCGCATCCGGACATCCGCGAGCGTCGCGGAAGGGACCGTGGGCCGGCGGACCGGGGCCAGGGGCAGCACCAGGGAAGACGCCGCCCTGGCGATGAACCGGCGGTTCGCTGCCGCCACTCGCGACGCCTGGCTGGTGGCCGGCCGGACCCTGGCACCCGAACGCCGCTCGATCATTTTCGAGGTGGTCACCCGCCTCATCTTCCACTCGATGATCGTGTTCTCCATCTATCTGCTCCTCGCCGGCCATAACCTGCCCGGCGGCGGCTTCGCCGGCGGCCTCACCGCCGGCCTCGCCCTGACCATCCGCTACCTGGCCGGCGGCCGCTTCGAACTGCGCGAAGCGACACCCGTCGGCGCCGGCACCCTGCTGGGGATCGGCCTGGCCACGGCGGCTGCCGCCGGAATGACGCCGCTGCTGCTGGGCGGCGAAGTGTTCCAGAGCGCCATCGTGGAGCTGTGGCTGCCCGTCTTCGGCGACATCAAGTTCGTCACCTCGACCATCTTCGACATCGGTGTCTACGTCGTAGTCGTCGGACTGGCCCTGGACGTGCTGCGCAGCCTCGGC
The DNA here is from genome assembly GCF_056393985.1 of Arthrobacter sp. 10T425. Taxonomy (NCBI): domain Bacteria; kingdom Bacillati; phylum Actinomycetota; class Actinomycetes; order Micrococcales; family Micrococcaceae; genus Arthrobacter; species Arthrobacter sp. 10T425. The sequence goes on along the minus strand of NZ_JBFTGZ010000009.1, from coordinate 159,675 downwards.
GCGGAGATCGACGAGCACTTCGAAGAACAACCCGAGACGACCGAAGAGGGACCCGCCGAAGACCAGGACAGCGGAGGACTCCCGGGCGGGGTCCCCGCCGAGTCCGCCGACGCGGAAACCACTGCCAAGGGGAGAACATGAGCGTCAACCTGACCCTGCTGACGGTCATGGGCGCCCTCTACGCCTGTGGCATCTACCTGCTCCTCGAACGCAGCCTCACCCGGGTCCTGCTGGGCCTCATGCTGCTGGCCAACGCCACGAACCTGCTGATCCTCGCCACCGGCGGCTACGCCGGGCTGGCGCCGCTCTTCGACAAGGACACCCCGGCGGGGGACTACAACGACCCCCTGCCGCAGGCCCTGATCCTGACCTCGATCGTGATCTCCTTCGCCGTCACGGCGTTCATGCTGGGCATCATCTACCGCACCTGGGTCCTGGCCCGCCAGGATGAAATCCAGGACGACGCCGAGGACCGCCGCGTCGCGGAAACGCCAAGCTTCGATGCCGAGGACGACTCCGTGATCCCGGTCGAGACTTCGGAGTTCCCGCTGGCCACGGTCATGTCCGGTGACCGCCCCGTGCGGGCCGACAAGGCCGCCTCTGAAGAACAGCCCGGTTCCCTCAACGTTGACCCCAGCCCGGAAGGAGGCGGAGAGTGAACATCACCAGCCTTGCCCCGCTCGCCGTCGTACTCCCCATCCTGGGCGCCGCCCTGACCTTTCTGCTCATCCATCACCCCAGGGTCCAGCGCGCGGTCAGCATCGCCGTGCTGACGCTGACACTGCTGCTGGAATGCTGGCTGCTGGCCTCCGTCTGGGATGGCGGCACGGCCGCGGTGAACATCGGCGGCTGGCTGCCGCCGTGGGGCGTCGTGCTGGTGGTGGACCAGTTCTCCTCCCTCATGCTCGTGGTGTCCTCGGCCGTGAGCCTTGCGGTGCTGATCTACGCAACGGGACAGGGCATGGCCGACGGCGACCGCGACGCGCCGGTCTCGATCTTCCACCCGACCTACCTGATCCTCGTGGCCGGGGTGTCCAACGCCTTCCTCACCGGAGACCTCTTCAACCTCTACGTCGGCTTCGAGATCCTGCTGACGGCCAGCTACGTGCTCATCACACTCGGCGGGACAGGCCCGCGCATCCGGGCCGGCGTGACCTACGTGGTGGTCTCCGTCGTGTCCTCGGTGCTGTTCCTGATCGCGATCGCCATGATCTACGGCGCCACCGGAACCATCAACATGGCGGACCTCGCCATCAAGCTCGGCGACCTCGACCAGGGCACCCGGACGCTGCTGCACGTCATGCTGCTGGTGGCCTTCGGCATCAAGGCCGCCGTCTTCCCGCTGTCCTTCTGGCTCCCTGACTCCTACCCCACCGCCCCGGCCCCGGTCACCGCGGTGTTTGCCGGGCTGCTGACCAAGGTGGGCGTCTATGCGATGGTCCGCACGGAAACGCTGCTATTCCCGGGGGATGCGCTCAACGCCCCGCTCATGGTCGCGGCGCTGCTGACCATGGTGGTGGGCATCCTCGGCGCCCTGGCCCAAAGTGACATCAAGAGGCTCCTGTCCTTCACCCTGGTCAGCCATATTGGCTACATGGTGTTCGGCCTGGCCATGTCCACCGTGGCCGGTCTGGGCGCCGCGGTGTTCTACGTGGCCCACCACATCACTGTCCAGACCAGCCTGTTCCTGGTGACCGGCCTGATTGAACGCCGCGGCGGCAGCTCGTCCATGGACCGCGTGGCGGGACTGGCCAAGCTCTCCCCGGTATTGGGGGTCCTGTTCTTCATTCCCGCCATGAACCTCGCCGGAATCCCGCCGTTCTCGGGTTTCCTGGGCAAGCTGGGGCTGCTTCAGGCAGGCGTGGAACTGGGGACGCCGCTGGCCTACGCCCTGGTGATCGGCGGCGTGCTGACGAGCCTGCTGACCCTGCTGGCGATCGCGAGGGTCTGGAACCGGGCGTTCTGGCGCAAGCCCGGGGACGCCGAACACCCCGATCCGGTGCTCCTGGCAGCGCCGGCCGACTCCGCCACGGGTGACCGGGCCGGCAAGACGAATGTGACCCTGCTGCCCCGCACCATGGTGGGCTCCACCCTGGGCCTGGTGGTCTTTGGCGTGGCCCTGACGGTCTTTGCCGGGCCGCTGTTCAGGGTGGCCGACCAGTCCGCCCAGGAGATGCTGGACCGGACCTCCTACATCCAGGCCGTGCTCGGCCCGGACGCGCCCGTGCCGCCGGTGCCCCCGTCGCTCCACCCGGTGCAGGTCCGGGAGGGCGGCGGAAAATGAACCGGAAAAGGATCTCGCTGCGCCAGGAACTGCCGCTGCTGGTCTGGCTCGTCTTTGTCTGGGGCGCGCTCTGGCAGAACTTCAGCCCGGGCAATCTCCTCTTCGGCGCCCTCATCGCGGTGCTCGTGGCGCGCATTTTCTATCTGCCCCCGGTGGAACTCGGCGGCCGCTTCAACGTGCTCCGCGCCGTGCCGTTCGCCCTCATCTTCCTCGGAAAAGTCGTCGCGGCAAGCTTCCAGGTCCTGTACCTGGCCGTCGTCCGCGGCCCCAACGTGGTCAGCGCAGTCGTAGCCGTGCCGCTCCGAAGCCATTCGGACCTCCTGGTCACGGCCACCGGGCACGTGATCTCGCTGATTCCCGGGTCCCTCGTGGTGGAGGTGGACAGGTCGACGTCCACGCTCTACATCCACGGCATCAACGTCCGCAATGCCGAGGACGCGGCCAAGCTGCGCAAAGAGGTCCGGGACACCGAGGCCGGGCTGATCCGGATCATGGGGACCAAAGCCGAACTTTCCGCCCTGACACAGGAGACCGCCGCATGATGCAGACCGTCCTGACGGTGACCGCCGTCGTACTGTCCCTGGCCGCCGCGGGGGCGATCGTCCGGATCGCGCGGGGGCCCTCGCTGCTGGACCGGGTTCTGGCCGCCGACGTGCTGCTGGCCATCTTCGGCGCGGCCCTGTGCATCGACATGGCCGCCAACCGGCACCTGAACAACCTGATGCTGCTCGTTGCGATTTCCCTGATCGGCTTCGTCGGCTCGGTCACCGTGGCCCGGTTCGTGGCCGACAGGCGGGAGGGCGTCCGTGAATCCTGACACAGTGATCGACGCCGTCTCCGCCGTGTTCATGGTGACAGGAGCCCTGATGTCCCTCGCGGCCGCCATCGGGCTGCTGCGATTCCCGGACCTCATGAGCAGGATGCACGCGGCCACCAAACCGCAGGTCCTCGGCCTGTTCCTGCTGCTGGCGGCCCTCGGCCTGCAGATGCGCACCTGGTCGGTGTGGCCCGTCCTGCTGGTGGCCTGGCTCTTCCAGCTGCTCACCGTCCCCGTGTCCGCCCACATGGTGGGCCGGGCCGGCTACCGGACCAAGCACCTGCACCCGGAGCTGCTGAGCTCCGACGAGCTCGAGGCGGTAGTCCAGAAGGCCGCCCAGCAGGCGGCCACGCACGGAGCGGACGACGACGACCGCTGAGCCCCGTCCGGCCCGGCCGGCACGTCGACGGACGCGGCCGGGGCCTTCGACGGCCGCGGCGGGCGCCGCGGCCGGTCGGGTCAGGTCAGACGACGTCCTGGGTCTTGGCGAAGCGGGTGATCGCGCGCTGGGTGCCGCGGTTGGCGAGCACCTGGATGATGGCGCTGACCGAGGCGGAGATCAGGGCGAACGTCAGGGCCGAGCGCAGGGTGGTGGGAACGTCGTCCTCCTGGCCCTTGGGCGGCTTGTTGCCCGTGGACTTTTCCCACATGGTGTCCACCAGCTTGGTGCCGGCAAAGCCGGCCAGGAGGCTGACGCCGGTGCCGAGCAGCTTGATGAGGATGTTCATTCTTCGGTCTCCTTGGGACGGGAACGGTTTTCCCCTAGCCTAGCGTTCCGGGGTGAGGACCATCCGCAGGGCCTCGACCACGAGTTCGTGATCCGCCTTCTGGGGCAGGCCGGAGACGGTGACGACGGCGACGGCGCCCGTGCCGCGCACGTAAATGGGAAACGCCCCGCCGTGGGCGGCGAACTCCGACTGATCCCACCAGGCGTTGTCCTCGATCCTTCCGCCGGCAGCGCGGGCCCGGAGGCCCACCAGCAGGGACGGGACCTCGTACCGCAGGGCGGTGCGCTTCTTGGCGTTGATCCAGCGCTCATTGTCCGGTGTGGCGCCGTCCAGCGCGGCGTGGAAGAGCACCTGCTCGCCTTTGGTGATGTCGACGGCGATGGGCAGCGAGCGTTGCCTGCCCAGCTCGACAAGGAGGAGCCCGAGGTCCAGGGCGTCATCCTTGCTGAACGACGCGAACTGGAGCGCCTCTATCTCGGCCAGCACGCGGCCGATAAGCGCCGCCAGGGAACCCCGCGGCTGCGGCTCACTCGAGTCGGGATCGTATTCCCCGGAGGGATCTTGGGTGACCGGTGTGTGCGACAAAATGTTCCAGCTTTCCGGTGGGTGACGAGGCCGCCCGCTGGCGGGTCCGGGGGTCCGGCACGACGACTCTACCAAGAGGGATTTCCGGGCCGCCGGGACTGCCGCCGTCCGGTCCACGATTGTGACGGCACACCACTGAAAACCCGGCCGTCCGGGTGTAAACTGAGCCAGCCCACAAGGGCGAAAATAGTTACGACAGGGGAGCGCCGCCGTCGGGCATCGCCGGAACAATCCGGGGAAACCTTTGGTGGGCGCTGAGAGTGCGGACAGCCGCAGACCCTCGAACCTGATCCGGTTAGTACCGGCGCAAGGGAGTCGAGTTCTCAGGGTGCGCGGAGGGCGGCGGAAGCCGAGACCGGCCGGCGCACCCTCCCCTCCTGTTCCTCAGGAGGACGACATGACAGATATTTCAGCACAGCATGGTTCCGCCAGCCGTTCATCCGCCCGGCGCAACTACAGCTGGCGCGTGGTGGACATTGTGGTGGCCGCGTTGATCGCCGTTGCCGGCGGCGTCATTTTCTGGGCCTGGTCCCAGGGCGCGAACCTGATCTCGACTCCGGTCAACGCGGTCTACCCGCCGTTGAGCGGACTCTACGCCGGCGGCTGGATGATCCCGGCGGTGCTGGGCATGCTCATCATCCGCAAGCCGGGCGCCGCACTCTTCTGCGAAACCGTCGCGGCCACCGGCGAGCTCATCATGGGTTCGCAGTACGGCACCACGGTGCTGATCTCCGGCATCCTGCAGGGCCTCGGCGCCGAACTGGTCTTCGCGGCCTTCCTCTACAAGAAGTTCAACCTGCCCGTCTCCGTGCTGGCCGGCGCCGGCGCTGGCCTCTTCTGCGGCCTGAACGACTCCTTCCTGCCGTGGGGCTGGAACATCGCCTACGAAGCCGGCGACAAGCTCGCCTACATCGTCTTCACCACGATCTCCGGCGCAGTGATTGCCGGCGGACTGGCCTGGCTCGCCACCCGCGGCCTGGCGAAAACCGGAGTGCTGGGCTCCTTTGCCTCCCGCAAGGCCGCCACGGAGCCCGTCTTCTCCTGAGCCCCGTCGCTGAATCCTGCAGAGAATCATGAGATCTTCACCGAGCGTCCGGCCGGCCGCCGTCACGGCCCGCGGCTGGGGCTGGCGGCATGCCGGACGGACCAGGCCCGCCGTCAGCGGCCTTGACCTGGACATCCGGCCGGGGGAGCGCGTGCTCCTGCTGGGGCCCTCCGGCGCCGGCAAGTCGACGCTGCTCCACGCCCTGGCCGGCGTTCTGGGCGACGGCGCGGCCGGCGACTCCGGGGACCCCGGCGACTCCGGCGACGCCGAGAACACAGACGAGACCGGCAGCCTCCTGATCGACGGTGCCGCGCCACGGGCGCAGCGCGGCCGCGCCGGGCTGGTGCAGCAGGACCCGGAAACGCAGGTGGTGCTCTCCCGCCTCGGCGACGACGTCGCCTTCGGGGCGGAGAACCTCGCCGTCCCGGCGGCGGAGATCTGGCCGCGCGTGCGCGAGGCCCTCGACGACGTCGGGCTGGGACAGCTGCCGCTGGACCACCCGACGGCGGCCCTCTCCGGCGGCCAAAAGCAACGGCTCGCGCTCGCCGGGATCCTCGCGATGCGGCCAGGGCTGCTGCTGCTCGACGAGCCGACCGCCAACCTCGACCCCACGGGCGTCCTGGAGGTCCGCGACGCTGTGGGCCGCTGCCTGGACAAGACAGGCGCCACGCTGGTGGTCGTGGAGCACCGGGTGGGGGTCTGGAAAGACCTGGTGGACAGGATCGTGGTGCTGCAGCCAGGGTCCGCCACGGACTCCGCGGTCTTGATTGACGGACCGCCGGACCGGGTCCTGGCCGAGGCGCGGGACATGCTCATCGGTGCGGGCGTCTGGGTGCCGGGCTACGTCCCGGCGACGCGGATGCGCACACCGGCGCGGGGCGCGGGACAGACTCTGCTCGCGGCCGACGCGCTCGCGGTGTCCCGCGAACGGCCGCGGCGGGCCGGGCTGCGCGACGGCTTCCGCACCATCGCGCCGCGTCCGGTCCAGTCCGGGGTCTCGGTCCGGGTCCGCGCCGGCGAGGCGCTGACCATCACCGGACAGAACGGCACAGGGAAGTCCACCCTGGCGCTGACGCTGGCCGGTCTCCTGCGGCCCGTCGCGGGAACAGTCTCGGCCACGGCGGAGCTGAGCAGCCCCGCCACCGGTCACTCCAGCGGTCGCTCCAGTGGCCGCGTACGCGACGGCCGCGTACGCGACGGCGCCGGACCCGATCCCTACCGGTGGAAGGCCCAGCAGCTGATCGCCAGGATCGGAACCGTCTTCCAGGAACCCGAGCACCAGTTCGTTACCGGCAAGGTCCTCGACGAGCTCATGTTCGGACCGCGCCACCTCGGCTACGGCGAAGACCGCGTGGACGAACTGCTGGAGCGGCTGCGGCTGACGGAGCTTGTGGACGCCAACCCCTACACGCTCTCCGGCGGCGAGAAGCGGCGCCTTTCGGTAGCCACTGTGCTGGCGGCGCACCCCCAGGTGCTGGTCCTGGACGAGCCCACCTTCGGCCAGGATGCCAATACCTGGGCCGAACTCGCCTCGTTCCTCTCCGAGCTCCTCGACGCCGGCACCGCCGTCGTGTCCGTGACGCATGACGCCGAATTCAGCGCCGTCCTCGGCGGCGCCGAACTCCGCCTCCGGCCACGGGAAACCGCCGCCGCGGACGCTCCCGGCCCGGATCTCGAGCTGCCGGAGGGGGCCTCGCCATGAGGGACGCGCTGAGCCTGCGCGGCAACCATGCGCTGCTGACCCGAGCCAACCCGCTCGCCAAGTTCACGGCGGTCACCCTGATCACCCTGGTCCTGGCGCTCTCCATTGACTGGGTGTCGGCGTCGGTGGCGCTGGCGTTCGAACTGCTGCTCCTGCCGCTGGCGGGCCTGACTGTGGCCTTGCTGTGGCAGCGCGGCTGGCCGCTGATCCTCGCCGCGGCGCTGGGCGGCTGGAGCACGGCCATCCTGGCGGCCGATTCCGGACCCGTCCTGCTCAATGCGGGGATCTGGTCCGTCAGCGCCGGTTCCCTGCAGCTGGGGATCGGCTTCATGCTCCGCGGGCTCGCGATCGCATTGCCCGCGGTGCTGCTGATGAGCTGTACCGACCCCACGGACCTGGCCGATGCCTTGGCCCAGAACGCGAAACTGCCGCACCGGTTCGTCCTGGGCACCCTGGCCGCGATGCGGCTCGTCGGAATCATGGCCGAGCAATGGCAGACCATCGGCATGGCCCGGCGGGCCCGCGGCGTGGGCTCGAGCGGCAACCCCTATCAGCGGTTCCGCGCCACGCTGGGCCAGAGTTTCGGCCTGCTGGTGCAGGCGATCCGGAGCGCCTCGCGGCTCGCGGTGACGATGGAGGCCCGCGGGTTCGGCGGTGCCGCCCGGACCTGGGCGCGGCCCTCCACGTTCAGCGGACTCGATGCCTGGGTGCTGCTGGGCGGGCTCGGCATCGCCGCCGCCGCCGTCGCCGCGGCCCTCGGCGCGGGCACCTGGAACCTCGTCTTCCTCACCCGCCAGTAGACCGGCGCCGCCGGCCGGGCAGCCCGGGCAGCCCGGCGGGGCGGGGCGGCCCGGGAGTTTCGGCGGGGCGGCCCGGGAGTTCCGGTGGCCTGCCGGTTATCGCATGGCGTGGGTATCCGTGTGAGATTGGCGCCATTCCGGCCGGAATTGCCGTGGTTTATAAATCATGCGTGATATTTTCGGGAGCATGACTCAACCGACTGCTGAACACGTAGGCATCCTGCTCCGCGAGGCGCGCGGCGCCAAGGGCTGGACCCAGGGGCAACTCGCCGCCGAGCTGGGCACCAGCCAGAGCGCCATCGCCCGGATGGAACAGGGCAAGCAGAACCTGAGCCTGAAGATGATCCAGCGCCTGGAGGCGATCGTCGGGCACAGCATTGTCAAGGTGGGCCGGCCCCAGATGACCCACCTGCGCGTCGAGGGCGGCCGCACCCTCGCCGGCGCGGTGGACGTCAACAGCAGCAAGAATGCCGGCGTCGCGCTGTTGTGCGCCAGCCTCATCAACCGCGGCACCACCACGCTGCGCAGGCTTGCCCGGATCGAGGAAGTCAACCGGATCGTGGAGGTGCTGACCAGCATCGGCGTCGAGTGCACCTGGCTCAACGCCAACGACCTCCAGATCCGCCGCCCCGCCGTCCTGGACCTGGCCTCCATGGATGTGGAGGCGGCCCGACGGACCCGCAGCGTCATCATGCTCCTGGGCCCGCTGCTGGACGAGGCCGACACCTACCGGCTGCCCTACGCCGGCGGCTGCGACCTCGGCACCCGCACCGTGCAGCCGCACATGCAGGCACTGCGCCAGTTCGGCCTTAGCGTGGAGGCGAAGTCCGGGTTCTACGCGGTGCAGGCGCCGCCGTCGGACGGTCACGACCGCTCCTTCGTGCTCAGCGAACGCGGCGACACCGTCACCGAGAATGCCATCATGGCCGCAGCCCACCGCCGTGGCACCACCATCATCCGCAATGCCAGCCCGAACTACATGGTGCAGGACCTGTGCTTCTACCTGCAGATGCTCGGCGTGGACATCGCCGGGGTTGGCACCACCACGCTGAAGATCACCGGCCGCCCGTCGATCGACGCCGACATCGAATACTTCCCGTCCGAGGACCCCATCGAGGCGATGAGCCTCATCACCGCCGGCATCGTGACGAACTCGGAAGTCACCATCCGCCGCGTCCCGATCGAGTTCATGGAAATCGAACTCGCCACGCTCGAGCAGATGGGCCAGCGGCTCGAGGTTTCCGGGGAGTACTTTGCCCGCAACGGCCGCACCCGCCTGGTGGACGTCACCACCAAGCCTTCGGAGCTGCGGGCGCCGGAGGACAAGATCCACCCCATGCCCTTCCCCGGGCTGAACATCGACAACCTGCCCTTCTTCGCGGTGATCGCCGCCAACGCCCACGGCCAGACAATGATCCATGACTGGGTCTACGAGAACCGGGCCATCTACCTGACCGAGCTCAACAAGCTCGGCGCCCAGGTCCAGCTGCTCGATCCGCACCGCATTTACGTCAACGGGCCCAGCAAGTGGCGAGCGGCAGAGGTGGGCTGCCCGCCTGCCCTCCGCCCCGCCGCCTGCCTGCTGCTGGCCATGCTGGCGGCCCGTGGCGTCTCGGAGCTGCGGAACATCTATGTCATTGAACGCGGCTATGAGGACCTGGCTGAGCGGCTGAACACCATCGGGGCGAAGATCGAGTATTTCCAGGACTGAGCCCCGCGTTGGTGTGGGGCGTTTCGGCGGATCCTGACGCACAATAGATTCATGCGCACCTTCGGCGTGGAGGAAGAACTGCTGATAGTGGACCCCGAATCGGGGATGCTGCTTGCCCTCGCTGACCTCATGCTGCCGAGTCTGGTGCCGCCGCAACAGGAAGCCGCCAGGGTTCTCCCGGCACAGAAACCGGTCCACGAAGGCGCCGACTTCAGCTACGAGCTCAAGCTCGAACAGATCGAGACCCAGACGCATCCGTGCCTGGAATACACGGAACTGCTCCGGCAGCTCAGGCGTGGCCGGTCCCTTGCGGACCAGGCCGCCCGGGCGCACGGCGGCCGGGTCGCGGCCCTGGCCACGTCGCCCCAAGGCTCAGCCACCCACCTGACGCCGAATCCGCGCTATATGACCATGCAGCAGCGCTTCGGGCTCACCGTCCGGAACCAGCTGACCTGCGGCCTCCACGTCCACACCTTTGTGGAGTCCCCGGAGGAGGGCGTGGCGGTAATGGACCGGATCCGCGACAAGCTGGCCGTGCTGATAGCACTCAGCGCGAATTCCCCCTACTGGAACGGGGCCGAGACCGGATTCGAAAGCTACCGCACCCAGGCCTGGAACCGCTGGCCGGGCTCGGGTCCCACGATGATCTTCGGCAGCCTGCCCGTCTACCGCCGCGTGGTCACTCGGCTGGTCGAAAGCGGCGTCCTGATGGATGAGGGGATGGTCTATTTCGACGCGCGGCTGGCCCGGCAGCATCCCACCGTGGAGATCCGGGTCGCGGATGTCTGCCTGCGGGCCGAGGATGCTGCCCTGATTGCCGTACTGGTGCGCGCCCTCGTGGAGTCGGCCGCGCGGGAATGGAACGACGGCGTCGATCCCGCCCCGGTGCCCACGCTGCTGCTGCGGATGGCCGCCTGGCAGGCCAGCAATTGCGGACTGCGCGGGGAGCTCCTGGACTTCGGAACCTTCACCCCGGCCCCGGCCGCGGACGTGGTCAGGGCGCTCGTGGACTTCGTGGCACCGGTGCTTGAGGAACAGGGCGAGCTGGAGCTGGCGCGCGAGGGCGTCGAGCGGATTCTGGCAGAGGGCACCGGTTCCCAGCTGCAGCGCGGCCCGTTCCGGGCCGGCGGCCTGCCCGCCGTCGTCGAGCGGGCCATCGAACTGACCACCCAGGGGCCCGTCACCGAGGGGCCGGCAGACAATCGTTCGGCCCTGGGCCGGTTGCGCCCGGCCTGACCGGGAGCCCGCAACAGTTGCGGGTGCGGGATGCCAAAAGAAAAAAGGCCGAAGAGTCGCCGCATTTATTGCCGAATGCTGATAGGGAATCACGGTTGTTTAATGATTGCCGCCCGGCCCTTTTCAGTTAACCGTTCCGGGCAAGGGCGGCACGCCCCCGTTCGCCTTGCGAAAGCCGGAGCCGGGTAGTCGAAACAAGAAATATGAGTACTACCCGTGACCGCCTTTAATTCCATTCACTGAGGTTCGGGTATTGCCTACTCGGGCGCCCTGATAGGCCCCTCGCCTTTACTGGAAGAGCAAGTTCAAGGTTTTCCGAAGGTTTCCCAGAAGGTCTCACAATGTCACGTAACACGCCGGGGGGCGGTTGTGCTGTGCCACATATGCGCTGGTCAACGTCCTGCAATGCTCGCACAGCCCGCAGCGGCTGCACCTTTCGCCGACGCGGCACCCTGCCAAGGGTGCCGCAAACCGATTCAGAAAATTGCCCCTCCCACTTCCCAAAGCCAGGTTCGCTTATGCGCCCGGCCCTGAAGATCAAATCCGGCCCGGCACTGGGGTGCCGAACAACATAGGAATTGAATTCACATGGTCTCGATTTATGTCTTGCTCATCGTTTTCCTGATTACTTTTGTGGCCGCCGCCGCCCTTGGCCGGTCCTGGTTCCACCGCCGCCTGCGCCGTCCCGAACTGCTCCGCAGGATTTGCCTTCTTGCCGGCTCAACGCTGCTGGTGGCAAATCTGGCCAGCGTTTTCCTCGATGCGCCCGAGTTGTGGCGGACTGCCGACCTCACGCTCACCCTTGGCGCGCTCGCGTCCCTGGGCGTTGCTTTGACGGCCCTGCGCACCGGGGGAGCCCCGGCCCGCCAGCCGCGCAGAGTTCTGGCCATCGGCGCCCACCCCGACGACCTTGAACTTGCCTGCGGCGGTACCCTGGCGAAGTTCGTAGACTCCGGACACGAGGTGCAGGGGCTCGTCATGAGCGATGGCACCCGTGGAGGGGATCCCCTGGAGCGCTCACTCGACGCGCGGCGCGGCGCGGCGTTCATGGGCCTCACCGGAATGACCCTTTACAACTTCACAGACACGGACCTGTTCCGGCACAGCCAGGAAATGGTGGGTGTCATTGAAGCCGCCATCGCCCGCTACAACCCGGACATCATCCTCACGCATTCCAACCACGACCAGCACCAGGACCATCAGGCCGTCCACATGGCGACGCTGCGGGCCGCCCGCCAGCACCACTCAATCCTCTGCTATGAAAGCCCGTCGGCAACGCGGGACTTCAGCCCGAGCGTCTTCATTGACATCGACGACTACCTTGACGCCAAGGTCCAGGCCGTGAGGATGCACAGCGACCAGCTCGCCAAGCCGTACATGACGCCCGAGCGGGTCCGCGGCATCGCCTCGTTCCGCGGCGGGCAGGCGCGGCGCCGGGTCGCCGAAGCCTACGAACCAGTCCGTCTACTGAGCACGGAAATGGAAAAGCTGTGATGCCCCGCGTGCTGGTCACCGGCGCCGGAGGCCCCGCGGGCCGCGCCGTAGCTGCCCAGCTGAAGTCCCGTGGCGTTCCCGTCCTGGGCACGGACATCCGCGAACTGCCCGCCGGGGCGGGCCTCACCGTCGTCCCGGTGCCGCCGGCCTCGGACCCGGACATGGTCTCGGCTCTGCGCCGGCTTGTCGTCCAGGAGGGCATCAACCTGGTCATCCCCACGGTGAGTGAGGAACTCCCGCAGCTTGCGGGGTACCGTGCCGCCTTCGGGACCGACGTCCGGGTCATCATCGGCGATCCCGGTCCGGTGGCTCTCGCCAACGACAAGCTCTTCACGGCCTGGCAGCTGCAGACCGCCGGGGTCCCCGTGCCGAGATTCGGCGTGCCCAGGGACTTCGCCAATGCCGGTGCCGCCATGGCCGCGCTCGGCGGCCCCATAGTTCTCAAGCCGCGGGTCTCCCGCGGCGGACGCGGCGTGATGGTCATCGACGGCAGCAAACAGGTGGACTGGCACCGCCTGCCGGAAGGACTGATTGTCCAGGAGTTCATCCCGGGCACCGAATACGGCCCGATGGTCTTCGGCACCCCGGCGCACAACGGGGCCGCGCCGTTCGTCGTCGTCGTGGAGAAGACCGAACTGGCGCAGGGCAACGTGGGCAACGCCGTGAGCACCCGCCGCGCCGAAGCCGGCGAGGCCATGGACGTCGGAAATCTGGCGATGGCGGCCGTCCGCTCGCTGGGCCTCACGGGCCCGGTCGACGTCGACGTCCGCCGGCGTGCCGACGGGACCCCGGTGGTCCTTGAAGTGAACGCACGGTTCGGCGCGAACAGCGGGCAGGCCCCGGAACTGCTCGACGCCGTGCTGGCGTCGTTTGCCCTTCCCTCCTTCAACCCGGCCTCTTTCCGGCAAAGCACAGGAGCGTACGCCCATGTCCTGGTTTAGTTCCGCCTCCGCATCAGCCGTCCCCGGGGCCGAGTACCTCCTGCTCCTCATCGGCCTGCCGATTCTGGTGTTCGGGCTCGTGAAGATGCTCGTGCTGCCGCTGTCCGTCTGGTTTGAACTCCGTGCGGGGCGCCGCCGCCGCGCAACGCCCACCCTGCTGGATGAGCGGCCCAGCGTGTCGATCATCGTCCCGGCTTTCAACGAGGCGACCGTCATCGAAAACTGCGTCCGCTCCATTCAGCTCACCCTGTACGAGCGGTACGAGGTGGTGCTCGTGGATGACGGCTCCACTGACAACACGGCCGGGCTGATGCGCGCGCTCGCCGCGACGGATCCCCGGATCACGGTCCTGACCCAGGCCAATGCCGGCAAGGGGGCGGCCCTGAACCTGGGCATCCGCCACGCCACGGGCGAGGTCCTCATGTTTGTCGACGCTGACGGGATCTTCTCCCAGAACACCGTCAAGCGGATGCTCCAGGGTTTCACTGACCAGCGCACCGGGGCCGTGTGCGGCGACGACAGGCCGGTAAACCTGGACCGGGTCCAGACCCGGATGCTGGCCTTCATCAGCCATGTCGGCACCGGGATGGTCAGGCGCGCCCTGACCATGATCGGCTGCCTCCCGATCGTCTCCGGCAACATTGGGGCGTTCCCCCGCCGGATCCTGGAGGAGATCGGGCCGTTCCGCGAAGACACGGTAGGCGAGGACCTGGAACTCACCTGGCGGGTGCACAAGGCAGGCTACCGGGTGGTCTTCGCCCCGCGCGCGCTGGTCTATGCCGAGTCGCCGTCAACGGTCCGGGCGCTCTGGCGCCAGCGCGTCCGCTGGGCCCGCGGGCTGCTGCAGACCATGGGTGTGCACAAGCGCATGATCGGCAACCTCCGGCACGGACAGTTCGGCGCGTACCTGCTGTTCAACACCATCACCATGGTGGTGCTCCCGGTGCTCCAGATCCTGGTACTCGTGGATCTGGTCTTCCTCACGGCGCTGGGCCGCAGTCCGTTCGGCGCGGACGTCTGGGCAATCCTTGGCTGGGTGGGCCTGTTCATCACGTTGCTGCTCACGGTGTTTGCCCTGGCCATGAACAGGGCGTGGAAGGACCTGCGGCACGCCTGGGCGCTCCCGCTCATCCCGCTCTATTCCGTGTTTACGAGCCTGACTATGGTGGCCGCGCTGGTGCAGGAACTCCGTGGCAAGGAGGCGCACTGGAACAAGCTGACGCGGACCGGTGTGGTCAGCGTCACCGCCCCGGCGGTGCGCCCGGACGTCAGCGTTTGAGGCGCAGACCGGCTGCCTTCCCTGCCCTCGTGCTCCTGTCGGTGCTGGCCCTTTCTGCCACTGGGTGCGGCGGGCCGCAGGGACCCACGGCGCCCGCCGCGGAGCGCACTGTCGGCGTCGGCTACGAAACTGTGGTCGACGCCGCCTCGACGCTGCCGGAACTGGCCAGACGGCTCGATGAGGTCAACGCCAACAGCGTCACCATCAGCGTGGGGCGGCTGGACTGGACGGCGTTCCCTTGGGACGCCCACCCCGAGGTGGAGGCCGTCCCGGGCCGTGACCACGTGGCCGAAGCGGTCAAGGCACTGGGGACCGGCGGTGATGGCAGGAAACGCAGGATCACACTGACCATCGACCTGCTGATCCCCGGCTGGATCCGTACCAACCCGGGCCTGGCCGGCATCAACTTCGACGGCACCCGCTCCACGGAGTTCGCCAGCGTCAGCGCACTCACGACGGGACCCGTCGGGGAGCGGCTGGTCGACTTGGTGGCCGAGGTGACCAGGCGGTACCAGCCGGACGCCGTGGCCTTGACGGAACTGATGTTCGATAACAACACCTACGGCGGCGACGACCGCGATTCCTACCGGCTGGCCAGCGGCGGGACGGACTGGCCGCGGCTCGCGAACGGGGACATCGACGTCGAACACCCGAGCCTTGGGGCCTGGCGGTCGAAGGCGGTGGCGGCCATCGTGGCCAAGGCGGCGGCGGCCGCCCACGCGAACGGTGCCACGCTCGACATGGACGTCCGGGCGCCGTGGGACGATCCCGCCGGCGACCGGCCGGAGAGCGGCCATGACTACGGGCTGCTCGCCGCGGCCGCGGACCGGCTGGTCTTGTGGGACTACTTCGGGCTCAACGACGCCGCTCCCGCCTATTCCGCCGAGCTGGCCGCGGCCATGGCGAAGCGGTCCGGGAAGTTCGCCATCTCGGTCGGGATGTGGGCCAAGGACGGGCGCATCTCCGCCGCGGACCTGGCGGCCGGGCTGGAGGCGTCTGTCTCCGGCGGGGCGGCCGCCGTCGCCGTCACACCGTCCAGCATGCTGGACGACGACGCCTGGCGGGCGCTCAAGGCGGCCTGGGCCTGAGCGGCCATGGCCCTGGACCTGCTTTGAGCGCCTGGACCTGCTTGAGTGTTTAGACCTGTTTGAGCGCCTAGACCTGCTTGAGCGCCTGGCCGAGGTCGCGGATCAGGTCCTCCACATCCTCCAGGCCCACCGAGAGCCGGACCACGCCGTCGCTGAGCCCGATCGCCGCGCGGCCTTCCGGGCCCATCGCGCGGTGCGTGGTGGTGGCCGGGTGCGTGATGAGCGTCTTGGCGTCCCCCAGGTTGTTGGAGATGTCGATGATCCGCAGCGCGTCCAGGAGTGCGAACGCGGCCTGCTTCGCCGTGCGCCCGGGGGAGGGCTGCAGCTCCAGGGTGAGCACGGTCCCGCCGGCCTTCATCTGCTGCACTGCGAGCGGGTACTGCGGGTGGGACGGCAGCAGCGGGTACTTTACCCAGCCGACCGCGGGCTGTCCCTCGAGCCATTCGGCCAGCCGCAGCGCGGAGGCCGAGGAATGGTTGACGCGCAGGGCCATGGTCTCCAGGCCCTTGGTGAGCACCCAGGCGTTGAACGCCGAAAGCGCCGGACCGGTGTGCCGCATGAGCTGCTTGACGGGCCCGTCGATGAATTCCTTGGTGCCCAGGATGGCCCCGCCCAGGACGCGGCCCTGGCCGTCGATGTGCTTGGTGCCGGAGTAGACCACCACGTCCGCGCCGAGGTCGCCGCAGCGCTGGAGCAGCGGGGTGGCGAAGACGTTGTCAACCACCACCGTGGCGCCGGCCGCGTGCGCCAGTTTGCTCACGGCGGCGATGTCCACGATTTCCTGCATCGGGTTCGACGGCGACTCGAAGAACACCGCCGTGGTCGGCTCGGACAGCGCGGATTTCCACTGCTCCAGGTCCGGGCCGTCCACGAAGACCGTCTCGACACCCCAGCGCGGCAGGATTTCGTTGAGGATCACGAAGCACGAGCCGAACAGCGAGCGGGCCGCGACCACCCGGTCGCCGGCCGCCAACAGCGCGCCCAGGGCGGTGAAGACGGCGGACATGCCGGACGCCGTCGCGAAACACGCCTCCGTTCCCTCGAGCAGCCGGAGCCGCTCCTGGAAGGTGGCGACGGAGGGGTTGCCGTAGCGGGAGTAGACGAAGCGCTCGTCCTCACCGGTGAAGGCGCGCTCGGCGGCGGCCGCGGACTCGTAGACGAATCCTGAATTGAGGAAGATCGGCTCGGTGGTTTCCTGGAAGCCGGTGCGGTCAAGGCCGCCACGGACGGCCTGGGTGTCGGCCGCCCAGCCGGCGGCGTCGGGATTGAAAGTCACTTAGATCTTTCCGAGGTTGGTGGGCAGGCCGCGGTTCTTCCAGCCATTGACGGTGCGTTCGCCAAAGCGGTCGGTCTCGCCTTCGAAGCCCTCAAGGACGTTGTACGAGGTGTAGCCGGCGGCCGTCGCGGCCGTCGCGGCCGCGATCGACCGGGCCCCGGAACGGCAAAGGAACACCAGTTCGACGGCGGTGTCCTCCGGCGCCTGCTGCCTTAGCTGTTCCACGAAGTGCGGGTTCGGCGTGCCGCCAGCGAGGTTCCACTGGATGAAGAGCGGATCGTTGCGGCTCTCGCCCGCGGCCGCGGTGTCCGGGATGCCGATGTGGGCCCATTCGCCCTCGGTCCGGACATCCACCAGGATGGCTCCGGCCTCCAGCTTGGCCCACGCCTCCTGCGGGCTGAGGTCTCCGGCGTAGCTCATGCGTGGCCCGCGAAGGCCCCGTCGGCGCCAAATTCGTCGGCGTCGAGCTCATCAACCGCATTGGCCACGGCGGCGTCCGCACTGGCAATCGCGGCCGGCAGGACCAGCGCCTGCGCCACGATCACGGTGCTTCCGTTGAAGCTGGCGGCGGGGCTTCCATGCAGCACGTAGCCCTCGGCCAGGGCGGCTGACACCCGCTCGCAAAAGGCGCGGTCATCCGCCCCGGTGAACAGGCGGTAGGCCAGCCTCTCCTCGCCCCCGGGTGCGGTACCGGGTGCTGTGCCGGGCGCGGCTGTTGTGGGTATTGACGTGTCGGTCACGACGGATCTCCTCTTTCACGCTTGCAGCTCGAATTCTCGATTGCCGAGTATTCACCTGAGGCACCCCGCCGCGAAAGGGAGGGTTGCCGACCGGCCAGTCAGGGCTTGGCACCGGTTCTCATTACTCCCCAAAAACGTAACACCTGCGACGCCGGCCCGCACCGCCGCCGTCGTCATGTTCCGTAACCGGACCGCGGCCCGGGCGAGTAGTGGCGGGCTCCAGTTTCGGGTACAGCCCACTCGTGTCTGCCGGGACGTTTCGCCGTTTACTGGGGGGATTAGGTCCGACGAGTCGGCCGGAGCTGCAGGTGATTCGAGCAATGTGTGAATCAAGCAGTCCCGGAATCGACTCGTCTGTCCATCAACAAGCTGTCTGGGAATCGGAGGCTGGAACGGTCGGAGCCGCAGCCGCGGTCCGGCCGGTGACGGCGGAATGGAGCAATCGTGGGCCCGCGCATACTCGTTACCGGGATTACAAGCGCCGCCGGACGGGCCGTCGCGGCCCAGCTCGAAGCCCGGGGCCTCCCGTACCTCGGCTCCGACGCCCGTGCCGACACCCGCCAGGCCGGGGAGGCTCCCGCCGCCGCGGTCAGGCTCCTGCCGGCGACGAACCCGGACATGGTCCTGGACCTGCGCCGGGTGGTGGACCGCGAAGCCATCAACGTCATCATTCCGACCCTCACCGTGGAACTCCCGGTCCTGGCCGCGGCCCGCGCGGGATTCGCCCAGGACGTGCGGATCATCGTGGCCGACCCCGCCGCGGTTGCCCTCGCCAACGACCACCTGTTCGCCACCTGGGCGCTGCAAGCGGCCGGCATCCCGGTGCCCCGGTTCGCGGTTCCGGGCGACCTCGCCGCCGCGCCGGCTTCCCTCGCCGGCCTCAGCGGCCCCGTGGTGGTCAAGCCGCGGGTCTTCAAAGGCTCCCATGGTATCCACCTGCTGGCCGGAACCGACTCCGTTAGCTGGAAGAACATGCCGGCGGGGCAACTGGTCCAGGAATTTATCCCGGGCGCCGACTATGTGTGCCTGGTGTTCGGCACCCCGGCACGCAACGCGATGGCGCCGGTGGCGGTGGTCCTCGAGAAGACCAGGACTCCGTATGGACGCGCCGGCAGCGACGAGGTCAGCCGCAGGGTGCCGGCGAACCAGGCCGGGGATGTGCGCAAGCTGGGCCTGGCCGCCGTCCGCGCGCTCGGGCTGACCGGGCCGGTCCAGGTCCAGATCCGCCGCCGCACCGACGGAACGCCCGTGGTGCTGGGTGTCTGCGCGACCCTGGGGGAGAACAGCACCTGGGCCCCGGAAATGCTCGGCGCCGTGCTCGCAACGTTCATGCTCCCGGCGTTCAACCCGGCCTCGTTCCGCCTGTGCCCGGCAGTGCCCGCGGACGCCCTGGGGTGAGCGCAACACCAACGCGGGGTCACTTACGGCCCATCCGGGGACATGGGATGGGCCGTAACTGACCCCGCGTTGCTATTCGATGGTCGCGAAGAGGGCGTTGAGTTCGGCCGTGAGTTGGCGCCGGAGTTCCGGGGTGCCGATTTCCTGCCCGTCGATGTGGTTGACCGGGGCCAGGAGCCGGATGCTGGAGATCAGCCAGACCGCGTCGGCGTCCAGCAGGTCCTTCGGCTCCAGCGGGCCGTAACCCAGCTCCCAGCCGGCGGCCTTGGCGGCGGTGAACAGGGCGCCCTGTGATGTGCCGGGCAGGATGCCGCTGTCCAGCTGGGGCGTGATGAGCCGCCGGATGGTGCTGACGCCGCCGGCGCCGTCGTCCGAGGTTTCCAGATGGGCCAGCAAAACGGTCGACGTCGGACCTTCCAGCACCCGGCCATCCGCGGACGTGAAGATGACGTCGTCGGCGCCCTGCCGGTGGGCGTAGCGCAGCGCCGCCATGTTCACGGCGTAGGAAAGGGTCTTGGCGCCGAGCAGGAGCCACGGGGCGCGCTCGCCGACTTCACTGTCGTAGCCGCGGTCGAGCAGGATGACGTCGATCCCGGTCTCGCGCTGCCGCCGTCCCGCGGCGGCCGGGGCGGAGGCCTGGACCCAGCACGTGGGGGCAGCCGCGCCCTCCGGCCCGCGGGTGACAATCAGCTTCACCACCACCTCGTCCTGCGCCGCGCCGCCCGGTGCAGCCGCGGCGGGTTCCTGCCCGCGGAACTCGCAGATGGCGGTTTCCACCGCCCGTCGCCATGCATCCTCGGCGGGGATGTCCAGCTCCAGAAGCCGGGCAGAGCCGGCCAGACGGGTCAGGTGTGCCTGGATCTTGCGGGGCCGGCCGCCGACGGCCAGGAGGGATTCGAAAACACCGTCGCCGCGGGTGGCGCCCAGGTCCGTGGCCATCAGCTGCGGCTGCGACGCGTCGGCAACGCGGCCGCCGTCGAACGCCGGGTCGAGGAAGACCAGAACGGTCGCGGGCGCGGGAACAGGGGCAGGAGTGGTCATGGCTAAAGCTTAGTCTCGGTGGTCCCGGGATAGGATTTGGTCACTGCCCGTTCGGAACTGTTCCGCGTGGCTTGTACGTTGAGGGGTTCGCCTGTGCTGTGGCCATTTCCGCTGGCGGAGACTTTACCGTCCTGGGCGATTCTGATTTTGACGGTGATCGACTTCGCCATCCGAGTGCTGGCACTGGGCATCATCCCCGGAAACCGGCGGCCCACCACCGCGATGGCGTGGCTGCTGGGCATCTTCATCGTGCCGACCATCGGCCTGCTCCTGTTCCTGCTGTTCGGCAACTTCCGGCTCTCCCGCAAGCGCCGCGCGCAGCAGGACGCGGTCAATACCCGAGTGCGCGCCGGGACCTCGGAACTGGCGATGCTGGAAAGCCGCTACGCCGGACCCGAATGGGTGGCTTCCGCCGCGGAACTGAACAAGACGCTGGGCTCGCTGCCGATGGTGGACGGTAACCAAGTGGAGCTGCTGCCCGGCTACCCCGACTCCATCAAGGCGATGGCCGCGGCGGTCCGCGGCGCAAAGTCCTTCGTCAACGCCGAGTTCTACATCATGAGCTCGGACCACGTCACGGACGATCTGCTGACCGCGCTGGAAGAGGCCGCCGAGCGCGGCGTCGAGGTCCGTGTCCTGTTCGATCACCTTGGCACGCTTCGCATCAAGGGCTATCGCAAGCTGATCGCCCGGCTCAAGGCGAGCAAGATCCGCTGGCGGCCCATGCTGCCGCTCAGCCCGCTGCAGGGGCAGTGGCGCCGACCGGACCTGCGCAACCACCGCAAGATCATGGTGATCGACGGCGAGATCGCCTTCACCGGATCGCAGAACCTGATCGAGCCCTCCTACAACAACCCCAAGCACCGCAAGATCGGCCGCGAATGGGTCGAGCTGATGGCCTGCCTGCGTGGACCGATCGTCACCACGCTCAACGTCGTCTTCGCCACGGACTGGCTCAGCGAGACCGACGAATCCATTGAGGAACAGCTGGCGCACCGGCCCGAACTGCACGCCGGCAACATCACCGCCCAGGTGGTGCCCAGCGGCCCCGGCTTCATCACCGAAAACAATCTGCGGCTCTTCAACACGCTGATTTACTCGGCTCAGCGCAAGATCTCGATCTGCAGCCCGTACTTCGTCCCTGATGACTCGCTGCTGTATGCGGTGACGACGGCGGCGCAGCGCGGCGTCGACGTCGAACTCTTCGTCTCGGAAAAAGGCGACCAGTTCCTGGTCCACCACGCCCAGCAGTCCTACTATGAGGCGCTGCTTGAAGCCGGGGTGCGAATCTACCTCTACAAGGCCCCCTTCGTGCTGCACGCCAAGCACTTCACGATCGACGACGACGTTGCCGTGCTGGGTTCCAGCAACATGGACATGCGCTCCTTCTCGCTGAACCTGGAGGTCTCGGTGATGCTCCTGGGGGAGGACATCGTGCGGCGGATCAGCGCCGTGGAGGACACCTACCGGGGCATTTCGCGCGAACTTACGCTCGAGGACTGGATGAAACGTCCGATGGGCGTCAAATACGTGGACAACGTCGCGCGGCTGACGGCCACCCTGCAGTAGCCGGGGCCGGCGGGACAGCCGACTCAGCCCGTGGGAAACCCGGCGCCGAGCGTCGAGAGGACGCCGAACGCTTTGGTCCGGATTTCGTCGTACTCCTCCTGCGGGGTCGAGTCGGCGGTGACAGCGCCGCCGACGCCGAGACTCAGTTCCGCGGCACCCTCGCCGAGGGCGCTGACCACGAGGGTCCGGATTGCCACGGCGAGGTCGGCGGCCCCGTTCAGGGAGAAGTAACCGATCGCCCCGGAGTACACGCCGCGCGGCGCGGCCTCCAGCCGGTCCAGGATGGCCATGGTGCTGACCTTCGGGGCACCGGTCATCGAACCCGCGGGGAAGCAGGCCGCAACCGCCTCTGCCCGCGGCATCCCGGGCCGCAGCCGGGCATCGATGGTGCTCACCATCTGGTGCACGGTGGCGTAGCTCTCGATCGCACACAGCCGGCTGACGGCCACCGAACCCGGGACGGCGAAATGGCTCAAGTCGTTGCGCAACAGGTCCACGATCATGATGTTTTCCGCCCGGTCCTTGGCCGAAGACTCCAGCTCCTGGCGCAGGGCGGCATCCGTGCCTGGATCTGTGTCCCGGCGGCGCGTGCCCTTGATCGGCTCGGCCCGCATCCTGCCGTCCGCGGCAATCTGCAGGAACCGCTCCGGCGACGTGCTCGCCACGGCGAGCCCGCCGAACCGCAGGAAGCTGGCGAACGGGGCCGGGTTCCGGTGCCGCAGGTCCAGGTAGGCCGGCCACGGATCCACGCCGTGAGGCCCCGCGGGCGAGGGCGCCGTGAGCACCGTGGTCAGGCAGACCTCGTAGGTGTTTCCTTCCGCGATCTCACGCTGGGCCTCGGTGACCTTCGCCTTGTAGCCGACTTCCGTGTCCCGGGCGGCGAAGCGCGGGGCGGTGGTTTGCGGGGCGCTGACACGCTGGGCCGGGGAGGCATGAGCGGCCGCTTGCGCCGACGCGGCCGCGGTGACGGCCGTACGTGCCGTCTGAAGCCAGTCCCCGGCGTCGGGTGCGTCCAGGGTCAGCAGCCAGGCTGTGCCCTCGGCATGGTCAAGGACCACGGCACGGCCGGCGAAGATCAGGCAGGCGTCCGGGGTGGCGGCGGTGACGTCGTTCCCGCCGGTTTCGCGCTTGAGCTCGTAGCCGAGGTACCCGAGCCAGCCCAGGGTGAACTCGCACGGGTAGGCCTCGGGTGCGCGGAGCGCGCGGCGGCCCCACACGCCGTCGAGCCAGCGGAAGAACGGGCCATCGGTGGTCACGGTGGCCTGGCCCGTGCTGACGCGGGTCCGTCCGGAACTGTGCCGGACGGCCTGGCCGAAGCGGCCGCCGTCGTCGGCCAAAATGCTGAAGCGGCTCCGCTCCGCTGCCTCCGGGGCCAGCCCTGCCGGGTCCAGGGAGGAGTCGAGCCACACGGCGTTGGGTGAACCGCCAAAGAGCGCCGCAAACAGCTGCCCGGCCTCGGGCCGGGCCTCGATCCGTTCTGCCAGCAACTGCAGCCCGCGCCGGGCGGCGAGTTCGGGCAGCAGGGCAGGGGCGACGGCGGGAAGGTACTGAAGGGCCTGCAGGACGTCGTCCGGGGCGGTGCCGTCCGCCAGGTTGAGCACGTGCAGATCCGCGCGGGACGGGACGTCATCGGCCGCCAGCCACTCCGCTTCCTGCGCAGCCCACTGGTCCCAAAACGGTTCGTAGGTGTCGCCGTCCCGGGCCAGCGCCCGGGCCCGGCGGTCCGCGTCGGAGGAGTCCGCCCAGATCACGGCGTCCAGCAGGGGCACTGCGGCCGCCGCGGCGGCACCGACGCCCTCCACCAGGACGATTTCGGCCGGGCGTGTGGTGCGGGCCTCGCCGTCGTAGTGCCGTGCCCAGTCCCAGCTGACCCATTCCGCGTTCTCCCCGCGCCGCAAGGGCGAAAGCACGGTGGTGACGTAGCGCTCGATCCCCGCCGCCAGCCCGTTCCAGCCGGGATAGATGTCCTCGAGGTGGAAGAGCGAGACCTTGTGGTGTTCCCTCAACCGCGCCGCCAGTTCGATGGCCAGGGTGGTCTTGCCGGAGCCGGAGCGCCCGTCGATTGCGATGATGACGGGTGCGGGGCTCATGAAATAGAGCGTACCGGCTGCTGTGCATTGGCTTGATCACTGCCGTGATGTTGCCCGTCCTGCCGCCCAAGCTCGGTGCGTACGTGCTGCACAATCCCCGGAAGGGAGGCCCGGATGAGGTTCCAGGTGGTGTCGAAGTCGGTGTGGCCGCCGTACCACGGGTCCTCGATGCCCTGCTCCAGCGGGTCCTCGTCGGCCACGGCGGGGTCGAAGCTGCGGAGCATGCGGATCTTGGCCAGCGAGACCCGGTCCGGTGCTGCCTGCCGGAGCCAGCCGTAGTGGTCGACGTCGAGGGCCAGGATCAGATCCCGGCTCGCGAACCATTCGGGCCGCCATTCGCGCGCCACGTGGCGGTCCGAAGCGATGTTCTGCGCCGTGAGTTTGCGCGCTGCCCGGGGATCGATGGGCCGGCCGGCCTCATACGCGGTGGTGCCGGCGGAATCGACCACGGCCCCCGTGAGGCGCTCGGCCCGGAATGCCTCCGCCAGCATAAGTTCCGCCATCGGGGACCGGCAGATGTTTCCGGTGCAGACCGCGATGATCCGGTACTGGCTCGACATTGAGGTCATAGCTAAGCATGAACGATCCCGGGCCTCTTGGCTAGCTGGCCGCCGCGAAGTATTACAAAAGATGTCAACTGACTTTTACTTGTTGTCATGCCCGGGCCCGGGTGCGGCCGGCTCCAGCCCGAGGTGCCGGACCAGCGCGTCGAGGACCGGCAGCTGGCCCTTGACCAGCCTGGACCGGGCTGCGGGCTCGGCGGTCCATTCCGCGCGGTCGATCTCGGGGAAGCTGCCGATCGTGCCGGATCCCCTCGGCCACTCCAGCTCGAAGGTGTTGCTCACGATGCGTTCGGGCCGGAAGTCCGCTTCCGCCGTGAAGACCGTGATGATCTTGCCGGAGGGCTGGCGGAAGTCGCCAAGCCGGTGGTAGTCGGCGGCGGGTGCCGGTGTGCCGATTTCCTCCGTGAACTCGCGGTGCGCGGCCGCCAGGGGGTCCTCGTCGGCGAGGTATTCCCCCTTGGGGATGGACCAGCCGCGGGAGTCCTTGCGGGCCCAGAACGGTCCGCCCATGTGGGCTATCCAGAGCTCAAGCTGCGGTGTGCTGCCGGATGGCGGCGCCCCGCCGGGCGGTGATGCACCCCTTAGCCGGTACAGCAGAAGGCCGGCGCTGCGAACGGTCATGGCTCCCTCCTGCCCCAAGGGTATTCCCCCAGTGCTTGAGCGGCCGCGATCAGGCCGCCGGCCCCCACAGCGCCTTGCGGAGCAACCCCTTGAGGGTTGCGATCTCCGGGGCGCTGAGGCCGGCCAGGGCGGCGGATTCCGCGTCCCGCGCCGCGGCCTCGGCCCGCCGGAAGAGGGCTTCCCCCTCCGGGGTCGAGGAAACAATCTTGGCGCGCCGGTCCAGCTTCCCGGGCGCCCGGATCACCAGCCCGCGCTTCTCCAGCTCGTCGATCAGGGCGACAATCTGGCTCGGGTCCAGGCTGAGGAACTCGGCCATCTCCCGCTGCGTTGGTTCCAGCCCGCTGTTGGCCAGGGCCAGCACCGAATAGGAACGCTCCTTGAGATCGAACACGGCCAGGGCGCGGTTGTTCAGGACCGACCCGCCGGCATGCAGCTTGGCCAGCAGGAAACCCGCGTCCAGGCTGATGGTTGCCGCCGTGAGCTTCTCCGCAGGCTCGGTGCCCGGCCCGTCGTCAACTTCGGTCGCCATGCCCAACTCCAATAGTCCAAAAAATAAATCGTTGACTTTTTCAACTATCCATATTTTCATGGATACAGAACAGCATCCCACGCCGCGGGGCCGGATGCACAAGGCAGCTAGCAAAGGAGCGGCAATGAGCCTGTCAGGAAAAGTAGCAATCGTCACCGGAAGCGGACGGGGCCTCGGCCTGGCCTACGCCAGGGAACTGGCCCGCCAGGGCGCCGCCGTCGTCGTCAACGATGTGGACGCCGAGGTCGCCGCCGACGCTGTCCGGACGATTCAGTCCGACGGCGGCCGCGCAGCCGCCGTCGTCGCCCCGGTGGGCAGCTCCGACGTCGCCAAGAAGCTCGTGCAGGCGGCCGTCACGGAGTTCGGCCGGCTGGACATCCTGGTCACCAACGCCGGCATCCTGCGGGACAAGAGCCTGCTGAAGATGACGGACGAGGACTTCGACGCCGTGATCAACGTCCACCTGCGCGGCACCTTCACCTGCGCCCGGGAGGCCTTCGGCCACTTCAAGGAGCACGGCATTCCCGGCCGCATCATCACCATCGGCTCCCCGACGGGCCAGCGCGGCAACTTCGGCCAGACCAACTACGCCGCCGCGAAGGCCGGAATCGTGGGCATGGTGCGCACCTGGGCGCTGGAAATGAAGAAAGCCGGCGTCACCGCCAACGCCGTCATTCCCGTGGCCGCCACCGCCATGACCAAGACCGTCCCGTACTTCCAGAAGGCCGTCGAGGCCGACGAGCGCGGCGAGGCGATGCCGGCCTTCTTCCGCCACGACCTCGGGTTTGGCACGGCCGGCGACGTCGCCGGGCTGGTGGCCTTCCTGGCCTCCGACGCGGCCGCCGGCGTCACCGGCCAGGCAATCGGGGCGGGCGGTGACCGGCTGCAACTCTGGACCCACCCCGACGCCGCCGCCACCGAATACCGCGAGGGCGGCTGGGGCTACCAGGATCTCGTGGACAACTTCGGCGCGCTCTTCGGGGACAAGCTGCAAAGCGTCGGCGAGGACTTCCTGCCGCTGCCGGCGGAACTGCAGCCCGAACCGGCCGAGGTCCGCTGAGATGGCTGCCCAGCGCTACGAACCCGGCATCGACGCCGCCTCACTCGATGCGATCGACATGCACGTCCACCTCGAAGTGGACGGCCACGGCCACGAGTCCCTTCCGGCAGCCCTGACCGAGGCCTCCGCCAGGTACTTCAAGGCCGAGGACCGCAGCCCTTCGCTGGACCGGATCGCCGAGGTCTACCGTGAACTGAACATGGCCGCCGTCGTCTTCACCGTCGACGCCCGGACCCAGCTCAAGCACGAGCCCAACAGCATCCCGGACCTCATTGCCGGGGCGGCGCGGAACAACGACGTCCTGATCCCCTTCGGGAGCGTGGACCCCCGCACCGGCGCCGAGGCGATCCAGGGCGCCAAGCACCAGGCAATCGACCTCGGCGCGCGCGGGTTCAAGTTCCACCCGAGCCTGCAGGGCTTCGACCCCTCCAACGAGCAGTTCTACCCGCTCTGGGAAACCCTGCAGGAACTGCGCCTGCCGGCCATCTTCCACACGGGACAGAACGGCATGGGGGCCGGGCTCCCGGGCGGGTACGGCATCAAACTGGCCTACTCCAACCCGCTCCTGCTCGACGCCGTGGCCGCGGACTTCCCGGAGCTGCAAATCATCATGGCCCACCCCTCGGTGCCGTGGCAGGACGAGGCCAACTCGATCGCCACGCACAAGGCCAACGTGTTCATCGACCTCTCCGGCTGGTCCCCGAAGTACTTCCCGGAGTCCCTGGTCCGGATGGCCAACTCGGTCCTGCAGGACAAGGTCCTGTTCGGCACCGACTTCCCGCTCATCACCCCGCAGAAATGGCTGGGCGCCTTCGCGGACCTGCCGCTGAAGGACGAGGTCCGGCCCAAGATCCTCAAGCACAACGCCGTCCGCCTGCTCGGGCTCGGTGGCTGAGGTGTCCGTGGAAACCGCGCCCCAGACAACAGCCCAGGAGCGCCTCTACGGCGTATGCGACTACTACGACGCCGAATCCCTCCTCGCCGACGCGGAGCGGAAAGTGCTGGGGCGGCTGCGGGAGTTCCTGGACACCCAGGCCCGGCCGCTCCTGGCAGACTACTGGGAGCGCGGCGAGTTCCCGGACCAGCTCGCGCGGCCGCTGATCGACCTGGACCTCATGGAACCGGCGGAACTGACCGGCGCCCCGGGTGCGGGTCAGACACCGGCCCGGGGCATCTACCAGGGCTTCCGGATCTTCGAACTCGCCCGCACGGACGCCTCGCTGGCCACCTGGTACACGGCCCAGGCCGGGCTGTTCCGGACCGCCATCCGGGTCGGGGCCTCCGCGGAACAGCAGGCCGAATGGATGCCCAGGGTCATCGACTTCTCGCTCAAGGGCGTCTTCTCGCTGACGGAGCCGGAATCCGGCTCCGACATCGCCGGCGGACTCGCGACGACGGCCCGCAGGGAAAAGGGGCGTGAGGCCGGCCCGGACGGCGACACCTGGGTCCTGGACGGCGCCAAGCGCTGGATCGGCGGCGCGGCAACGGCCGACGTCCTTGCCGTCTTCGCCCGCGACGTCGCCGACGGCCAGGTCAAGGCTTTCCTCGTGGACCGCGAGGCGGCCGGCGTGACCCTGGAGAAGATCCACGGCAAGACCGCGCTGCGGATGATGCAGAACGCCCACATCACCCTCGACGGCGTCCGCGTCCCCGAGGCCAGGCGGCTCCACAACGTGAACTCGTTCCGGGACGTGGCGGCGATGCTGCGGGCCATGCGCTCGGACGTCGCGGGGATCGCCGCCGGCATCGCTGCAGGAGCTTTCGAAGCCGCGCTGCGCTACGTCTCCGGGCGCCGGCAGTTCGGCCGCCCGCTCGCGTCCTTCCAGCTCGTCCAGGAAAAGCTCGCCCGGATGCTCGGCAACGTCACCTCGGCGCTGTCCCTGGTGGTCCGGCTGACCGAACAGCAGGAGAAGGGCATCTACCGGGACCAGGACTCGGCCCTGGCCAAGATGCAGACCTCCCTGCTGATGCGCGAGACCGTGGCGCTGGCCCGCGAAGTGGTGGGCGGCAACGGCATCACGCTCGCGGCCGACGTCGCACGGTTCCATGCCGATGCAGAGGCCGTCTACTCCTATGAGGGGACCCACGAGATCAATGCCCTGATCGTCGGCCGGGCCCTCACCGGCCACAGCGCCTTCACCCGCTGACGCTCTTTACCCGCTGACGGCGTTCCGCCGTCGTCGTACAACCAAACCCAACCGCTCCAGGAGCCAAAGATGCCCAACCTCGTCGTCGACTTCGACAAACTCCTCACCCTCGCCGGCACCGACCTCGGCGCCACCGACTACCGCGAAATCACCCAGGAACAGATCAACAAGTTCGCCGACGCCACGGGCGACGACCAGTGGATCCACGTGGACCCGGAACGCGCCAAGGACGGCCCGTTCGGCGCCCCGATCGCCCACGGCTTCCTCACCCTCTCGCTCATCATCCCGTTCTGGGGCGAGCTGTTCGACGTCGACGGCGTCACCACCAAGGTCAACTACGGCCTCGATAAGGTCCGCTTCACCTCCCCCGTCAAGGTGGGTTCGCGCATCCGCATGCGGGCCACCATCGCCGAAGTCACCGAGGTCAAGGGCGGCGCCCAGATCAAGGTGGCCAACACGATCGAGATCGAAGGCCAGGAACGCCCGGCCGTCGTGGCCGAGTTCCTCGCCCGCTTCTACAAGTAAACCGCCACACCCCTTCACCATCCCCCCTCTGCCATAAGGAACAACGATGTCCCAAATTTCGCAGTTGCAGGCCATGGACGCGGGTACGCGTCGCCGTGAAGCACGGACCGTCATTGCCTCCAGCTATCTCGGCAGCACCATCGAGTACTACGACTTCCTGCTCTATGCCACGGCCGCCGCGGTGGTCTTTCCCAAGGTGTTCTTCTCCGGCGCGGACGAATGGGTGGGGGTGGTGGCCGCGTACGGGACGTTCGCCGCCGGCTACGTGGCACGGCCCCTCGGCGGCATCATCTTCGGCCACTTCGGCGACCGGCTGGGACGCAAGAACATGCTGATTGTCTCGATGCTGGTCATGGGCATCGCCTCCACCCTGATCGGACTGGTGCCCGGGGCCGCGGTGGCCGGAGCCTGGGGTGCCGTGATGCTCGTCATCCTTCGGGTCTGCCAGGGCATTGCCGTCGGAGGGGAGTGGGGCGGCGCCGCCCTCATGGCGCTGGAGCATTCGGAATCGGGCAAGCGCGGCTTCGCGGCCTCGTTCGTCAACGCCGGCGCCCCCACCGGCGCGGTGCTGGGCACCCTGGTCATGGGCGCGTTCGCGGCCCTGCCCAACGAGCAGTTCCTGGCCTGGGGCTGGCGCGTGCCGTTCCTGCTGTCCTTCGTCCTGCTGGGCATCGGCATGTTCGTCCGGCTCAAGGTCTCCGAAAGCCCCATCTTCAAGGCGGCACTGGAACAAGAGAAAGCCGAGCGGGAACAGGCCGAACGGGACAACACCCAGCCGCGGCAGGCGGCGCAGGGCCGCGTGCCGGTGCGCCGCGAGATTCCCCTCCTGCAGGTCCTGCGCCGGCCCAAGACCCTGATCTTCACCATGCTGGCCGGCGCGGCCGGGTTTGCGCTCCAGGTGGTGCTGGCCACGTTCTCCGTGACCTACGCCGTGTCCAAGGGTGCGGACCGGCAGGGCGTTCTTTACGCCTTCGCGGCCGCCTCCTTCGTGTCCATCGCCTTCGTGATCATGGGCGGCCGGCTCTCCGACAAGCTGGGACGGCGGCCCGTCATGATCGGCGGCCTGGTGCTCTTCATCCTGTACCTCACGCCGATGTTCCAGCTACTGTCCTCCAACAACATCGGGCTGATCTTCGTGGCCTTCGCCGTGGGCCTCATGATTCATTCCACCCTGTTCGGCCCGCTCGCGGCGTTCGTGTCCGAGCAGTTCGGCACCACATCGCGCTACACCGGCGCCTCGCTGGGCTACCAGCTCGCCACGCTCCTCGGCGCGGGATTCACGCCGGGCATCGTGGCGCAGATCTTCAAGGATTCCGGACAGGACACCGCCGCCGTGGTCTGGTACCTGGCCATCATGTCCGTCGTGTCGATCGTCTTCATCCTGCTGACGCGAGAGCCCAAGAACAACGATCTGCAGACTGTCCGGTCCTAACCAGGCCCGCTGGCGCTACCGTCTAACTAGAAAGGATTTTCCGTGGAGAATTTTGGCATCGGCTCGTGGCTGCAACGGCGCCGCCCGAAGTCGGGCACCAAGACCGCAATCATCGCCGGGGAACGCAGTCTCAGCTACAGCGAGCTCGCGGAACGCTCCACCCGGCTCGCCAACGCCCTCCGGGACCGCGGCGTAGTAAAAGGCGACAGGGTGGCCTACCTGGGCGAAAACGATCCCTCCTTCCTGGAGACCCTCTTTGCCGCCGGCCTGGCCGGGGCGGTCTTCGTCCCGCTGAACACCCGGCTCGCCCCGCCCGAGATCCAGTTCCAGCTCCGGGACAGCGGCGCGGTCGTGCTGGTCCACTCGGCGTCGCTCGCGGTGCTCGCCGAACGCGGCTCGGCGGAGACCGCCGTGGGTTCGCGGATCGTCGTCGACGAGTCAACAGTGCCAGCCGAAACGGTGCCCGGTCCAACGCTGCCCGATCCAACGCTGCCCGATTCAACGCTGCCCGACGGCGGGGCCGACGGCGGCGTTGGCCGGGGAACCGCAGTGGAGGCGTATGAGGCCGTCATTGCCTCCGGTGCGGCGCTGGCGCCGGACGAGCCCGTGGGCCTGGACGACGCCGCCATGATCCTCTACACCTCCGGAACCACCGGAAACCCCAAAGGCGCGCTCCTGACCCACGGCAACATCACGTGGAACTGCATCAACGTG
Organism: Arthrobacter sp. 10T425; assembly: GCF_056393985.1. Lineage (NCBI taxonomy): Bacteria > Bacillati > Actinomycetota > Actinomycetes > Micrococcales > Micrococcaceae > Arthrobacter > Arthrobacter sp. 10T425. The sequence goes on along the minus strand of NZ_JBFTGZ010000009.1, from coordinate 128,260 downwards.
CTGGTCGATTTCGACTTTGCCTCCACCGACGTGGCCCTCATGATCTCCCCGATGTTCCACGTCGCCTCCCTGGACATGGGCGTCCTGCCCACGCTCCTCAAAGGTGGCACCGTGATATTGGAGGCCAAGTTCGATCCCCGCCGGACGCTCGAGCTGATCCAGCAGCACCGCGCAACGACTATCAGCGGGGTGCCCACGACCTACCAGATGCTGTGCGAGCACCCGGACTGGGACGCCACGGACCTCAGTTCGCTGAACAAACTGACCTGCGGCGGATCCGCGGTGCCGATGCGGGTCCTGGAAGCCTACGAGCGGAGGGGGCTGCGCTTCTCCAACGGCTACGGTATGACCGAGACGGCACCGGGCGCCACTACGCTGCCGGCGGCGAGGTCCCGGGACAAGGCCGGGTCCTCCGGACTGCCGCATTTCTTCACCGATGTCCGGGTGGCCGATCCCCTCGACCCGGCGTCCGGGCCCGCTGCGCCTGGAATGGTGGGGGAGATCCAGATCAAGGGTCCCAACGTCATCCACCAGTACTGGAACCGGCCCGAGGCCTCGTCGGACTCCTACACAGGGGACGGCTGGTTCAAGTCCGGCGACATGGGCTACAAGGACCCGGACGGTTTCGTGTTCATCTCCGACCGGCTCAAGGACATGATCATCTCCGGCGGGGAGAACATCTATCCCGCCGAGGTGGAGCAGGCGATCGCCGAGCTCGACGCCGTCGGAAGCGTCGCGGTGATCGGGGTGCCGGACGAGAAATGGGGCGAGGTGCCGCGGGCCGTGGTGCTGTTGCGGGAGGGCGCCCGGCTCACGGAAGAGCAGCTGCGCTCCCACTTGGAGGGCCGGCTGGCGAGGTACAAGATCCCCAAATCAGTCGTCTTCGTGGACGAGATGCCCCGGACAGCGAGCGGCAAGATCCGGAAAGCGGACCTTCGGAAGCTGGCGCCCGGCCACGTCTGACAGGGGAGCGGTCCCGGACGGTGAGCCGGCCGCCGGTGCCGGGACGCCGGCGGCCGCGGTGCCTAGTGGATTGCGGCCAGCAGGACGCCGACGCCGACGAAGAGCCCGCCGAACGTCCGGTTCAGGACCTTTTGTCCGCGGGCGTCGCGGGTGAAGCGCTGGAAGGACCGGGCCGCAGCCGCGAAGAAGAACCACATGACCGCCACGTCGATCACGATCACGGTAGCGGCCAGGACCAAGTACTGCGGCAGCAGCGGCTGCTCCGGCCGGATGAACTGCGGCATGAAGGCCAGGAAGAAGACCACGGCTTTGGGGTTGAGCAGATTGACCCAGAGGCCACGGCGGAACATGGACAGGCCCGGCTCGTTGCGCAGGGCCGCGGCCTTCTCCTGGTCCAGGTCCGGCTTGTGCAGGAACTGCCGGATGCCCAGGTAGACCAGGTAGGCGGCGCCGGCGTAGCGGATCACGTTGAAGGCAACCGGTGAGCTCGCCACGAGCACCCCGACGCCGAGGGCCACGATCAGGATGTGCACAACGAGGGCGGCCTGCTGGCCCAGGATGCCCCAAAGGGACCGGCGGAATCCCGAGTTCAGGGAGTTGCTCATGGTGTTGATGGCGCCCGCGCCGGGAGTGAAGCTGATCAGGACGCCGGCGCCGGCCAGGGCCAGCCAAAGGGAGGGTTGCACCAGGTAAGTTTACGGTCCCGGCCGTGGCGGGTCCGATTGATGACGGGAGTCAGTCGCGGCGGAGGCCGTAGCTGAGAATCATGTTGCCTTTGCTGGTCTGCTGGGACGACTGCAGCTCCAGCCGGGTGAGGGCATCGCCGTCGTTGAACAGCCGCCGCCCGCTGCCCGCGATCACCGGATGGACGATCAGCATCAAGGTGTCGAGCAGCCCGGCGAACAGCAACTGGTGGACCAGCGAAATGCTGCTGAAGATCCCGATTTCGCCGCCGTCACTGTTCTTCAGAGCCGCGACGAAGTCTTCCAGCGGGCCCTGGACCAGGCGTGAATTTTGCCATTCCAGCTCGCCTGTCAGGGTCCGGGACGCGACAAATTTCGGCAGCGGATTGATGAATCCGGCAAAGTCCGCGTCGCTTTCGGCGTTGGGCCAGTATTCTGCCCATTGCTGGTAGCCCACGCGGCCGAGGAGCGCGGTGTCGATCCGGCCCATCATCTCGCCCATCCCGGCACCGAGCTCTTCGTCGAAGCTGTCGAATTGCCACTTGAACGGGTCTTCAACCACGCCGTCCACAGAGCAGAAAAGGCCGGCCGTCAATTTGCGCATGGGTATCTCCTTGCCGTGGGTCTCCAGTGCAGATATCTAATGCACCCTATCCGCAGACCCGGAAGCAGGGAATGGCTGCCGGCAACTCGACGGCGAACGCCCCGGAGGTCGGCTGTGCCGCCAAGGATCGCGGGCCTTGGGCGTGCAAGGGGCACGCCCAAGACCCGCTAAGGGTTAGCCGTTGGACGTGTAGCCATCCGTGGCGGTGTCGCCTGGGCCGCCATGGCCGCCGCCGGGTCCGCCCTGGCCTTCCTGGGTTGCGGTCACCGTGAAGTTCGCATCCAGCAGGACAGTGGCGCGCGTGCCGTCCGCCTTCGTGATGTGGGCTTCGTAGGTGGCGCCGTCGGCGTCGGTCTCCATCCGCTCGATCGCCGCATCCGGCTGGGCGGCCTTCACCGCCGCCTCGACCTTCGTGGCGGTGTCGCCGGTGAGGACCTCCTCCGTCTTTCCGTTGGCCTGGTGTGGGCCGCGCTGGGCCCCGGTGCCATAGCCGTCGGTGGCTTGGGTCGAGGACGAGCTGCCGGTGGAATCGGCAGCCATCGCGGGGATGGCCGATGCGCCGATGGCGCCGCCGCCGATCACCGCAGCGAGCATGATGCCCGCGGTGGTCTTGTTGATCTTTGCCATGCTGAAACTCCTTTGCTGGGGCCCGGGCTTCCGGGCCGGCCGAGGATTCGGCCTGTACCCAGCCTCAGGCGCGGAGTTATGGCTGCACTTTCGGCGGGCTGTGCCGGTGCTGTGACCGCTGGCCGCCGCTCACGCCCGGGCGATGACCTCGCCGTTGGGAATCAGAAACCAGCCGTCGTCGGTGGAGCCCCACCGGTGCCAGCCCGCGGAAATCCGGGCCAGGTCCGCCTCGCTGGCCAGGCCGTACTCGAGCGCCTGGTCGGCAAAGGACGAATGCAGCACCCGCTCGCCCCACACCCGGGCCTGCCAGCGCCGCTCATGCCCAGTGGCGTAGAGCCAGTTGCTGCTGGACGGCGCCACATCCGTGAAGCCGGCGGCCTGCGCCCAGGACACGAGCCGGCGGCCGGCGTCGGGCTCGGCGCCATTGCGGCGGGCGATCCGCTGGTAGAGCTCCATCCAGTCGTCGAGTTCGGGGATGGCCGGGTACCAGCTCATGCCGTGGAAGTCGGCGTCGCGCACCGCCACTATCCCGCCTGCCTTGGCCGCCCGCCGCATCTCCCGCAGCGCCGCGACGGGGTCCGTGAGGTGCTGGAGGACCTGATGGGCGTGGACGACGTCGAAGGATTCGTCCGGGAAATCGAGGTCGTAGATGTTGCCGGCGGCAAAGCCGACATTGTCCACGCCGCGCTCGACGGCGAGGGCCGCGGCCTGGGCGATGATGTCGGGGGAGCGGTCCAAGCCTGTGACCCTGCCCGGCGCCACCAGCTCCGCGAAGTCGCAGGTGATGCTGCCAGGCCCACAGCCGACGTCGAGGACGGAGGTCCCGGGCATCAGATGCGGGAGCACGAACGCTGCCGAGTTTTCCGCCGTGCGGGAGGCATGGGCACGGACCACCGACTCGTGGTGGCCGTGCGTGTACACATCGTCAGGCTGCTGCGCACTCATAATGGAACGCTACCCTCCCCTGCCCGGAAAAGGGTGGAACCCCAACCACCGCCATTCCCGACAAGTGCCGGGGTAGCGCAGCGATGAGGCGGGCCCCGCCCAGACGGTGGGATTGGATCTGGGCGGCCAAGGCATGCACGTGCGGCTCGCCCAGGCGGCGCCGACGCAGCACCACAGATTTCCACTCCGAGGGAAGGCTTACGAGCTGCAAATCGGGCTGGCTCCTACGCCTTGATCTGGACCCGCAGGTATCAGTGGGGCTGACCGTCAATTTAGGCGGCCGGATCCATCTACCGCCGTCAAACGACCGCGGCCGTGGCGGTGGAGGTCTTCGCGGTGGTGGTGTAGCCGGTCTTGGTTCCGGTGACGGTGACGGTGAGGGTCTTGCCCGCTTGGGCTGCGGCGGGTTTGTATGTTGTGGCGGTCGCGCCGGTGATGGCGACGCCGTTGGCTTTCCACTGATACGTCAGGGTCACCGGTGATGGTCCCCAGGTTCCCGGCGTCGCGGTAAGGGTCGAGCCGACCTTAGCCGTGCCAGTGATGGTCGGTACAGGCGCTACGAGCGAGCCTTTCGCGACCACTGCCGTGGCGGTGGAGGTCTTCGCGGCGGTGGTATAGCCGGTCTTGGTTCCGGTGACGGTGACGGTGAGGGTTTTGCCGGCGTCGGCTGCAATTGGCTTGTATGTTGTGGCGGTCGCGCCGGTGATAGCGACGCCGTTGGCTTTCCACTGATACGTCAGGGTCACCGGTGATGGTCCCCAGGTTCCCGGGGCCGCGGTAAGGGGCGAGCCGACCTTAACCGAGCCCGTGATGGTCGGTACAGGCGCTACGAGGGAGCCTTTCGCGACTGCTGCTGTGGCGGCGGAGGTCTTGGTGATGCTGGGGTACCCGGCCTTGCTCCCGGTTACTTTCAGGGTGATTGTCTTGCCGTAGTCGGCGGCAAGCAGGGTGTAGGCCTTCCCTGTCGCCCCCGTGATGGCGGTTCCGGAGCGGAACCACTGGAAACGCAGTACGTCCGGCGTGGGCGACCAGGTTCCAGTAACCGCGGTCAGGGTCCGGCCCACCTGGGCAGTCCCGGAGATGCCTGGTGCCGGAGTTGTCGACCAAATCCAGCCCAGGTTGAGGGTGTAGGTCTTGCCCCAGCTTGCCTGGCTGTTTTCGCCATAGATTTTGATGTAGGCGCGTCCAACAGGGAGGTTGATTTGTTGGCTGGCGAGCGAGGTTCCGTCAGCGTCRGTGCTGTCGAGGTCGAAGGCGTAGAGCTCGGTGCCGTTRGCGCTGTAGATGCTGAGTGTGTAGGTGGTTCCGGTGCCGAGCCCGGTGGGGAACTTGAAGTTCAGGCCGGCCCTGCCTGCCTTGGGCAGGTCGATCGCGTAGTAATCGGTGTCGTAGTAGTTTGCGCTGAGTGTTGAACCGGAAATGGTGGTTCCCAGGGGCACCACTGTTGCGGTTGCGGTGGTGCTGTTGGGTTCGAGTTCGACGGTCCCCGCGGTCAGGGTGGTGTTGAGGGTGTAGGTCTTGCCCCAGCTTGCCTGGCTGTTTTCGCCGTAGATTTTGATGTAGGCGCGGCCTGCGGGCAGGAACGTGCCCAGGCTGGCGAGCGAGGTTCCGTCAGCGTCGGTGCTGTCGAGGTCGAAGGCGWAGAGCTCGGTGCCGTTRGCGCTGTAGATGCTGAGTGTGTAGGTGGTTCCGGTGCCGAGCCCGGTGGGGAACTTGAAGTTCAGGCSGGCCCTGCCTGCCTTGGGCAGGTCGATCGCGTAGTAATCGGTGTCGTAGTAGTTTGCGCTGAGTGTTGAACCGGAAATGGTGGTTCCCAGGGGCACCACTGTTGCGGTTGCGGTGGTGCCGTTGGGTTCAGCCTCGGACGTCGCAGCCAGGGAGGGCGCAGCTGTCAGAAGTGAAAGAAGCACCGCCAGGAGTGCTATGAGTGCTGTGCGTGCCGGACTGAAAATGCGACGTATGGCGCCGATCCCATGTGATGCCAATTTGTCCCCCTGAATTGTGTACTTGCGCTATTGCAGTCGACAAAGTATGTCGAGAGTGTCCACGCAAGATAATGAAGTGCCCGAATTGTCATGCAGAATTTCGCCGGATTCGTCACATCGAAAGAAAGCTGTCAAGTCGCTTGAGTCGCGGCATGTTGGTTGGGTGGGTGCGGAGAGCTCGCTTTGCCGGGGTCGAGCCTCGCTATTCTTGGGGGGAAAATGACGTTGTGGCGTGACGTTGGCTGCGTTGCTGTGCCACGTCGCAAGGCTAGGTATCCAACCTGTACATTTTCTTGGCTTCCTCGTCGGAACCCGAGTGCTTTCTCGCACGGTGAAGCGCCTGCGCAGAGTGCGGCGCGGTGGTAAATCCGCCCCCAGCGCGAATTAGATGGCATCGACATCATTCGTCGACGTCACCAATTCAGCATCCTGCCTGTATTTTCGACGAGTGCACCGTAGCTCAGGTGGATGATGCCGAAGCCCATTCCAATAAGGCTCTGCTCACTCGATCTCACTGTGGCTGGGATGAGCGACTAGGTTACTGACCAGCAATATATCGACGAAAGGGAGCCTTCACCGGCGTCGCCGCCGTCGTCACCGACATGCGATTCCAGATCGGGGCTGTGGCCGTCCTGCTCTTCAGCGGCTGGCCCTAATGGTCCCGATGGTACTAGTCGCCGCTGCGCCGGGGCCGCGAGTCAGCCGGGGCGCTGCCCCGGCGCTTGCTCCGGCCCGGGGCCGCGGGCCGCTTCCTCACCGGCCCGGACAGTGGCATCGATCATGGAGTTCATGAAGCGGGTGGCGATCTCCAGTTCTTCGGGCGTGAAGGTCGCCATGGCTGCACCCATGTGGCGGGCCAGCGGCAGGAACATTGCGCCGCCGTCCCGGTAGGCCTTGGGCGTCATGCGCAGCTGCACCTGGCGGCGGTCCGCGCCCTCGCGCTCACGGACCACGTGGCCGGAACTGTGGAGCCGGTCGATCAGTGCGGTGGTGGCCGGGGAGCTGAGGTTCAGCTCTTTCCTCAGCACCCCTGGAGTGACAATCTGGTCCCGCGCCGCGTGCCGCATGATGACGGCGAGGGCGTTGAGGTCCGTGCGGTGCATGTCGTTGCGGCCGCCGGCGGAGTCCACGTAGCGGTTGGCTTCGAGGGTGAATTCCTGCAGGAGCCGGACGAGGGGCGGCGGACCGGCGGCTTCGGGCGGGACTGTGTTCTTGGGCGAGACCGCGTCTTCGGATAGGCCCGGGGATTCGGCTGACACGGCGGACCTCCTTCGTCCCTTGATCCTGCCCCGGTGGTCTGACCGCGGCAGGTCGGCGCTGTCGACGGCGCCTTCGGGAGTCTACTGCAGGGTCTGCGGAGAGGCCTGACGCCGGCTGTCTTTCCATTCTCCTCCGGTGCCCCTGGCAAATGGGTTATCTCCATGATGGAGATAGTCTACTATGGAGTTGATCTCTGCTCCCACTCCGAGGCGCACCCTGGAAGGAAACATGAAAACGACTTCGTCCGCGGCGACCCGTGTCCCGTTCTGGCTGCGCTGGCTGGTCCCCGCAGTGCTCGTCCTGGCCTGGCTGGCGATCGCCGGCGTCGGCGGCCCTACATTCGGCCGCCTGAGCGAGGTGTCATCAAATGACCAGGCATCGTTCCTTCCCGCCGGGGCCGAGGCCACCGAGGCTGCGGACTGGCAGGCAAAGTTCAGGGACTCCAAGGAGATCCCGGCAGTGATCGTGGTTGAGAGCGACTCCGCCTTCACCCCGGCCCAGCTCCGCGAGACCGCGGCCCTCAAGGGCAAGCTAGAGGCCCTGCAGGCCGGGAGCACGGTTATCGGTCCCATCCCTTCCGAGGACGCCAAGGCAGTCCAGTTCGTGGTGCCCATTGCTTCCTCGGCGGAAGTGAAAACAGTCGTCAAGGAACTGCGCAACGAGGTCCGGGCGTCCGCGCCGGCCGGAATGCAGACATTCGTCACCGGACCGGCCGGCCTCACCGCGGACCTTGTGAGTGCCTTTGCCGGCATTGACGGCATCCTGCTGCTCGTGGCCCTGGGCGCCGTGTTCCTGATCCTGCTGATTGTCTACCGTTCCCTGCTGCTGCCCGTCATGGTGCTGTTCACGTCGGTCTTCGCGCTGTGCGCCGCGATCCTGCTGGTGTTTGGCATGGCTAAGGCCGGCTGGATCCAATTGAACGGCCAGAGCCAGGGCATCCTGTCCATCCTGGTGATCGGCGCAGCCACCGACTACGCCCTGCTGTATGTGGCCCGGTTCCGCGAAGCCCTGACCCACACCACCAACCGGACGGCCGCCGCCGTCACCGCATGGAAGGCGGCCTGGGAACCGATCCTGGCCTCCGGCGCCACCGTAATCATCGCGCTGCTCTGCCTGCTGTTCTCCGACCTCAACTCCAACAAGGCCCTCGGCCCGGTGGCGGCGGCGGGCATCCTCTGCGCGCTCTTCGCCGCCCTGACCCTGCTGCCGGCCCTGATGGCACTGCTGGGCCGGGCAGCGTTCTGGCCGTTCCGGCCCAAACTGCTCCCGGAAACCGATCGGGAACCGGAACTGGTCACCGGCCTCGAGGGCCAGAAGGGACTCTGGCGGGCCACCGGTTCGCTCGTATCCCGCCGGCCGCGCACGGTCTGGGTCGCCTCGGTGCTGCTGCTCCTGGTAGCCGCTACCGGCCTCCTGCAGCTTAAAGCCAACGGCGTCGCCCAGACCGACGTCATCCTCACCTCCTCCAATGCCGTCGACGGGCAGGATGCCCTGGGCCGGCACTTCGACGCCGGGTCCGGCAGCCCCGCGGTGATCGTGGCCGACGAGGCAAACGCCCAGGACGTTCTGGCGAAGCTGCAGACCAGCGACGGCGTCGGAGACGCCTATCTGCTGGCCGAAGGCGGCGCCCCGGTCATCACCGGCGCCCCGGGCGCGCCGGCTGCCCCCGCAATCAGGGACGGGAAGGTCCTGATCAACGCGACGCTGAACCACGCCGCGGACTCCGCCGAGGCCGAAAACGCCGTGGTGTCGCTCCGCCAGGACCTGAAGAAGATAGACAGCGGTGTGCTGGTCGGCGGTGTGACGGCCACGGCGCTGGATACCAACACCACTGCCCAGCGCGACCTCGTCACCATCATCCCGGTGGTCCTGGGCGTCATCCTGGTCATCCTCATGCTGCTGCTGCGCTCGGTGCTCGCGCCGGTCCTGCTGGTCGCCTCCGTGGTCCTGTCCTATGCCGCGGCGATGGGCGTCTCCGCCTTCGTGTTCAACAATGTCTTCGGCTTCCCGGGCGCGGACGCGACGGTGCCCCTGTTCGGCTTCGTCTTCCTCGTGGCACTGGGCGTCGACTACAACATCTTCCTGATGAGCCGGGTCCGGGAGGAATCCCTCAAGCACGGCACCCGGGCCGGCATCCTGCGCGGCCTCGTAGTGACAGGCGGGGTCATCACCTCTGCCGGGGTGGTCCTGGCGGCCACCTTCGCGGCCCTCGGCGTCATCCCGATCATGTTCCTGGTCCAGCTCGCCTTCATCGTCGCGTTCGGCGTCCTGCTGGACACGGTGCTGGTCCGCTCCCTGCTGGTGCCCGCGCTGGCCTACGACATCGGCCCGCGGCTTTGGTGGCCCGGCAAGCTCGGCCGGCCAGGGAGCGGGGCTGTGGCCCGCGACGGCGCCCGGGCCACGCTGTCCGCCGAAAATCCGAAGGCAGATCCGGCTGAAAACGAGGAGGCCGGGGTCCGCTAGGCGGAACCGAAAACCGCAGCCGCCGTCACTGTCCCTGGTCCCCCCACCAGGCGACGGTGGCGGCGGCTGCCTCGTGCAGCGGGGTCGGTGTCAGCCCCAGCGCGGCCTGGCTCGCCGTGGAATCCATGACGAAGGGGTGCTCGAACTGGTACAGGGTCTCGGCCAGGTCCCGCATATCCGGAGAAAACACTCCCATTGCCCTCACCGCCCACCCGGGAACGCCGGTGACACGCGGTGCCCGGGCGCCGGCCGCCTTGGCGAATGCCCCCGCGATCTCGCGCTGGGTCAGTGCAGGTCCGGTGGGCGCATGCCATACCCGGTTCCACACCTGAGGCCTGCCAGCCGCCGCAATCATGGCGGCCGCGAGGTCCGGGACGTACGTGAAGGAATGCGGCCGGTCCGCCCGCCCGATCACCTGCATTGGCTTGCCGGCCGCGACGGGCCGGACCATGCGCTCGCCGGCGTGCGAGTTGCGGACCCGCGGCCCGAAGAAATCGCCGGCCACCATGCTCACGGTGGCGGTGGGGGAGGCCGCCCGGGCCGCGAGCAGTGCGGTCCGGACTCCGCGCTTGCCGCCCTGCGCCTGCCGGGGGCTGTCCTCGGTCATGATGTTTTCCGGGGTGCTGTAGGAGTACAGGCTTTCCGGGAAGACCACGACGGCGCCCGCAGCGCCCGCCGCGGCGAGCACATTCAGCTCGGCGGCCGGCAGTTCCCTGGCCCACACCTCGGCGTTGTAGCGCGAGCCGTGGATGCAGTGAAAAACGGCCGCGGCGCCCTGGACGGCCTCGCCGAGCCGGGCGGGCTCGGACACGTCGATCGACACTCGTTCCACCAGCGGGTGGGCGGGTCCGCTGCCGGACCTCGTCAGGAGGCGCACCCGGTGGCCCGCCGCTGCCAACTGTTCGGCGACGGTCCAGCCCACCGGGCCGGCCCCTGTGACGACATAGAGCCTGGACGGTTGGTGTCCGGAGGCTGCAGGTTGGGACATTCCGATCTCCTTTTGAAATAACGAGAGCAGTGCTCTCCCATTCAGGATGCGCCGCCGTGGCCGGCAAGTCAAGAGCGGTGCTCACATTTGTTGACAGTGCTCTTGGATGTGGAATGCTGGACTCATGCCAGAGGACAGGATTGCGGGCGCGATAGACGTCGGCGTTGCGGCAGGCCCGGCCGGAGCGGCCGGAGCGGCCCCGGCGGCGGCGCGGCTGCGCACCCCGCGCGAGCGTGCCCGCGCCCAGACGGTGGCCGATATCGTCCGGCTGGGCCGGGAGCATCTGGCGCTGCACGGGGCCGCCGCGCTGTCCCTCCGCGCCGTGGCCCGTGATCTCGGGGTTGTCTCTTCGGCGGTCTACCGCTACGTGGAGAGCCGCGATGAGCTGCTGACCCTTCTGCTGATTGATGCGTACAACGAACTTGGCGATGCGGTGGATGCCGCCGTCGGGGCAGTGCCGGAGGATGACTTCGGCGGGCGCTTCACGGCGCTGGGCCGCGCGGTGCGGGACTGGGCGCTGCACGAGCCCTCCCGCTACGCCCTGCTCTTCGGCAGTCCGGTGCCCGGTTACCAGGCTCCGGCGGGGCGGACCACCGGCCCCGGGACGAGGGTGATTACTGCCCTCATGGGAATCCTCGACGGCGCCTTCCGGGCCGGGCGGCTCGCCGTGACCGGCCAGCGGGGTCCTGCCGTGGCCGCCGGGCTGGCGGGGGACCTGGCGAAAATCCGCGCCGAGTTCGGCCTGGCGGTGCCGGATGACCTCCTGGCCGGCGGTGCACTGGCCTGGACCTCGCTCTTCGGTGCCGTCAGTTTCGAGGTTTTCGGCCAGTATGGCCCAGACACGTTCACAGCCCGGGAGGAGCTCTTCGGCCACCACCTCGCGGTGCTGGCCGACGTCGCGGGTCTGCCGGCGGCCGGCGCTGCCCGGTAAACCAGGTTCCCCTGTTGCCTTGCCGTGGCGCTCGATAGACTGCCCCTGCGCCCGCACGGGCGCGCCAGATGCGTCCAGGAAGGATCCATCCATGTCTGAAGAGACCAGGCCTGAAGAGAACAGGCCTGCAGAGAACACGCCTGAAGAGAATGTCCCCGGAAAAGCGGCGCCGCGGAACGTCGATACCGGTCCCGCGGAAGATGAGGCAGAGGCCGCGGCACCTGAGGGGCAATACGTTGAGGGCGACTACGGCTCCGCCGGCACGGCAGGCCAAGTCCCGCCCACCGCCGTCGAGGGGGAGTACGCCGCGGGGGACTACGGCGAGGCCGGCGTGGCCGGAGCCGCCGTCGTCGGCGACGTGGAAGGCGACTATCCCGAGGGCGACTACGGCGAGGGCGGGGTCTCCGGTGAGCCCGCCGGCGTCGCCGAGGAAGGTGAATACCCCGAGGGTGACTACGGGAGCGCCGGTATGTCCCGTCCCGAGCGATCCGCCCGGCCGGCAACAGGAGAACCTGCCGACGGCGACGCGGCTCGGGGCGACAACTAACGGGATCAAAGCTGGCGGGACCAGCCGGCGCGGGCGCCGGCTGGTCCCCTGCCCAGGTCTGCGCCCCTGCGCCCAGCGGGCAGGTTCGCGCAGGGCGAAACGCCGCCCGGGACGCGCCGGAAGGGCTGGATTGAGGGGAATTTAGGCGGCGAGGAGCTGCCGCGGGCGAAGCGGGAAAGCAAAGTTGAGTCGACTTCGCTCAACTTTAAATTGACTTATGTCCCCCTCTGGGTAAAGTTGAGTGTAGATCGCTCAATAACGGTCGGACCCACTGCGGTTAGAGCCCTTGCGGTTGGAGCCACTGCGGGTCCGCGGCCATCTCCGCAAGATTCCAAGGAAGTAAGGAAACAATCCATGTCACGTGCAGTAGGTATTGACCTCGGAACCACTAACTCCGTCGTCTCCGTTCTCGAAGGTGGCGAGCCCACCGTCATTGCCAACGCCGAGGGTGGCCGCACCACGCCGTCGGTTGTTGCCTTCTCCAAGTCCGGCGAGGTCCTGGTCGGCGAGATCGCCAAGCGCCAAGCCGTCAACAACATTGACCGCACCATCGCCTCCGTCAAGCGCCACATGGGCACTGACTGGACCGTCGCCATTGACGACAAGAAGTACACGGCGCAGGAAATTTCCGCCCGTATCCTCATGAAGCTTAAGAACGACGCCGAGTCCTACCTCGGTGAAAAGGTCACCGACGCCGTCGTCACCGTGCCGGCCTACTTCAACGACGCCCAGCGCCAGGCCACCAAGGAGGCCGGAGAAATCGCCGGCCTGAACGTCCTGCGCATCGTCAACGAGCCCACCGCGGCCGCCCTGGCCTACGGCCTGGACAAGGGCAAGGAAGACGAACTCATCCTGGTCTTCGACCTCGGCGGCGGAACCTTCGACGTCTCCCTCCTGGAGGTCGGCAAGGATGAGGACAACTTCTCCACCATCCAGGTCCGCGCCACCGCCGGTGACAACCACCTCGGCGGCGACGACTGGGACCAGCGCGTCGTGGAATATCTGCTGAACCAGCTCAAGGTCAAGGGCATCGACCTCACGAAGGACAAGATTGCCCTGCAGCGTCTCCGTGAAGCCGCGGAGCAGGCCAAGAAGGAACTCTCCTCCTCCTCCAGCACCAACGTTTCCCTCCAGTACCTGTCCGTCACCCCCGACGGCCCGGTCCACCTGGACGAGCAGCTGACCCGCGCCAAGTTCCAAGACCTCACCAAGGACCTGCTGGACCGCACCAAGAAGCCGTTCCAGGACGTCATCAAGGAAGCCGGCATCAAGCTCTCCGAGATCGACCACATCGTGCTCGTCGGCGGCTCCACCCGCATGCCGGCCGTCTACGACCTCGTCAAGGAACTGGCCGGCGGCAAGGAGCCCAACAAGGGCGTCAACCCCGATGAGGTCGTCGCCGTCGGCGCCGCCCTGCAGGCCGGTGTCCTCAAGGGCGAGCGCAAGGACGTGCTGCTGATCGACGTCACCCCGTTGTCCCTTGGCATCGAAACCAAGGGCGGCATCATGACGCACCTGATCGAGCGCAACACCGCCATCCCGACCAAGCGGAGCGAAACCTTCACCACCGCGGATGACAACCAGCCGTCCGTGGCCATCCAGGTCTTCCAGGGCGAGCGTGAGTTCACCCGCGACAACAAGCCGCTGGGCACGTTCGAGCTGACCGGCATCGCGCCGGCCCCCCGCGGCGTTCCGCAGGTCGAGGTCACCTTCGACATCGACGCCAACGGCATCGTGCACGTTTCGGCGAAGGACAAGGGCACCGGCAAGGAACAGTCCATGACCATCACCGGCGGCACCGCGCTGTCCAAGGAAGACATCGACCGCATGGTCCACGACGCCGAAGAGCACGCAGCCGAGGACAAGGCCCGCCGCGAGGCAACCGACACCCGCAACACGGCCGAGCAGCTCGCCTACTCCGTGGACAAGCTGATCGCCGACAACGCCGACAAGCTGCCCGAAGAGGTCAAGACCGAGGTCAAGGCCGACGTCGACGCCCTCAAGAAGGCCCTCGAAGGCACCGATGACGCCGCCGTGAAGACCGCGTTCGAGAAGCTGCAGGCTTCCCAGACCAAGCTCGGCGAAGCCATCTACGCCCAGGCCGGTTCCCCCGACGGCCACGCCGGTGCGCAGGGTGCCCCCGCAGGCGAGCCGGCAGCCGGCTCCGACGAGGACATCGTCGACGCCGAAATCGTTGACGAAGACGAGAAGAAGTAATCATGCCGCATCACGGTAACGAAGAAGAGCACGGTTCTTCCGAGAGCCGGCGCGACGCGGAACAGCAGGAGAACGAGCCGCAGAAGCCGGTGATCCACGACAACCGCAAGGTTGATCCGAAGACCGGCCAGGCCCGCCACCCCGGCCAGGAGCACGCAGCTGCCGCGGCAGACTCCGGGGACGCACTGTCCCAGGCGGAGGACATCCTCAACAGTGTTGAGGTGCCCGCCGCGGAATCTGTGGCCCAGGGCGCGCCCGCTGCCGAGGCGGAGGAGCTCAGGAATGACCTCCGCCGCCTGCAGGCCGAGTACGTCAACTACCGCAAGCGGGTCGAGCGCGACCGGGCCGTGGCGGGCGAGATGGCCGTCATCGGCGTCCTGAACGCGCTGCTGCCGGTACTGGACGACGTCGACGCCGCCCGCCAGCACGGCGACCTCGCGGACGGCCCTTTCGCCGCGATCGCCGCCAAACTGGAGGCTGCGCTGAAGACGTACGGGCTGGTCCGCATCGATGAGACCGGCGTGGAGTTCGATCCGACCATCCACGAGGCCCTCATCCAGCAGCCCGGCACGGATATCGAAATCGACACCGTCAGCCAGGTGCTGCGCTCGGGCTACAAGTCCGGCGACCGCGTCCTCCGCGCGGCCCAGGTGATCGTGGCGGTACCGGCGTAGTCACCTATCGCGAAGCGAGACAAGGGGCCCCGCCCCTACGCGTGGCGGCTTAGGGTCCTGCGGACCCAAGCCGCCACGCTCCGATAGGCCCGATGCCACTCCCGGGCCCCTTGTCTCGCTCCGCTCAGCGGTTGTCTCGCCTAAGGTGAGATGAACGCAGCGCAGCTCGATAGGGGGCCGCGGCGTGGCGGGCACCGCGAAGCGGGCACGGCCCCCTATCCAGCGGAGCTCGAACGCAATACAGACTTTGAAAGGAAACGCCATTGGCTAGCCAGGACTGGGTGGACAAGGACTTCTACAAGATCCTTGGTGTCGCCAAGGACGCTTCCGACGCCGACATCAAGAAGGCTTACCGCAAACTTGCCCGGCAGCACCACCCGGACACCAACGCGGGGAACGTCGCGTCGGAGAAGAAGTTCAAGGACATCTCCGAGGCCTATTCCGTGCTCTCGGACCCCGATGAGCGCCAGCAGTACGACGCCATCCGGGCCATGGGCGGCGGCGCACGCTTTGCCCCTGGCGGAAGCGGCGGGGCCAGCGGCGGAGCTGGCTTCGAGGACCTCTTCGGCGGGCTCTTTACCGGCGGCGGAGGCCGCCACTCCGGCGGCTACAGCACGGCCGGCGGCATTCCGCCCGAGTTCGCAGATCTCTTCGGCGGCGGCGGATTCGGCGGCGGGGGCCAGTCCTTCCAGCGGGCTCCGCAGAAGGGCTCGGACCGCACCGCGTCGACCTCGATCTCATTCGGCGGGTCCATCCGCGGCACCACGATCGGCCTGCGTGAACCGGACGGTGAGGTCATCGACGTCCGCATCCCGGCCGGCATCAAGGACGGACAAAAGGTCCGCGTCCGCGGCAAGGGGCAGTACGCCCCCGCCGGCAACGGCGACCTCATGGTCACCGTTTCGGTAAAGCCGCACGAATTCTACGTCCGCGACGGCGACAACCTCCGGATCCACGTCCCGGTCTCCTTCCCGGAGGCGGCCCTGGGCGCAGACATCGAGGTTCCGACGGTCGACGGCGACACGGTCAAGGTCAGGGTTCCGGCAGGGACGCCCTCGGGCAGGACCCTGCGCGTCAAGGGCCGCGGCGTCAAGCACGCCAAAGCCACCGGCGATCTGCTGGTGACGATCGACGTCGCTGTTCCGCGGAAGCTGAACAAGGAAGCGGAGGAGGCCGTGAAGGCCTTCGCCGCGGCCACCGCCAATGAGGACGTCCGCGCGGGCCTGGCAGCCAAGGCCCGGCTCTAGGAACGGGATCCAGCCATGGCCATCGACTTCGACCAGCCGATCTTCGTCATCTCCGTTGCCGCGGAACTGGCGGACATGCACCCGCAGACGCTGCGCCAGTACGACCGGCTGGGCATCGTCTCGCCCAGCCGCGCCCCGGGCAAGTCGCGGCGTTACTCGCAGCGGGATGTGAATATGCTCCGCGAGGTCCAGCGGCTCTCCCAGGAGGGGGTCTCGCTGGAGGGCATCAAGCGGATCCTGCAGCTGGAGAACCAGGTGGCCGCCCTGCAGCGCCGGGTCGGAGAACTGACTGAGGAACTGGGCCGGCGCCGTCAAGGGGCCGATTCGCGGATTTTCGCCGCAGGAACTGCCGGCGACGTCGTCAGCCTGGCCCGCGGCAAGCGTCCGCAGGCGCGGTCGCAGGCGCTGGTGGTGTGGCGGCCGAGGGGCATGGGCTAGGACTCATCTCGCGGTTTCCCCAGGTTTCCCTGGTGAGCAGGACGGCGATGACACGGTCACGGGGAATGTGTCAACCATCACGTTTTTCGGTTACGTCCCAATGCCGGGGCAAGTAGCGGCAGGAGCAAACCGAGTACACCGGAACGCAATCAGGTACCCGACCATCCGATAGTCGGGTACCTGATTTGCGTGACTTCATGCCCATTCCGCGCGTTGAATTGGAGTGTCAGAAAAGGCTGGCATGACACGCCTACAGCTCCTGCGGGAAGCCCGGGCGCGGAGCCAGCGCAGGAGCAGCGTAGACGCCGGGGGGCATCGCATGCATGATTCAACCGAGTTTGATCCGTCCAGGTGTGATTTGCCCAGGTTTGATTCGCCCCTTCGGGGCGGGTCCCGGCTGCGGCCAGCTGCGTTGACGGGCACGCCGTGAGCCCGGGGCTCCAGGCGGCCGTCCTGTTTGCCGGTTCCCTGCCGGGGCACATCCTGATGTCCCTGGGGCAGGCCCTGGTGGTTGTCTGCCTGTGCTTCGACTTCGTCCGCGCGGTCTCCGTGCCGCGATCCCGCAGCCGGTTCGTCGCCAACACGTGGTTCCGGACACTTGCACTGCCTTCCATCGTGGTCATGGCGTTCAGCGTGCTCCTCGATGCCGCCTCCGGCTCTTGGCCCGAGGTTGCCGCTGGAGTGTTCGTCATGGTCGCCGTGATCTTCAGGTGGCACCATGGCAGCGACGAGGACAGCTGGTGGACGGGCAAAGGCAAGGCCCTGGGCCGTTGGCTCCGGGACCGGGCAGCCTCCGGGTCCCTGGTTGCTCCGGCCACGGCCTGAAAAGCCACGGCCTGAAAAGCCACGGCCTGAAAAAGACCTTGCTGTCCGGGCGTCCCAGGGTGTCCAATCCTTAACACAAGGCCCTGCAGGGCACGAGTGGATGCGACGCCGGGAGGTTCTCATGCCGTCGAAAGGCGCCAAGACGCCGTCAAGGGGACCGGTCCGGGGTACGTCTGACCTCCGGCGGGCAGACGCCAACGGCGTCGCGCCGCCGGAACAGCCGGACAAGGTCCGCAATGTGGCACTCGTGGGGCATTCCGGTTCCGGAAAGACGATGCTCACCGAGGCACTGCTTGTCGCCACCGGAGCCATCACCCGCAAGGGCTCGATCGCCGAGGGCACTACGGTGAGCGACTCGGATCCTTCCGCCATCGCGCAGCAGCGCTCCGTGGCGCTCGCGGTGGTGCCGGTGATGGTGGGGGACATCAAGGTCAACCTGCTGGACACTCCGGGCTATACGGATTTCATCGGCGAGCTGAGGGCAGGGCTCCGGGCGGCGGATGCGGTGCTGTTCGTCGTCTCGGCCACCGACGATGTCGACGCAGCGACCACGGCGCTTTGGAGCGAGTGCCAGCGGCTCGGGATGCCGCGGGCCGTGGTCATCAGCCGCCTGGACCATCCGCGCGCGGACTTCGACGCCGCCATCGCCCGCTGCCGCCTGGCATTCGGCGACTCCATCCTTCCGCTCTACCTGCCGGTCCCCGCGGACGGTCCAGTCACCGGGCTGCTGGGACTGCTGACCGGCACGGTCTCCGACTACAGTGATGCGGAACCGACGCCGGCCACCCGGGCCGCGACCGGCGTCGAACTCGCCGCCGCGGAGTCCGCACGGGGCGCGCTGATCGAAGGGATCATTGCCGAGAGCGAAGACGAGACGCTCATGGACCGCTACCTCGGAGGCGAGGAAATCGCCCCCGACGTCCTGGTCACCGATCTTGAGACGGCCGTGGCCCGCGGGTCCTTCCACCCGGTGCTGCCGGCGTCGGCGGAGTCCGGGCTCGGCCTGGCGGAACTGCTCGAGGTCCTGGTGCGTGCGTTTCCGACGCCGGCGGAGCGCGGCGTCCCCGCAGCGACCGACCTCGACGGGGTGCCCGCCGGCGCGCTCGGCTGCGACCCCGACGGTCCGCTGCTCGGTGAAGTGGTCCGTACGACGATCGACCCGTTCCTTGGCCGCGTCTGCCTGGTGCGCGTTTTCTCCGGCGTGGTGCGGGAGGACGCCGCCATCCATGTGGGCGGCCGCGGAATGGCCGACCGCGGCCACGAGGACCACGACAGCGACGAGCGGGTCACCCACCTGTACTCGCCACTGGGATCAGGACTGCGGCCAGTGCCGTTCTGCGTCGCGGGGGATATCTGCGCGCTGACCAAGCTGGGCACCGCCGAGACCGGCGACACGATTTCGGCCAAGGAGCTGCCGCTGCTGGTGGCCGCCTGGGACATGCCGGACCCGCTCATGCCGGTCGCCATCGAAGCCGCCACGCACGGCGACGAGGACGCCCTGGCCAGGAACCTGGGGAAGGTCACTGCCGGGGACCCGACGCTGCGGGTGGAACGCAACTCCGAAACCCACCAGCTGATCCTGTGGTGCATGGGCGAGGCGCACGCCGACGTCGTCCTGGGCAGGCTGCGGGACCAAGGGGTGAACCTGCAGAGCGTCCCGGTCATCACGCCGCTGCGGGAGACGTTTGCCGCGCCGGCCGCCGGACACGGGCGCTATGTCAAACAATCCGGCGGCCACGGCCAGTACGCGGTGTGCGACATCGAGGTGGAACCGCTTGACCGCGGCGGCGGGTTCGAGTTTGTCGACAAGACCGTTGGCGGCGTGATTCCCGGGCCGTTCATTACCTCGGTGGAAAAGGGCGTGCGGGCCCAGATGCAGAAAGGCGTCTCGGCCGGGTTCCCGGTAGTGGATATCAAGGTAACGCTGATCGGCGGCAAGACGCACAGCGTGGATTCCTCCGATGCGGCCTTCCAGGCGGCCGGGGCGCTGGCCCTCCGGGAGGCGGCCGGGGCAACCCGCATCCAGTTCCTGGAGCCGGTCTCGTCCGTGACCATCAGCGTTTCGGAGGACCATGTGGGCGCCGTGATGAGCGACTTGTCCTCCCGGCGGGCACGCCTGACCGGAACCACCTCCGCCGGCGCCGACGGCACCGAGATCAGCGCCGAGGTGCCGGACCAGGAACTGTTGCGGTACGCGGTGGAGTTGCGGGCCCTGACCGCCGGCAGCGGCCGGTTCCGGCGCAGCTACCTGCGGCACGAACCCGTGCCGCAGGCGCTGCGCTGATGGCCCCTGCAAAGCGCAGCGTCAGCCGTTGATGACCTGCGGAACGCCGAGGGCCTTGAGGCCTTCGACACCGAATTCGAGTCCGTAGCCGGATTGCTTCGCGCCACCGAACGGGATGCGGGGGTCCACGGCCCCGTGCTTGTTGATCCAGACGGTGCCGGCCTCGAGCCGGGCCGCCACCTTGCGGGCTTCGGCGGGGTCGGAGGACCAGACCGAGGCGCCGAGTCCGACGTCGACGGCGTTGGCCATGGCGATGGCCTCGTCCACGGTGCCGTAGCGGATGATCGGCAGGGCGGGGCCGAACTGCTCCTCGGCGACCAGCGGGTTGCTGTTGGCGATGTCCGCGACGAGGGTGGTGGGGTAGAAGTTCCCGGGCTGGTCGTTCTCCGGGTTGCCGCCGAGCAGGATCCTGGCGCCGGAGTCGCGGGCTGCCTCGACGAGCCTGGCGACGATATCGAACTGCTGGCGGTTCTGCAGCGGGCCCAGGACGTTGGCCTCGTCGAGTCCGTTGCCCATGGGCATGGCACGGGCCACGCTGGCGAGTTCCTCGCAGACGGCGTCGTAAACGGCGTCGTGGACGTAGAGGCGCTTGAGCGCCGCGCAGGTCTGGCCGGTGTTGATGAAGGCGCCCCAGAACAGGCCCTCGGCGATCGCCTTGGGGTCGGCGTCGGGCAGGACGATGCCGGCGTCGTTGCCGCCGAGCTCCAGGGTGAGGCGCTTGACGGTGTCGGCGGAGGATTTGATGATGGCCTTGCCGGTGGCGGTGGAGCCGGTGAACATGATCTTGCCGACCGCGGGGTGTCCGGCCAGGGCCTCGCCGACGTCGCGGCCGCCGGAGACCGCCGTGAGGAGGCCTTCGGGGAGTTCCTGGTTGAGGATTTCGACGAGGGCAAGGACGGACAGCGGGGTGTATTCGGACGGCTTGATGACGACGGCGTTGCCCATGCGCAGGGCTGGGGCGAGCTGCCAGACGGTGATCATCATGGGCCAGTTCCAGGGGCCGATCGCGCCGACGACGCCGATGGGCCGGTAGTGCAGTTCGGCGCGGGTTTCGCCGTCGTCCACCACGGTTTCTGGGTCCAGGGGCGTGCCGGCGGCGACGCGGAGCCAGGCGGCGCAGGCGCCGACCTCAAAGCGGGCGTTCGGGCCGTTCAGCGGTTTGCCCTGCTCGCGGGAGAGCAGGCGGGCGAGTTCCTCGGCGGAGCGTTCGACGGCGTCGGCGGCCTTGAGCAGCGCGGCGGACCGGGCGTCGTGGCCCAGTGCAGCCCAGGCCGGCTGCGCGGCGGCTGCGGCGGAGATGGCGGCTTCGAGGTCCTGAACGGTGTGGACCGGTGCTTCGCCGACCGGCTGTCCGGTGGCAGGGTCACAGATCGTGCGGGTTTCCCCGGACACCGGGGTGATCGAGGCGAGCAGGGCGTCGTAGGTTTCCATGGGGGTACTCCACATCGAGTAGGTCAGAGAACGCGGCCGGTGCGGCCTAAGAGTGCTGTTTCAAGCGTGCTCCGGCGAGGGGCCGAGGGGCTTGTCTATCCGCGAAGAGCTGTTGTGCGGGAGCGAACGGAACACCGAAAGCTATTTCCTGAGGCTGCGGACCCGAAGCCGTCCGGCCCGCCGTGCGGCCGGCGCAGGGCCTGGTGCTGACTACGCTCAGGAACAACAACCGGTCGCTAATCGACAAAAGCGTGACGGGCGCCACCTGCCATGCTGGATTTCACGGTGCAACGCACCCCATCTCCCAGACTCATGACCGTTAAGAAGGATCCGATGAGTATTTCAAATTCAGATTCCCGGACCGCAGAATCCAGCCACCGCACGGAGCACTCCACCGCGCTGCGTGCCGGCAGCGTCGGCGTCATGGGCATACTCTTCTTTGTTTTGTCAGCCCAGGCGCCGTTGACCGGAATCGTCGGGGCATCACCCCTGGCCGCAGCGCTCGGCAACGGCGCCGGCGCCCCCGGCGCGTATCTGGTGGTGGGCATCGTCATCGTGATCTTCGCGGTCGGCTTCGTGGCCATGAGCCGGAAGATCCAGGCCAACGGCGCCTTCTACGCCTATGTCACCGCCGCCTTCGGACGGAAGGTCGGCGCGGGAGCGGCGTGGCTCGCGCTCCTCGCGTACAGCACGGTCCAGGCCGCGATGTATGGGCTGTACGGCGCGGCGTTCTCGGGCCTCCTCGGATCTGCCGGGATCGTGGTCCCTTGGTGGCTTCTGGCCGCCATCACCATGGCGGGCGTGCAGGTGCTGGGCTCCCTCAACATCGAACTCGGGGCGCGGGTCCTGGCGGTGCTCGTGGGCCTGGAGGTCGCCATCCTGCTCATGTTCGGCTTCACCGTGCTGTTGCGGGGCGGCGGGCCGGAGGGGATCAGCCTGGCGGCGTCCTTCTCTCCCGCGGCGATCGGCGCAGGCGCCCCGGGCGTTGCCATCATGTTCGCCGTCGCCTCCATGTTCGGCTTCGAATCAACGGCCATCTACTCGGCCGAGGCCAAGGACGCCCACCGCACCGTCGCCCGGGCCACGTACCTTTCGGTAGTCGTCATCGCGGTCTTCTTCTCCTTCATATCTTGGATGCTGGTCAGCTACTACGGACCCTCGCATGTCATCGACGCCGCGGGCGCGGCTCTCGAATCGGGCGATTCCACCGCGTTCGTGCTGACGCCGATGGTGGAGCTGTTCGGGCCGTGGGCCGGAACGGTCACCGGCATGCTGCTCGTGACCTCCCTGCTCGCCGGCATCATCGCCTTCCACAACGGCATCAACCGCTACCTCCATTCGCTGGCCCTGCGCGGGTCGATGCCCCGCGGAGTGGCCCGGACCAACCGGCACAAGGCGCCCGCCGTCGCTGCGCGGATCCAGACCGTGGTCGCCTTCCTGCTCGTGGCGCCGTTCGCGGTGCTGTCCCTGGATCCTGTCCTCACCCTCTTTTCCTGGTTCAGCGGGCTGGCCGTGGCCGCGCTCCTGGTGCTGTACATGCTCTGCTCGCTGGCCGTCGTCGCCTACTTCCGGCGGGAAAGGGTGTCCGGCCAGCTCTGGCAGACCGCGGTGGCACCGGTGCTGGCCACCCTGCTGCTTGGCTGGGTCCTGTCCCTCGTCATCATCAACTTCACCGCTCTGATCGGCGGCAGTGCCGAAACGGCCGTGGGCCTGCTGCTGACCGTACCCCTTGTGTTTACCGCCGGTGTGCTGGTGGAAATTGCCGTGGAGCGCAGGGCCGCGCGCGCAGGGGTCACTGCCTGACGGCGGGCCCTGCCCAGGGCGCCGTCCTGCTCCGGATGTCTTATTTCGACACGTTTATCCTCATCGCTGTCGCTCCGTCCGTAACATTGAAACTAATAGAGGCTTCGGCTTGCCAAGTTCGCTGTAAAGGACTAGTCCGCATTGTCACTCGAATCATTGCCCGTCCTGGACTTCTCCCGATTGAATGCAGGGCCTGAGGAGGCCTCCCAGTTTCGGGACGAGCTGCGTAACGCCATGCATGAAGTCGGGTTCCTTTATCTGGCGGGCCATGGCATCCCGCAGAAGCTCGTTGACGACATGCTCGACGTCGCACGCCGCTTCTTCGAACTGCCCGAGGAACAGAAGCTCTCCGTCGAGAACGTCCACAGCCCGCAGTTCCGCGGCTACACCCGCGTCGGCGGCGAACTCACGGACGGGGCGGTGGACTGGCGCGAGCAGATCGATATCGGCGTCGAGCGTGACGCTGTGGAGCCGGGTGCCGGCGTCGCTGACTACTGGCGCCTGGAGGGGGCCAACCTATGGCCGGATGCACTGCCCGAAATGCGGGCGATTGTCTCTGAGTGGACCGAGCGGCTGAGCGCCATTTCCCTCGCTCTCCTGCGGGCGCTTGCCGTGTCCCTGGGAGCGCCCGAGGACACCTTCGACGTGGCTTTTGCCGCACGGGCTTTTCCCCTGCTTAAGGTTGTACGTTATCCGGGGGAGTCCAATCCGGAGCCCAAGCAGGGCGTCGGGTCCCACCGCGACGGCGGCGTCCTGACGCTCCTTCTGGTCGAACCCGGAAAGGGCGGACTCCAGGTCGAGTATCAGGGGAAGTGGATCGACGCACCTCAGGTGCCCGGAACATTCGTGGTCAACATCGGCGAGATGCTCGAACTGGCCACAAACGGCTATCTAAAGGCGACTCTGCACCGCGTGATCTCGCCCCTGCGCGGCACTGACAGGATCTCTCTGCCGTTCTTCTACAACCCTGCGCTGGACGCGACCATGCCGAAGCTTGCGGTGAGCCCGGAGTTTCAGTCCAAGGCCCGCGGACTGTCCGTTGACCCGACCAACAGCCCGATCCTGGAAACCTACGGAGACAACGCTCTTCGCTACCGGCTCCGGGCCCACCCGAACGTCGCCGCAGTTCACCACGCGGATCTGATCACGAACTGACGTTGGCGCCGGTGCTGACGACGGCAGGTGCTCTCGGCAGGGGGGTGAAGGCCAGGCTTAGGCGCCGCGCCGCCAGTCGCTGGGGGACTCACCGAAGGCATCACGGAAGGAGCGGCTGAAATGGGCCGCATCCAGGAAGCCCCAGCGCGCGGCCACGGCTCCGACCGGCATTCCGGCCAGGAGCGGATCGCGCAGTTCGCGGCGCGCCCCCTCCAGCCGCTGGGTCCGGATCCAGCTCGCCACGGTGGTCCCGGATTCATGGAAGACGTTGTGCAGGTGCCGGGTGGAGATGAAATGGGCCGCCGCGATGGACGCCGGTGACAGCATGGGATCGGCCAGGTGGGCATCGATGTACTCGCGGACGGATGCCGCCAACAGGGCCTGGGGCCTCATACGGTCGGGGGACATGTCCAGTTCCGAATGCAGCATCGTGGAGACGAGATCAAGGGCGTTGGTGGCCAGCCGCGATCCGCTGGGGCCGCTCAGCGCCTCCAGGTTCTCCGCGAGATGGGCGATGAAGGGGCCGACGATCGCGGCGAGGCCCCCGTCGGCGGCCATCCGCAGCGCCGAAAGCTGCGCGATGCAGTCCGGCGGCAGGGACAGCGCGTCCCAGGGAAACATCAACACCATGAGCCGGGCGTCGCCCTCGAAGGCAAGCGTGTACGGGCGGCTGGTGTCATAGATGGAGAGATCCCCCGGATGCAGGACTGCCTCGCGGTTGTCCTGGATCAGGAGTCCGGTGCCCTGCAGCTGGAGATTGAGCTTGAAATAGCGCTGGTTGGACTGCGCAATCAGCGCCGGCGTGCGGTGGACCTCATGGCTCGAGGAGGAGACCTCGACGAGTGCCACACGGTCCAGCCTGCGGGCCCGCATGCGGCCGCGGAAGTTGTCCGCATCGGCGCTCGAGGCGGCCAGGGGAACGAAGGACTCCGCGACCAGGTGCCTCCAGTGGTCGAAAGATTCTGCTGTGCTGGTGAGGACATCCTGTCCGGCGGGGCTGGCCACTGGGCGGGTTGCAACTGCAGTCATCGAAGATCCTGACGCCGTCGTAATTCTTGGAATGTGTCATGGGACACAGTCCTTTCAGGGTAGCGGCGCGGCCCGCCGATGTCATCTATTTTCGACGCTCGGCGAATAAAAATTGTCTGGGGCCTAGCAGGCCAGCAGGGTCAGGAAGCCTTCCAGCTGCTCGTTCAGCCCGAGTTCCACTTGGCCTTCCGGGGTGAGTGCCGCCGTAATCTGCGCGCCGAGAAGGAGGTTAAGCAGCTGCCCGGCCAGGGCGGCGTCGTCGACGGCGGTGGTGACGGCGCCGGCCTGCCGCGCCTCGGCAAGGTACCGCCGCATCGCCGCAAGCCACTGCTCCATCGAATCCCGGTGGATCCGGGCCTTGCCGGGGTCATTGATGGCCTTCTGCCAGAACGGGATGACAATCCGGGCCTCGTTGATCCGCTCCTCATCCAGCGGCAGCACCTCGACGCAAAACGACCGCAGGGCCGCCAGCCCGGCCTGCCCGGCGGTGACTCCAGCGATGCGCTCGTTGGTGCGGTTGAAGACGTGCCCGAACGCGAAGGTCAGCAGGTCATCCTTGGTAGGGAAGTAGGGCTTGAGGGCGCCGTTCGCGAAACCTGCCTCGAGGGCAATTTCCCGCATGGTGGCACTTTCGATCCCGAGCCGGGCGATGATCCGCCACGTGGCGTCGACGAGTTCAAGCCGCCGCTGGTCGTGGTCGACAATCTTTGGCACCGGATAGCTCCCCAAATATTTTGCGTCGGACTCTTGTGGCACAGCTTACATTTCCGTATTCTCTACAACTATAGAAAATAAAGTTCTGACCCGCCAGGGTCACCGAACGAAGGCCGTCATGATGACCGCACAAACTGACACCCGCACCCCTTACAGCCCCTACAGCCTGGCCACGGGCGCCGAAATCACCGCGGTCCAGGGCATCCTGCGTGCCGCGGGACTGCTGGGCGGGACCCGGCGCATCGCGTACCTCGGTCTGCTGGACCCCGCCCGGAACGCCCCGGCCGAAAGTGAGGACCGCCGGTTCCGGGTCTTCCTGCACGATGCCGCAGGGGGAAGGCCGGCCGATGTGACCGTTTCGGTCTCCAGCGGCACGGTGGTTTCCGCCGTCGAGCTGGACACGGCGGCAACCGGCGAGCTCCCGGTGCTCGAGGAGGAATTCGAAGTCGTCGAACAGCTCCTGGCCACGGACGAGCGCTGGCTCAAGGCCCTCGCCAGCCGCGGTCTGGACGTCAGCAAGGTCCGCGTTGCCCCGCTGTCCGCCGGCGTCTTCGAGTACCCGGAGGAAAGGGGCCGGCGGATCCTGCGAGGCCTGGCCTTCGTGCAGGACTTCCCCGAGGACAGCGCCTGGGCGCACCCGGTGGACGGGCTCGTGGCCTATGTCGACGTCGTGAGCCAGGAAGTGACGCAGGTGCTGGACACCGGCGCCGTCCCGATTCCCGCGGAGCACGGCAACTACACCGATCCGGAGCTCACCGGCCCGCTGCGCACCACGCAGAAGCCCATCAACATCACGCAGCCGGACGGGCCCAGCTTCACGGTCACCGGCGGCAACCACGTCGAATGGGAAAAATGGAGCCTCGACGTCGGCTTCGACGTCCGCGAGGGGGTGGTGCTGCACAACCTTGCCTTCCAGGACGGCGACCGCCTGCGGCCCATCATCAACCGCGCATCGATCGCCGAAATGGTGGTCCCGTACGGGGACCCGTCGCCGATCCGGTCGTGGCAGAACTACTTCGACACCGGCGAATACCTCGTGGGCCAGTACGCCAACTCCCTGGAACTGGGCTGCGACTGCCTCGGCGAGATCACCTACCTCAGCCCCGTCATCAGCGACGCCTTCGGCAACCCCCGCGAGATCCGCAACGGCATCTGCATGCACGAGGAAGACTGGGGGATCCTGGCCAAGCACAGCGACCTCTGGACGGGCATCAACTACACCCGCCGCAACCGCCGCCTGGTGATCTCGTTCTTCACCACCATCGGTAACTACGACTACGGCTTCTACTGGTACCTCTACCTCGACGGCACCATCGAGTTCGAGGCCAAGGCCACCGGCGTGGTCTTCACCTCCGCCTACCCCGAAGGCGGCTCGGCCAATATCTCCCAACTGGCTCCGGGCCTGGGCGCCCCGTACCACCAGCACCTGTTCAGCGCGCGGCTGGACATGGCGGTCGACGGCCTCACCAACCGGGTCGAGGAAGAGGATGTGGTCCGCCAGGGAATGGGCGAGGGCAACGAACGCGGCAACGCGTTCTCACGGAAGCGGACTGTCCTGGCGCGCGAGTCGGAAGCCGTCCGGGAAGCCGACGCGCGCAGCGGCCGGACCTGGATCATTTCCAACCCGGAATCACGCAACCGCTTGGGCGATCCCGTGGGCTACAAGCTGCATGCCCAGGGCCAGCCCACTCTCCTGGCAGACCCGGAGTCCTCCATCGCCCGGCGCGCCGCCTTTGCCACGAAGGACCTGTGGGTCACGCGGTTCGCGGAGGAGGAGCGGTACCCCACGGGCGACTTCGTCAACCAGCACGCCGGGGGAGCAGGCCTGCCGGCCTACATTGCCCAGGACCGCGACATCGACGGCCAGGACATCGTGGTGTGGCACACCTTCGGCCTGACCCACTTCCCGCGTCCGGAGGACTGGCCCATCATGCCGGTGGACACGGTCGGCTTCAAGCTCCGGCCCGAGGGCTTCTTCGACCGCAGCCCCGTGCTGGACGTGCCGGCCAACGCTCAACAGTCCTCTGGCTGCCATGGCGATGGCGACGCCGGCGCACACTGCCACAGCTAGGCCGACGCCGTGAGTGTCGCAGCCAGCTTGGGCCGCCGGGCCGGCCCCGCCGGCGTCGTCTTACATTCCCGGATCTGCGCCGCCGTGACCGCGGCGTCGTGCCTCGCGCATCTGTGGCTGGCCGCCGGGAACCAGCACGGGACCTGGCTGAACGTGCTCATGCTCGCCATGGTGGCAGTGTGCCTGCCGTGCGCCGTGCACATCTGGCGCCACGGCAGGCTCAGGGCCCTTCGCCAGGTGATGGCCGCGGCGCTGGCCATGACCGCGGTGCACGCGGTCCTGCTCCTCGGCACGGGAGCCGGCGGCACGGGCCACAGTCACCACGGAACCGCCGCAGCGGCCGCAGGGGCCGGCGCGGCGCCGTCGGGTTCCGGGGCGCTGCTGGCAGTCATCGCGCTGGAAATGACGACGGCGCTAATCGCCGCGACGCTGCTGGCCCGGCTGCGGGCGGACCCAGGTTGGCCGAATCAGGGTTGAAGCGCGGCTGAAGCGCTGCTTCCGGGTTGGTCAGCGTCAGTCGTTGAACAGCCCTGCCAGGTCCTCCGCCGTCAGGGCACCGCCGGTGAGCGCGTCGCCTTCCATGACGTCGGCGAAGAGCTGGGATTTTTTCGCCTTGAGCGCCATGACCTTCTCCTCGATCGTGTCCTTGGCGACCAGCCGGTAGACCATGACGTTCCGGGCCTGGCCGATCCGGTGGGTCCGGTCCACGGCCTGGGCCTCCGATGCCGGGTTCCACCACGGGTCCAGCAGGAACACGTAGTCGGCCTCGGTGAGGTTCAGGCCGAAGCCGCCGGCCTTGAGGCTGATGAGGAATACCGGCGCGGCGCCGTTCTTGAACTCGTTCACGACGTCGGTGCGGTTGCGTGTGCCGCCGTCGAGGTAGCAGAACTCGATGTTCTCCTCGACCAGCCGCTCCCGGACCTTGCCCAGGAAACCGGTGAACTGGCTGAAGATCAGGGCCCGGTGCCCTTCGGCCACCAGGTCCGCGAGCTGCTCGAACAGGACATCGAGCTTGCTGGAACGCACCCCGGACAGGGAGGGATCGATCAGCGAGGGATCCAGGCTCAGCTGACGGAGCAGGGTCAGCGACTGGAAGATGGTGAACCTGTTCTTGTTGACGTCCTCAATCAGGCCCAGGATCTTTTGGCGCTCCCGCTGCAGGTGGGTCTGGTAGACCTTCTGGTGCCGCGGGTTCAGCACGACTTCCAGGATCTGTTCCTGCTTGGGCGGCAGGTCACTGATGACCTGTTCCTTGGTGCGCCGCATCATGAGCGGCCGGACACGCCGCCGGAGCTTGTCCAGCTGCCCCTTGTCACCGTTCTTCTCCACCGGCTTCTGGTAATACTCGGCGAACCGTTTGGGGCTGGAAAAGAGCCCGGGAGCCACGATCGAGGTCAGTGCCCAGAAC
Source organism: Arthrobacter sp. 10T425 (assembly GCF_056393985.1). NCBI lineage: Bacteria > Bacillati > Actinomycetota > Actinomycetes > Micrococcales > Micrococcaceae > Arthrobacter > Arthrobacter sp. 10T425. The sequence goes on along the minus strand of NZ_JBFTGZ010000009.1, from coordinate 98,968 downwards.
TCCATCAGGTTGTTCTCCAGCGGCGTGCCGGTGATGGCGAGTTTGAAGGCGGCGGGCAGTTTGCGGGCGCACTGGTAGGCCTTGGACTGGTGGTTCTTGACGAACTGCGCCTCGTCCAGGACCAGCCCGGCCCAGGTCTGGGAGGCGTAGGCCTCGTAGTCGATCCGGAACAGGGCGTAGGAGGTGATGATGATGTCCGCTCCGGCCATCGCCTCGGCCGGGTGCGAGCCGCTCTTGGCGAAGGTTTCGCCGATGGCGCGCACGCTGAGCCCGGGCGCGAACCGTGCCGTTTCCGCCTCCCAGTTGCCCACTACGGAAGTGGGGGCGACGACTAGGAACGGGGCGGCCCCGGACCCGGACCCGGCTTCATCGCCTGCGGCGGCGTCTTTTGCGGCGCAGATCAGTGCGAGGGCCTGGACGGTCTTGCCCAGGCCCATGTCGTCGGCCAGCACGCCGCCGAGGCCGTGGCGGTACAGGAAGCTCAGCCAGTTGAAGCCTTCCAGCTGGTACGGGCGCAGCTCGGCGTTCAGCGACCCGGGCAGCGGAAGGCCCTTGATGCCACCTTCAAGCAGACCGCCCACGGACTCGCGCCACGCCGCGGCCTGTTCATCCACGATGCCCAGGTGTGCGAGCTCGTCCCACAGCCCGGCCTGGAAGCGGCTGATCTGCAACGGGGCGTCCTTGTCGCCGGGGTTGTCCTGCAGGGAGCGGGCCTCGTCGATCAGGGCCCGCAGCTGGTGCAGCTCCGGCAGATCCAGCGCGAAGTACGCCCCGCTGGGGAGCAGCATGCGGGTCTGGCCGGCGGCGAGGGCGGAAAACAGTGCCGCGAAGGAAACCGGCTGGCCCTCCAGGGTGATGACGATGCCCAGATCGAACCAGTCGCGGCTGTCCGTCGCCTTTGTGGAGATCGCCACCACCGGGGCTTCGTCGGCTTCGCGGTAGTCCGCAATCTCGCCGGAGGTATCCACGGAGACGTCGGGGAGGTCCCGGAGCCGGGGGAGCACGTCCTCGGTGAAGGCGAGGGTGTCCAGTCCGGTCAGCTCTGCCGTTGCAGCCAGGCGCGGCGTGCCCCAGCCGCCGGTCGCAGATTCGCCCAGGGCCGGCACGACGTCCCAGGGCTGCCCGACCGCCTCGAGGATGCGAGCCTCGGCCGGGTCGTCCCGGTAGCCGTGATCGCCCGGGTGCCGCCACAGCGGCTGCGCCGTGACGAGGTTTCCGGACGTGTAGTGCCATTCCCAATGCAGCCGGACCCGGTGGTCGGCCCCGTAATTGGCCAGCAGGGACAGGGTGGGGACGGCGAGCGTGGGCAGTTCCACCGACTCGTCGGAGGCGGTAACCCGGGCGGTTTGCTTGAGCTTGGGGTAAAACCCGGTCAGGAAGCGGCTTTCGTCCCGTGCGGGGATGTGCAGGGTGGTCCCGCCCGTGACGAAGGTCAGCAGTTCCTCGCTGAGACCGCTTTCCAGCGGGGCGAGGGTGATGACGGGGTCGGCGGGGGCGGTACCGGGCAGGGCGCCGCCGCCGGACGCCAGGAAGATTCCGTGCGCCGGGCGGCCGATGGTCCCGACCGACGCCGGATCCACCACCTCACCTTCGACCGTGATGGTCGGCGCGAGCTCGAGACCACCGTCGTCCCCGCCGGTGCCGATGCGCGCCAGGTTCAGCCCGACGGCGGCAGGCTGCTCGGCCAGCCGCACCGGCTCAGTGCCGCGGCTGTGCACCAGGGCGACGCCGATTTTCTGGGCCTGGGACAGCAGGCTCCACAGGTTCTTGCCGGCGTAGGTGTTCAGTCCCAGCCACAGTCCGGTGCCGGAGTGCTGGCGGTTTGCCACAGCGGTGTGCGAGGCGAGGAATTCCTGCATCCACTCGACGTGCGCTTCGTTGCATTCGCGCCGGTAGTTCAGGTAGCTCAGTGTGCTCCAGGAGACGTCGCCGCGGATCCACTTGCCCTTGGCGCCCATGATGACGGGGCGTGCCTTGAGCTGGCGGACGCTGCGGAGCGGGTCGCGGCGGCCCGTGTAGGAAAAGTGCGGGGCGGGTTCCTCGACGTCGAACTGGAGCGCCAGGGGGGTGCCGTTGGCGGATGGCGTGATCCCCGGGTGGGCGATCAGGGGGCTAAGGGCCTGCTCCCAGTCGGCCATTTCCGGTGGCGGGCTTTGGCGGGAAAGCCGCGTGCCCTCGGCGGGGGCCAGCAGCTGCATCCTGGTGGCGGGGTTGTCTTCGGCCGCGAAGAGCAGGGCCGCCACGTGCTTGCAGTCCTTGCGGACCGGGCAGCTGCAGACGCCCACCGTGCAGCTCCAGCCGCCTGCCTTCCGGACCAGCTTCGCCGTCGTGGAATAGGGCACGTCGGAACCGCCCCGCACCTTGCCCAGCAGCAGGCCTGTGGCGGCGTCGAAGGAGATCCCGGAAACGCGGCTCCCCATGGCGTAGGCGAGCCCGGCCGCGAGGGAGCGGTCGTTGATCGCGGGAGTCTGTATTGCCAGTGCCGCACTCTCGTCCGGATGGGATGGCATGTGCGCGCTACTTTCGGCAGGTGGTCATCTGATCCATCTTACCGAGCCGGCCGGGACCCCGGAACTTCGCCGCCGCCAGCACAAGCGCCGCTTAAACTTCGCCTGACGTTCAACCGGGGCTCGGCCGCCCGCCGTGACGACGGCCCTACCGTGGAGAGGTCCGGAGTATCAGCAGCGCCAGCAGTAAGGATTCCGCATGACCCACAGTGAGCCCACCATCCAGTCCGCCCACAGCTACCCCACCGTGCTGACCACCGAAAGCCTCAAAGGCGGAAACGAGGACGTTGTCGACGCGAACGTCAACGTGGTCAACGCCATGTTCGAGGAGTTGCTGGACACGGAAGAGATCTCCCCGGCTGCGCTGCGCAGTTACTACGTGGACTTCTACCTGACGCAGGCGCTGGCCGGCGGCTTCGCGCAGTACGTGTTCACCGCGCCCGAACGCGAGGAAGTCGACCCCTACGTCCGGGAAGGCCTGGAGGCCATGGGTGCCGCCGCGCACTTGGACCTCTTCAACCGCACGGTGGCCGCCTTCGGCGCCCTGAGCGACACCGACGTCGACAGCTACCTCGATGGCGGCAGCGGCTGGGCCGCCGGAAGCACAGAGGAAGACGAACCGGGCGACGGGGTCTCCGACGCCGTTCGGCGCATCGAAGAACTGGACGGGGAATTCGAGTCGATCCTCGCAACAGAGGACATCGCTGCGCTGAATGCCGCGTGGCTGCGCGGCCAGGAGGACTTGCTGGTCCTTTCCGACGACGACCTCGACGCCCACATTGCCGGGCGGGTGGCCCGGCTTTCCGACCTCGCGGAGCGCCAGGCGGCAGCCGCCGAGGAGGCGCTCCTGGACGCGCCGGAGTTCGAGCAGATCATCCGCGAGCTGTGCGCCCTCGCGGGCCACAGCCTGGTGCGGATCACCATGGGCGATCCGAATTATGAGCACAACGGGGAAACCACCCTGGCCTGGCACTTCACCACGGAACAGGGCGAATTCCTCATGCTGGAGGACGACGAGGAGGCCTTCATGCTCAATCCGCGGACCCAGGAAATCCTCGCGGCTGTGGAGTTCGAAGAGGCTGTTGAGTTCGCAGGGTCAGCGGAGTTCGAAAAGGCCCGCCCGTAGGCGGCCTTCCGCGACAGTTTTCCGGTACGGCCGGCGTCTGCCCCCAAATGCAGGCGCCGGCCGTGCCGTGTTGAGCAACCCGTGCCGGCTAACTCTGGCCCGGCCGTGCCGGGTTTAATTTTCCTGCCCGGCGGACCGGGCCCGGCGGATCCGCGGCCGGCGAGCCTACCCGGCCGGCGGTGCGGTGATCATTTCCCCGGAGGGTGACACGAGGAACCAGACCCCGCCGACGCCCTGGCCGTTGATGTCCCCCGCGGCCTGGTCCTTGGAGTAGTAGTAGATCGGCATCCCGTTGATGGTCACCTGCATCTTTCCGTCAGCCGTGGGAATGGTTCCGACCTTGCCGGTGACGCCGTTAACTGTGGGAGTCGCCGTCGTCGACGTGACAGCGGGCCACGACGTCAGGCACGCGCCGGTGCAGACGCTGTTCCCGGAATCCTTCGTGTTCTTGGTGAAGAAATAGACGCTCAGTCCCTGGTCGGCCACCACGATCTGGCCCGCCTTGGACTCGCCCACCGAGAGCTCCGCCGCGGTCATGGACGCCGGCGCGGAACTCGCCGGCGCGCTGGACTCTGCGGGAGCCGACGTGGCCGGTGCCGCCGACGTCGGCGTCGTGGTCGTTCCGCCGCCGCAGCCGGACAGGAGGGCGGCCAGAGCGAACGCGGACAAGCCAATGCTGAGATGCTTCTTCATTTGCTGCTCCTAGACTCGAGCCAGCCCAACTCGGAGGCCGGCGCTACGAGATACGACGCCATGGAGAGCGGAATGGTTCATGGCGGAACCGACATGTTCGTGTCGGGCTGTCCTGGGGCACACTGAACTATTGGGCCTGCCCGTACGTCGTAGAGGGGCAGAGCACGAATTTCCGGGAGGTGGGCAATGCCGCTGGACGAAGACGTCGTGGCTGCGATTTACCGCGACCACGGAACGGCCCTGAAACGCTTTGTCCTCAGCGTCTCCCGGGATCCTCAGCTCGCCGACGACGTCGTCCAGGAGACGGTGCTGCGGGTCTGGCAGCAGGCGCCGCAGATCACAGGCAGCCTGCGCAGCTACCTGTTCCGGACGGCACGCAACATCATGATCGACAATTACCGCAAGGCCCAAAGGCGGCCGCAGGAAGCCGGCGACCGCGATGTCCAGGCCCTCCCGGAAGGCGGCGTCGGCGCGGGGCGCATTGACGAGCTGCTCAACAAGGTGCTGATGGAAGAGGCGTTGCTGCGGCTCAGCGCGGAACACCGCGAAGTCCTTGTTGCGCTCCACTACCGCCGCTACACAGTCCAGGAGGCATCCGCCCAATTGAAGATCCCCAGCGGCACGGTGAAGTCCCGGGCGTTCTACGCCGTCCGGGCCCTACGGACGATCCTCGACGAAATGGGGGTGCAGCAGTGAACGGGACCGAGTTGCATCACTACCTCGGCGCGTACCTGCTCGGCGGGCTGGAGCCGGCCGAAGCCGCGGCCTTCGAGCAGCATCTTGCGGTGTGCGCCCACTGCCGTCAGGAGCTGGACGAACTTGCCAGCCTCCCCGCGCTGCTGGACGCGATCCCGGTGTCCGACGCCGTCGCGCTCACCGCCGCGGCGGCGGCCGCCCGGGACCGCGCGCTGATCCCGCCGGAACGCGAACCTGTCCCAAGCCGGCTCCTGGACGAGCTCGCCGCCCGACGCCGGAAGGTGCGGCGCCGGTGGACGTCGGCGGTGGCCGCGGCGGCCGCCGCATGCCTGGGGCTGGGGATCCTGGCTGGTCCGCTGCTGAACCAACCCGCCAAACCGGACGCGAGCTATTCCGTTGCGGCCAGCAGCGGGTTGGAGGTCACTGTGGGGCTCGTCAAGAAGACCTGGGGCACCGAACTGGCGGTGGACGGCCGCAGCCTGCCCGTCGCCGGGACCCTCTCACTCTGGGTAAAGGACCGTGACGGCGGCGTGGACCGCGCCTGCGCGTGGACGGCGACGCCCACCGGCAGAGTCCGGATCACCGGGGCGACGCCGGTGCAGATGGCCAGGATCGCCAGTGTCGAGATGCGCGATGAGCAGCAGCAGACCGTTGCTGTCATTGCCGTGCCCCAGGGGTAGCCCACTCGTGGGGCGCGGCGGTCCGTCCGGTCCGGGACATGCTTCCGGTCCGGGACATGGAAACCGACGCGGGCCTACATCTTCGCGAGCTTGGCCCGCATCGCCATGTAGATGCCGTAGCAGATCAGGCCTACGCCCACTGCGGCCAGCAGGTACACGCCGAACGGCTGCTCCCGCAGGGCCTTCAGGCTGCCGTCGAGCCCGGTTGACTCTTCGGGGTGTGCCTTCACCGTGGCGATGATGATGAGCAGGCCCACCAGCAGCAGGGCAAAGCCTTTGGCAACGTAGCCCACCATGCCGATCACCGTCACTGCGGTGCGCGCCTGCGGCTGGGACGGCATCCGCAGGTACTTGATGAAGGACTTCTTGAAGCCGCGGATCGCGTAGACGACCCCGGTGACGGCTACCGCGGCGCCGATAATCACCAGGAGTGCGACGCCGCCCGGTGCCTTCATGAGGTTTACGGTCATATCGGACGTCGACTCGCGGTTGTCGGAGCCGGCCCCGGTAGCGACCGACGCGAGCGTCAGGGCGAACGCGGTGTACACCACGGCCTGCAGGGCCGCCTTGAGTTTCTTGCCGACCTTTTTCTTGGTCGGCAGGTGCCCGAAATCGAAAATGGTGTCGGACGCCTGCCAGATGGCCAGCGCCACGCAGGCGGCAAACGACGTCCAGAGCAGCAACGGCCCCGCTGGCTGCCCGGCGAGCTCTTCCACCGCGCCGCTGACATCGGCCTGGCCCTGGCCGCCCATGGCAAGCCGGATCGCGACCAGCCCGATGAGGAAGTGCAGCAACCCCGACACGGCGAACCCGGCCCGCGCTGCGATTTCGAGGGGCTTCGAATTGGTGACGTCCTCGGCGACGTCAGCAGCGTCGTTCAATTCTCGTTTGATGATCGTTTCCTTAGTACTACCCAGCGTGGTTCGTTCCGTAATCGTGCCACGCGAAGCCGCTCAACAAAAGGTACCCGCGCGCCGTGGTGCCTAAATCCGGCGGTAGCTGAGGTCGAAGATCAGGCGGCCGGCTTCGTGCGCCTTGTTTTCGAAACTGGTCAGAATACGGCCCTCAAACCGCGGCGCCCACCCGCCGGTCCCGTCGACGCCCTCGTTGGGTCCGGTGTGCTCGGTGCTGACCGGCGCCCGGCCTTCCTTGACCGGTGCTCCGCCCACGCGGGACTCGACGCCGGATTCCCACACCTGGGTCAGGGGGCTGTCCGCGCCGGCGCGCTCGCCCTCGTGCAGGTTCTCGAACTCCGCCGAGCCCGCCATGACCTCGCGGACGTGAACGGCGTAGTTGGACCAGTCGGTCGCGATCCGGAAGATGCCGCCGGGCCTGATGGCCCGGGCGGCGAGATCAGCGAACGCCGGTTGAATGAGGCGGCGCTTGTGATGCCGGGACTTGTGCCATGGATCCGGGAAGAACACCCATAGTTCCGTGACGGAGCCAGCCGGGAGCATGGTTGCGAGCACCTCAGGGGCGTTCGCCTCGACCACCCGCACGTTGCTCAGTCCGCGGCTGTTGATTTTGATCAACGTGTTGGCCAAGCCGGGGGTGTAAACCTCCACGGCCAGGAAGTCCTTGTCCGGGTTTTGCTCCGCGGCGTGGCAAACGGCGTCGCCCAGCCCGGAGCCGATCTCGACAACCAGCGGAGCCGTGCGGCCGAATTCGGCCTCTGCGTCGAACACATAGTCCGGGTGGACGGAGGTGTTGGCGACATGGCGGGGGACCTCAACCGCCCAACGGTCTGCGTGTTCCTCCCAGGCCGCCTGGCGTCGGCCCTGAAGGCGCGTGCCGCGGCGTACAAAGCTCACCGGGCGGCCCCCATAGGTGCCGAACGAGGCCTGGCTGCCGGGGGTCACGGGGCGCGGCAACTGGCTCTGGTCCGGGACGCCGGACTCCGGGTTTGCCTGCAGACCGGGGGATTCTGGGGATTCGCTCATCCCTTCCAGAATAGTTGAGTTCGCCGGGCCGGGCCGCCCGGGGATCCCGCGGCCGCCCCGGCGGGCCGGCCGCGGAGGAGGGGTTGAGCCGCGGAGGAAGGATTGAAGGGAGGGGGTGAAGACGCGGGCCTGCAAGAATGGGGCGGGTGACCTCAGCTGGGAAAACTGACGAGTTGGACCATTCGGCCGGCGCCGTTCTCCGGGACGGCCCCGCCGGGCCGTCGCGCGCTGCCGGCCGCCGGCAGCTCGCGTATTTGGGGATCTGCCTGGTCCTGATCGGACTGAACCTCCGCACAGTCTTTTCGAGCTTCGCTGCGGTACTGCCGGAGGTGACGGCCGACGCCGGCCTTCCGGCCTGGGCGGTCATGGTGCTCACCACCGTCCCGGTGACGCTGCTCGGGGTGTTCGCTCCGCTCGCCCCTGGGCTGGCACGCCGGTTCGGGGCCGAACGGGTGCTGCTCGGTGCCATGGCGGTGCTCACCGCCGGGCTGCTGCCGCGGCCCCTGGAGCTGCCGGCGGCCGGCCACCTTCCGGCTCTGCTCGCCGGGACCGCCGCGTGCGGGGCCGCGATTTCACTGTGCAACGTGCTGCTGCCGGGCGTGGTCAAGCGTGACTTCCCGCATCGCCTGGGCCTCATGGGCGGCCTCTACACCACGGCGATCTGTGCCTCGGCCGCGCTCGGTGCCGGCTTCACGTTCCCGGTCTTCCGCGCGAGCGGGGAATGGACGGCGGCGCTCTGGTTCTGGGCGTTGCCGGCCGGCGTCGTCCTTCTGCTGTTCCTGCCGCCGGCGCTCCGGGCCCGTCCCGGCGGGGCGGCGCGGCCGGCCAGAGGCGTCAACGTCTGGCGTTCCGCCGGGGCCTGGCAGGTGACCGGGTTCATGGTCCTGCAGGCCATGATGTCCTTCAGCGTCTTCGCCTGGCTGGCGCCGATCCTGCGCGAACGGGGGGTGGACGGCGGCACGGCCGGCCTGATCGTCTCGGCCTCGATTGCGCTGCAGATGCTGGGCTCGCTGTTCGCGCCGGCGCTGGCCACCAGGTTCCGGGACCAGCGTGCCCTCAACACGGTGGTGGCGCTCATGACCGGCGGTGGCTTCGCGCTGAGCATCTTCGGGCCTGTGGAACTCCTGTGGCTGTGGACCGGGCTGCTCGGCCTGGGGCAGGGAAGCCTGACCGCCGCCGCGCTGACGCTGATCATGGTCCGCACCCGGGACGGGCACACCGCGGCCCACCTTTCCGGGATGATGCAGGGCGTGGGCTACGGGATTGGCTCCAGCGGCACGCTCCTGGTCGGCCAGCTGCACCAGTCCACCGGATCCTTTGCAGCGGCGGGTGTGCTGTTCATGCTGGTGGGCTCTCTAGCAGCGGTGTTCGGGTACCGGGCCGGGCGCGACCGCTACATCGGCGACTGATGCTTTAAATGCGATGAGCTATCAGTTGTGGCTGTCCTGGACCCTCCAGAACAGCCACAGCTGATAGCTCAACCGGGCGGGACCGGATCAGAGCGTGAGGTCCTTGCCCTTGGTTTCCGGGATGGTGAAGACGCAGGCCGCGGAGATGGCAAGCAGCAGCACGGCGTACACATTGAACAGCTGCGGCATCTGCACGGTGGTGCCGAGCCACTGCTGCAGATAGGGCGCGGTTCCGCCGAACACGGCCACACAGATCGAGTAGGGCACTCCGACGCCCACGGTGCGGATGCTGGTGGGGAACAGCTCGGCGTAGACGGCCGGGACGATCGCCGCGCTGGCGGCGATGAAGATCAGCATGACGGACATGCTGACGGCCAGCTGCCAGGCGGAATCCTTGAGCAGGGCGGTCATCGGGAAGTGCATGATTCCTGCGCCGATCGCACCGGCCCACAGCACTTTCTTGCGTCCGATCCGGTCCGCCAGCTTGCCCCAGAAGGGCAGCGCCGCGATGAACACGATGTTGCCGATCACGCCGGCCCACAGGGCCTCGCCCCGGTCGATCTTCAGGGCGGTGGTGGCGTAGCTGGGGGCGACGACACCCCAGATGTAGTAGATCACGGTCAGGCCGACCGTCAGGCCGATCACCTGGAGGGCCTGCTTGCGGTGGCGGACAATCTGCGGCCAGATCGGAGCGCGCTTCTCCGTCGCGGCCTCACCCTCGAAGACGTCCGTTTCGTGCAGCCGGGACCGCATGATCAGCGCGTAGAGACCCATGGCCGCGCCGATCAGGAACGGGATGCGCCAGCCCCACGCGTTCATGAGTTCGGTGCTCAGCGTCATGTTCAGCACGGCACCGAGCAGGGTTCCGAACAGGATACCCACGGTGCCGGAGGTGTAGATCAGCGTGGCCCAGAAGCCGCGGTGTTCCTTCGGCGCCATTTCGGACAGGTACGTCTGCGACGACGGCAGCTCGCCGCCGTGGGCCAGGCCCTGGATCAGGCGCGCCACCAGGAGCGTGAGCGATGCCCAGACGCCGACCGCCGCGAACGTCGGCGCGATGCCGATCATCAGGCTGCCCACCGACGCCAGCCCCACGGCCAGGGTCATGGAAGCCTTCCGGCCGATCCGGTCACCGATCCAACCGAACAGGAAGCCGCCGAAAGGGCGGGCAACGAAGCCGACGGCGAAAATCGCCAGCGTGGACAGCACCGCGGACGCAGGATCCGACTTGCTGAAAAGCTGGCTGGCGATGAACGGCGTGAACGTGGCGTAGATGGCCCAGTCATACCATTCGACGGCATTGCCGATGCCGGTGCCGACGAGCGTCTTGCGGGTGGATGTTCGGGTTGCCGCCGGCGTGATCGTGGCTGCAGTCATGGTCTTCTCCCTCGGGGGTGCGGGCTAGGAAAGGGCGGAGGCGGCGGCAACCGTGTTGGCCGCGGCAGGAGCGTCGGCGGCCGCGAGTGCGGCCAGCCTTGAGATGGCGAGCTCGGCGTAGAGTGCGGCGCCGTCAGCCAGCACGCCGTCGTCGAACGTGGCGTACGGGGAGTGATTGAACGCGGAGGTGGCATGGTCGGTGTCCCGGGGGACGGCGCTCAGCCCGATGAACGTGCCGGGGACCTCGGCCAGAACCCTCGAGAAGTCTTCGGAGCCGCTCAGCGGGGTGGCCCAGCGGGAGAGCCGGGAGTCGCCGAACAGGCCCGCAATGACGTTCTCCGCGGTGTGCGTTTCGTCCTCGTCCGTGATGGTCAGCGGATACTCCTGCTGGTAGTCGACGTCGACGTCCAGGCCGTGTGCCGCCGCGATTCCCTTCAGCAGCCGCGGCACGGCGTCCATCATTTTCTGCCGGGCTTCCTCGGAGAAGGTCCTGATGGTGGCCTCGATGCGCGCGGTTTCCGGGATGATGTTGCGCTTGGTGCCAGCCTGGAGGACCCCCACGGAGAGGACTACGGGGTCGAACATGTTGAACTGGCGGGTGATCATGACCTGGAGGGCAGTGACCATCTCGGCGGCCGCCGTGACGGGGTCCTTGGCCGAGTGCGGGGCCGAGCCGTGACCGCCGGCGCCGAGCACGGTGACCACCAGGCCGTCGGAGGAACTCAGCATGACGCCGGGCTTGGTGCAGAACGTGCCGTGCGGTTCGAGGGCGGAAAACACGTGCATGCCGTAGGCGGCGTCCACACGCCGGCCGGCGGCATCCAGCACGCCTTCGCGGATCATGTGGCTCGCGCCGTCGAAGCCTTCCTCGCCGGGCTGGAACATCAGGACGACTTCGCCGGCCAGCTGGTGCCGGCGTTCGGCCAGGAGGGTGGCGGCCCCTGCCAGCATGGAGGTGTGCAGGTCGTGGCCGCAGGCGTGCATGGCGCCGTCGATCCTGGACGTGTAGTCCACGCCCGTCTTCTCCTGCACCGGCAGGCCGTCCATGTCAGCGCGCAGCAGCACCGCCGGGCGGGAGCCCCCTTCGGTCCCGGGCCCCTGGCCCCGCAGTACTGCGGTGACCGACGTCGTCTCCTGGCCCAGGGTGATCTCGTAGGGAAGCCCGTCCAGGGCCTTGAGCACCTTCTCCTGGGTGCGGGGCAGCGCCAGGCCGATCTCGGGTTCCCGGTGCAGTTCGTGGCGGAGCCGGGCAAGGTCCGTCTGCATTTCCCGGGCATCTGCGGTGATCGGCACGTGTTCTCCTTGTTTGTCGTTTGTCGTTTGTCGAAAATCGCCTGGCTGGCGACTGGCTTGTTTTTCGAAGTTCCTTGGTTCACGTCCGGCGGGGACGTCCTGCGTCTATTCTCAAGTGACACAGTTCACACCCGCCCGAAGGGCAGAAAAAATGCAGGAATAGACTGTTGCCGCAGGTTTCGTGCACGGATGAAGGGATAAATGATGGAACTCAGCGAGGACGATCTCGCCCTGATCAACGTCCTGCAGATTGCCCCGCGGCTGAGCTGGGCGGATGCGGCCCAGGTGCTGGGCGCGCACGCCACCACCCTGGCCGCCCGGTGGGAGCGGCTGCTGGACTCTGGCGTGTCCTGGATCACCGCCCACCTGATCGGTGACCCCCAGCAAATGTGCCTGGCATTCGTCGCCGTGGATTGCGAAATGCACCGGCGCGAGGAAGTCACCGCCAGGCTCGCCGAGATGCCGGAAATCGTCACGGTGGAGGAGGCGGCCAGCCACCGGGACCTCATGCTGACCGTCATTACGCCCTCCCTGGACGATTTCAGCCTGAAAGTCATCTCCCGGCTGAAGGAGATTGACGGCCTCCTCAAATATCAGACCGCCCTGTGCACCAGGCTGCACGCGAGCGGCGGCTCCTGGCGGCTGAACGTGTTGAGCCGCGCGCAGCAGGCCGCCGTGCGGGCGTTGGCCGGCCCCGAGGCCACCGGGGTTGCCCAGGTTGCCGCCCGGGAGGCGCTGCCGGACAGCCACCTGGCGCTCCTGCCGTTCCTGGCCAGGGACGGGCGGGCCACGGCGGCGGACATTGCCCGCGGCCTCGGCAGGCACCCGGCCACCGTCCAGCGCCAGCTCAACCGTGTGCTCGCCAGCGGCATCCTGTCATTCCGGTGCGAGGTGGCCCAGAAACTCTCCGCTTTCCCCGTGACCTGCCAATGGTTCGTCAACGTCCCCGCCGGGCGGCACGAGGCAGCCGCCGCCGAGCTGAGGACCATGCGGAACGTCCGGCTCAGCGCCTCCACCACGGGGCCCACGAATTTCGTGATCATAATGTGGCTGCAGTCCCTGGCGGACGTCATGAACATCGAGGTGGCGCTGCAGCAAAAAGTGCCCGGGATCGAGCTCGTGGAAAGCGTCGTCATGCTGAGCACCGTCAAGCGTGTGGGCTGGATGCTGAACCCGGACTCCAGGGCCAGTGGCGCCGTCGTGGTTCCTGCCCAGGGGTTCGACGAGGCGGGCTGACGGCGGCGGACCGGCAGCTGATGGGCCCACCGGCCAGCTGATAGGCCCACAGGCGGGCGGGCTGTGGGGGTCCGGTTGTAAGCTGTGGCACGTGCCCCAGACCGACCCGCCCCATCACCAGGAATCCCGTCCGAAAGCCGTCCCGGAATCGGCCGGCATCTTCCACCGCAGCTACCTGCTGGTGACCCTCGGCGCCTGCGCGCTCGTGTTCCTGGCGGCCTTCGAGTCCCTGGCGGTGACCACCATCATGCCGCTCGTCAGCCGGGAACTGGACGGTGCGGGACTCTACGCCTTGGCCTTCGCCGGGCCGCTTGCCACCGGGGTGATCGGCATGGTGGCCGCGGGCAGCTGGTCGGACCGCAAGGGGCCGGTGGCGCCGCTCCTGGCCGCAGTGGGCATGTTCGTGCTCGGCCTGCTCATCGCCGGTACCGCCGGAACCATGCCGGTCCTCGTGTCCGGACGGCTGGTGCAGGGACTCGGCGGCGGCGGGCTTACCGTGGCCCTCTACGTGGTGATTGCCCGGGTCTACCCGCCGGTCCTGCATCCGAAAATTTTCGCCGCCTTCTCCGCGGCCTGGGTCATCCCGTCCCTAGTGGGACCGTTCGCGGCCGGCGCCGTGGCCCAGTTGGCCGGCTGGCAGTGGGTCTTTCTCGGTGTGGTCGGACTGGTGGTGCCGGCCCTGCTCCTGACGGCCCCGGCCCTGCGCGGCCTGAACGGCAGCACGGGCGCCGACGGAGATTCCCCGGCCGCTGAGCCAGGGCCCCGCGGCCGGCCGGGAGGCCTTGCCAAGTTGGCGCTGGCGGCGCTGGCAGCGCTCGCCGTGCTGGGCCTGAACCTGTCCGCCGCGGTACCGGTCGCCGGCGGGGTGCTGGCGGCGGCCGCCGTCGCCGTCGCGCTCCTGGCCGTCCGTCCCCTCATGCCGCGGGGAACGCTGACCGCCCGGCGCGGCCTGCCGAGCGTGATCCTTACCCGCGGCCTGGCATCCGCGGCGTTTTTCGGCGCCGAGGTCTACCTGCCGTACCTGCTCGTGGAACGCTACGCCTTCGCCCCGACGTTTGCTGGCCTCACGCTCACCGGCGGCGCCATCGCCTGGGCTGCTGCGTCGGCCATCCAAGGCCGGCTGGGGACCCGGCTGGAGCACCGGAGGGCGGTGCGGATCGGATCGGCCCTGGTCCTTGGCGCCGTCGTCCTGGCCCTCGTGACCACGGTGCTGGCCTGGCCGGCCGCGGTCGCGATCGCGGGATGGATCTTCGCCGGGGGCGGCATGGGCCTGATGTATCCGCGGCTGAGCGTCATGACCCTGGCACTCTCCACCAAGGACACCGAGGGTTTCAACAGTTCGGCGATGTCCATTTCGGATTCCCTCGGCGGTGCCCTGGCCCTCGCCGGCACCGGGATCGTGTTCGCAGCGTTCGCGACGGCGGCGCCGTCGGCGTCGTTTGCCGGAGTGTTCGCGCTGACGGCGGTGATCGGGATGGCCGCCGTGGCCGTCGCGCCGCGCGTCGCCGTCGTCCCGGCCGCCGTCACCAAACGCGCGTAGGGGCAAGCACTATGACGGGCACAGCACCATGACGGGCACAGCACCATGACGCGCACAGCACCATAACAAGCACTGCACAGGAGCCCCGGCCGGATGATCCGGCCGGGGCTCCTGTGCGTCAGCGCTCCTTTGTTTCAGCGCTCGCTTGTTTCCGCGCGGGGATCAGGCAGCCGCGCGGGCTTCCTCCTGCGAGCGGACGGCCTTCCATTCCACAATCCGGGCCTGCTGCAGCGGGGACTTGCGGTTGAAGTGCCAGGCCGCGCCCAGCAGCAGGAACCACACGGGCGCCACGAAGAGTGCCAGCCGGGTGTCGTCGGCCTGCCCCAGGGCCACCAGCATGAACACGAAGAACGCGAGCACGACGTACGGCATGAAGGCGGAGCCGGGCATCTTGAAGGACGAAGCCTCGTGCAGGGCCGGCCGGCGGCGGCGGAAGACGATGTAGCTGACCAGGATCATGGACCACACAAACATGGTCAGCACGGACGCCACGGAAGTGACCACCGTGAACGCGCCGATCACGGAGTCGCCGGAATAGAGCAGGACCAGGCCGGCCAGCAGGAAGATGCAGGAGAACAGCAGCGCGTTCTGCGGTACTTTGCGGACGCTGAGCTTTCCGAACGCTTTGGGCGCGTTCCCGTCCTGGGCGAGGCCGTAGACCATCCGGGAGGTTGAGTAGATTCCGGAGTTGGCGCTGGAGGCGGCGGAGGTCAGGACCACAAGGTTGATGACCACCGCGGCGATCCCCAGCCCGGCGAGGGTGAACATGCCGATGAACGGGCTGCTGGCGGGGTCGATGGTGCGCCACGGATTGACGGCCATGATGACCACCAGAGCGCCCACGTAGAAGAGGAGGACGCGGACCGGGATGGAGTTGATGGCGCGCGGCAGGTTCTTCTCCGGGTCCTTGGTTTCGGCGGCGGCGGTGCCCACCAGTTCGATTCCGGCGAAAGCGAAGATGGCGATCTGGAAGCCGAGGACGAAGCCGAACATGCCGTGCGGGAACATGCCGCCGTCGTTCCACATGTTGGCGAGGTTGGCTTCTGCGCCGTTCGGGGACGTGAAGTGGGTGGCGATCATGACCGCGCCGGTGACGATCAGGGCCACGATGGCGACCACCTTGATGATGGCAAACCAGAACTCCGCTTCACCGAACGCCTTCACGGTGGGGAGGTTCAGGAGGATCAAGACCACGGGCGTGAGCAGCGCGGGGATCCACAGGGGCGTGCCGGGAGCGAGCTTGTCCACGTAGCCGGAAATGGCGACGATGTCCGCCACCCCGGTGACCACCCAGAAGAACCAGTAGGACCATCCGGTGAAGAAGCCGGCCCACGGCCCCAGGAGGTCACCGGCGAAGTCGCTGAAGGACTTGTAGTTCAGGTTGGAGAGCAGGATCTCGCCCATGGCACGCATCACGAAGAACAGCATGAAGCCGATGATCATGTAGACGAAGATGACGGAGGGGCCGGCGAGCGAGATGGTCTTCCCGGATCCCATGAACAGGCCGGTGCCAATCGCGCCGCCGATGGCGAGCAGCTGGATGTGGCGGTTGCCGAGGGCCCGGGCGAGGTGCGGTTCGCGGTTCCCGGAGTCACCGTTGGCGGAGGCGGCAGTTCCAGTTTGGGCAATGTCAGATTCTGCAGTGGCCGGAGCGGCCGTGGTGGTGCGTTCAGACATGAGGCTTCTTCCTTGTCACAGGCGGTCGCCGGCGGGGGTTCCACAGTGCGGGCCGCACGGATCCGTCAGAGTGTGACGGAGGTAACAGTTTTGGCGGGTAGATCAAGGTTAGGGCCGGTATTTCGTGGTCCCTGTTGTCACGTCGGTCCGCGTAGGTGGACCGTCTGGTCGGTGGAGTGCCGCCGCGCTCCCGGCGGGACGAAGCTCCCGGAAGGCGCGGGAGCCGGTCCGGGACCCTCATCTTTCGCCGGGCCCTAGGGAAAATTGCGACGCGGGCACGCCCGCCCGCTGCGGGCTCCGAATCGCATTGGCGCAGATCACCCGCCCGTGGGCGGGTTCGACAGCTGTCGATCATCTTAGCTTCAGTTGTCGTCCGCTGTCTTTTGTCATATTTTGCGCGGCGGGGCTTCTGAAACCTGGTCGATGCCGATCTGGACGATGCCAACGTGGACATTCACAGGGTGCGGGCTGAAGTGCCGCCGCACCGCCGCGGCCACGGCCCGGGCCACCTCCGGGGCCGGGTACGCCCCGCTCACGCCGATGCGCGTCCTCACGGTCGAAGGTGTCGCGCCGGCACCGGAATCGATGACGTCAACAGCCGGCGGCGCTTCTCCGGTCACGGCCGACCGGGCCGCGCCCGCGATCGTTTGCCAGAGCGGTCGCGCCGGATACACCGCCGTCACGCCGTGAACGGCCTCGATGACCGCCCGCAGCTCGGCCGGCAGCGCAGCGTCGGGCAGCTCGGCCGGCAGCGCGGCGTCGGGCAGTGCCGCAGGTGTGCCGTGCCCGGGAGGCAAGGGCTGGGTCATGGCGTCTCCTCTGGGTCTGGATTGCCGGGCTCCAAAACGTCGGTGATCGTGACATCGATCGCCGTGATGTTCAGTTCTGTCTGCAGGGCCAGGGTCGTGGCCAACTTCCAGCGAAGCGCGGTGGCGCGCTGTTCCAAGGGATGCCCGTAGACGACGGCGAGGTCGACGCCGATGGTGATGGGGGCCCCCGGCTCGGTGACGTCCCCGTACAGGCGGCATTTTCCGGCAGCGGTGCCGGGCAGGGAATCCGCAACAGAGCGGATCAGCGCCGATATGGCGCCCTCTGTCTCGGTGAGGAGGTCGCCGGGTGTGTCGGCGCGCAGGGGAATGTTCCTGCCCGGCCGCAGTTCCAGGTGCAGGTTGTCCAGAATGGTCTTCATCCAGTCGTCGCTGCCGTTGCCGGCCGCGGCGGTGTCGGCGTCGAGCAGTTCATTGCCGAGGGCCGCGAGCCTGCGCAGCGAGGCCAGCCCGGACTGGCATTCGGGACAGTCCTCAAGGTGGCCGGGATCGCCGATCCGTCCGGTGTCCAGGTATTCGCTCAGGTCTGCCAGGTTGTGCCCGCAGCCGAGAGTCTCGCCAGGGGTGCTCATCGCCAGTCCTCCATTTCGCGGGCCAGAGTGATGCGTGCCCGGGAAAGGCGGCCGCGGACGCTGGCAGTGCTGATGTTCAAGGTTTGCGCAATTTCCTCATAGCTCTGGTCATTGAACGCCTTCAGCACCCAGCAGCGGCGTTGTTCCTCGGGCAGGGCGGCCAGCGCGGTCTTGAGCGCGTCCATCCGGGAACCGCTCAGGGCGGCGTGTTCGGGGTGGTCCCTGTGAGCGGCGCCCGCACCAGCCTCCAGCCCGTGGTGGAGATCGCCGAGGTCCGAATGGTTTCTTCGCCGGCGCAGGTGGTCGATGCTGCGGCTGCCGGTAATACGCAGCAGCCAGCCCTTCACGGCGTCCCCATCGCGCAGGGTGTCGAGCTGCTTCCAGGCCTGCATCAGCGATTCCTGCACTACGTCGTCGGCATCGGCGAGGGAGCCGGTCAGGCGGCGGGCGCAGGCCCGCATAACGGGGCCATGCCGTCGGGCCAGCGCCTCGAAAGCGGCGGTGTCGCCGTCGGTGGCCCGACCCACCAGCAGGGCGTCCGGTACGAGGTCCAGTTGATGCGGCGCCGAAGGTGAACCAGTCACGCGCTTATCTCTGCTTTCATCGCGGGCATATCGGGGTGCGGGCTACTCCTTGCTGAAGCCTTCCTTGAGCTTCCGCGCGGCGTCCTTGATGTTCTCTCCGATATCGGCCGCGGCGTCCTTGACCCGGTCGCCGGCCTCCTGCAGTTTTGCCTGGGCCTGCTCGTGCTGGCCTTCCCGCTTGAGGCCCTGGTCGCCTGTCATGCTGCCGACGCCTTCTTTGGCCGCACCGATGTGGTGGATGACTGTGTAGTTGACTTTGTCGTCGATTCCCATGATGTTTCCTCTGCTGTCATTACGGCGTGGTGCGGTGTTGCGGTACATCTTCCGGCCGGCTAGCGGGCGCGATCCGGTGCGGCCGCCCAGGTTTTGGTGCCGCTGGTGATTCGGACCAGAACCGGGAGCGGATGGCCGAGCAATGTGTCGATCCCCTGGACCAGGACGTCGGCGGTGTCCGCGATCTCCCTTGGAGATGCGCCCTGCCGCGCCTGGAGCCGCAGCCGGAGTCCCGTTGTGCCTCTGTTGTCCCATGCCGATACCGAGGTGCCGAGTACCAGGCGGTTGCCGGCGAGGGCCTGTTTGACGGCCGCCGAGACAAACCCGGTTTCGACGACGGTGGTGCCGCGGCCGCCGTCAGATTCCCGGCCCACGCGAGGTGTCCGGCCGCCACCCTGCGATGCGATCCAGGCGATACTGAGCCCGGCGGCCGTGGCCAGCGCGGCGAGCCCGGCCATGGCCCACCAGCTGCGGGCGGGGCCCGGGAGCGGTGCCGAGGCGAGGAGTGTTCCGGCCTGGTCCAGGAGGGAGGATCCTGTGGCCGCCCATGCGGCCGCAACGTCCGGCAGGATCCCGGCGGCAGCCGTTGCAGCGCCGGCCGCGAGCAGCACGAGCCCGGCCAGGGCCAGCAGGATCCGGTTCAATGCCCTGTTGGTCCGACTCATTGCCCCAGCGCCCCTTCCCTCATGATGTGGATTGTCGGTGCGATCCGGCGGCCAAGGGAGTACCCGGCCAGCTCGTCGTCGACCGCGGCGCTGATCGCGTCCCGGTCCACGGAAACGCCCGACGTCGGACGGACCTGGACGCGTACAGCCCGCTTGCCCACCGTGGTGATGATCTGCCCGGGAGCCAGCCCCGCGGTGAGGCGCGCCCGCCGGGATACTGCCGAGGCGATCACCTCGCCATCGACCACCACGGCGCTCCGGCCGCTGTGCACGGCGTGCCGGGACCGGCGGCCGGGCATGGTTGCGGCTGCGAGCAGCGCCAGACCGAGAACCGCCAGGCCGGCGCCGGCGGCCACCAACCCGGCCGGGAGCGTGGTGGCCGGCACGCCGGTGAGCCATCGGCCCAGCCGGTCGGGGCTGCCAAGGAGCGGGCTCTCCTGGAGGAGGGCCAGGACGGTCTCGAGGGCAAGCCAGAGGAAGACGGCGGCAAGGACGCTAGCGGTCAGGATGGACGCCGTGGCCCGGGAAGAGTGGGTCTCCCTGCGAACGAGGCGCCGAATGGCTCGATCCTGGCTCATGCGATTTTCCTTTCCTTGTGGTTCCGGTCCTTGTGGTTCCGGCGTGGCGCTCCGGATGGCGCGTCGACCCTGGCAGTGCCGGAGTGCTGTGCGGCCCCGCTGAGCCGGATATCTACGCTGCTGAGCGTCCGGCCGGTGAGGTCCAGGCCGCGGGCAATGATGGCTGTCCGGGCCGCCCGGGAGCGGTCGAAGACGGTGCCGCCGTCGGGCCCCCGGCGCGGGCCCAGGAGCGGCGGGAGCGCCAGCTTCACGGAGACTCTCGCGGCGAGCCGGCCCGAATCGTCATCCAGCACCGCGGCGACGTCGGATCTCGGAACGCTGAAGGCGTGGGCCGCGATCGTCTCGATGGTGTGCCTGAGGGCTGCCGGGGTGATCCGGGTGTGCCCCGCCCGCTTCACGAGGAGGAGCGCTTGCCGCGCAGGGCGTCCAGCACTCCGCCAAGATCCAGCCGCCCCTCGGCCGCGCGGCCCAGCACGGCCCCTGCCCCCATGAAGAGCGCGGTGAGCAGGAAACCCCAGAATCCGAACGCCAGGGACGCTGCGGCCAGGACGGCTCCGATGGCCAGGCCGGCCAGCGTGGGGCTCAAGCCACCCTCGGCTCGGTCCGTGCGTCCTCGGTGTCCTCGTCATCGGAGGGCACATGGATGTCCGTGATGGTGATGTTCACTTCCGTCACCTCCATGCCGACGAGGTCCTCGATGGCCGTATACACAGCGTCGCGGGCCTTGTCCGCGACAAGCTGGAGCGGGTGCGGGTACTCGACCACCAGGGTGATGTCGACGGCTACCTGCGTTTGTCCGACTTCCACGCTGACGCCCTGGGTGAGGTCCTTTTGGCCGACCCTTTCACGCAGGGTTCCCAGCGCACGGGCTGCTCCGCCGCCGAGGGCGTGCACTCCTTCGATTTCCTGGATCGCGATGCCGGCGATCTTTGCCACAACGCCGTCTGCGACAGTGGTCGCACCGCGGCCGTCGATGCCTGGGGCCGGTGCGGGCGCGCCCAGCGTGGGGGACTTCGCGGCGGGCGCCTTCGCTGCGGGGGCCTTCGCTTCGGTTGCCGGGCCGGCTTGTCCCTGGACGTCTGCCGGGGTGTGCGTCTGGGTGGTCTGCGTTTGGGTGGTCAAGGCAATCACTCCTGATCGGTTGAGGAAGACGCTCTGTGGCGCCGTCATAGATAAGACGGGCCGCGAACGGAAATCCTCACGGTCGAATCGGAGTGAGCTGCATCACATGCGGTCCTGGACATCCCGGGGCCGCCTGAGGCAGCGGCCCCGCAGGCCATCCAGACAATGGCCCGACAGGCCGTTGGGCCGTCTACTGGGCGGCCAGGCGCGTGGCCCGCAGCACGGCATCCGTAAGGGACACTGCCTCGCCGTCGGGCCCGACGGCGCTGCGACGCCGGCTGTCCAGGACCTCGGCACGCCACATCGGCTCCTCGATCCGGAGTTCCCGGGCAAGGTCCTCGGCCGTGAAGAACTTCTCCGGAGTATGGTGCGCGCCCCACGGAGGCAGCCCGTCGGGGTGATGGCCGACGATCAGCAGCGTTCCGCCGGTCCGCACCGCGGCCGCGGCGAGCTGCAACGCCTGCTGCCACGGCATCTGGGTGGAATGCAGGAACTGGGCCGTGACGAGGTCGAACAACCGGTCCGGGACCCATGTGGCAAGATCCTGCTGCACCCACTCGATGGTGGCGTCCTGGCCCCGTTCCCGGGCGTGGGCGGCCGCACGCTCCAGGGCGACGGCGGAAACGTCCAGGCCCGTCACGCTCCAACCGCGGGCAGCGAGCCATATCGCGTCCGCGCCCTCGCCGCACCCCAGGTCCAGGGCCTCGCCGGCAGGAAGGTCCGCCACCTCGGCGACGAGTTGCGGATTCGGCTCCCCGCTCCACATCCTGGACCGGCTGCTGTACTTTTCATCCCACATCCGGGCTGCGGAACCGGGCGCCGCATCCTCGACCGCCGCGTGTTCGGCGGCGACATGCTCGTGGCTGTGGCTGCGTTTTGTCATGGTTTCCCCTCATCATGGCGGTTCGCCGGGTTTCGCTGTTTGTTTTCAGGCACGACGGCGGTGACGAACCCTCCCGGCGCGGACCGCCGTCGGGTCTCCCTGCCGAAATTCCTGTGCTCCTCAAGGACCAGTCCGAAGCACCCAACAAAGTCCGCGGCGCTCTTCCTGGCCGGGGGAGTGTTGTCGATCCCAAAGGTCAGGGGCTCGCCGACGAATCTCGCGGCAGCCCGCGCATACCGCATGTAGGGCGATCCCGAGGTGATCGTTTCCCTGGAAAAGTAGTCGAAGGCCACGATGCTGCCCGGGGCGGTGCCGGCGATCCTGCGCAGCGTCGCCTCGACGGAGGCGCGGTCCAGGTACATGGTCACCGCTTCCCAGAGGAACAGTGCGGGCCGGTTCGGGTCGAAACCGGCTGCGAGCAGCTTCTCCATCCAGTCCTCGGTCTCGAAATCGGCGGGTACGTACGTGGCCAGGCGCGTAGAGAGGCCCGCTTTTTCGAGCATCGCGAGTTTGAAAGCCTGGGTCCGGGGCAGGTCGAGTTCAAAGCAACGCACCCGGTCCCCGGGCGCCAGCCGGAACGCCCGGGTGTCGAATCCCGCCCCGAGGATCACGAGCTGGTCGATGCCCCCGCGATGCCGTTGAACGGCCGCGTCATAGAGGCTGGTCCGTGCTGTCGGCTGGTGGCGCATCGGTGCCGGCCCCGGGTACGGATAGCGGTAGAGCCTGGGCACGTAGCCCGTGATCAGGTGGGCGGCGAGCGTGGGGGCGGTCTCCATCTGGATGCCAGTCGCGGACACGTTCGGCAGAACGGCCATGAGCCGGGCCGCGGGGACATCCGGCCGTGTCCCCAGGCGGTGCTGCATCCAGCGCGTGTAGAGGGATGCGAGCAGCGTGGCCGACGTGCCGGTGCGCCGGCTGTAGGCGAGCATCCCGGGGACGGACGTGATGTAGCCGGCCGCACTCAAGGGAAACAACGCCAGCTGGATGACCCGAAACAGGCCAGCGGAGACTATTCCCGGCATTGCGTCCGACTCCCCTCACGGGCCGCCCCTCGTGCGGCCCTTCCCGCCCACCATGGTCCTCCCGGACGTAAGGGCGGTCAATACGCCGTCCGGGCTTCCGTCCGGGCGCCGCGCAGGCGGACGGACACGTGGAAATCACGCTCCGGAAACCAATCTGAAACCTGCGTCATGAATGCTGGGCACAAGACATTGAACGCTGGGGAAGGGCAATGACCATGGACGTTGACGAAGCACGGCAGATCCGCAGCTCGGCCGAGTTGAACGTGGGGGACGAGATCGAGGCGTGGCACAACGGGAAGCTCTTCCACCGGGGCCCGGTGACCCAGACCGTCACAGGCGTGGACCTGTTCTGGATCCTCGATGCCCGGACGGGGACCCGCCGCCTCATCGACGCCGAGGCGCTCGTGATCCTGCGGCCAGCCGACCGGGGACCGGCCAAAACGCCGTCACGGGCGGCCGTCAACACATCCGCTCATGCATCCGCCCAGTTGTCCCACATGCCGCTGTTCCAAGCCCCCAGCATGGCGGGCTAGGGGCCGGGCCGGCCGTCACGGATACGGGACCCGGGCCTGCCGGGTGGTAGGCTAGTGGAACTTGATGTGCAGTGATGCCCACTTTTGATTTGGTTGACCGGCTTCGGTCCATCAGCCGGATCCCTGCCGGAATCCTTCGGGAATCCGCACGCAGGCAGTGGGATTTTTTCATGTGAGAGGCACATCCTGCGTCGATGAACGCGTTCCATTTGGTCCCGGCGGCCGCTTGCTGAAGTTTGGCAACAGCCCGGTTGATCACCTGACTTTTCTTCGGCGAACCCTTGAGCCAACCGGCATCGGGGGCCGATATCCGCACGGATACCGCCTGAAAGACTTTGAAACACATGACTACATTTGCTGCCCTCGGCACGCCCAAAGCACTTGCCGACACCCTGACCGCACAGGGGATCGTGGAGCCCTTCCCGATCCAGGTCAAGACCCTTCCCGACACCCTGTCCGGACGCGACGTCCTGGGCCGCGGCCGCACCGGCTCCGGCAAGACCATCGCATTCGCCATCCCGCTGGTGGCACGACTCGCAGAGCGCGAAGCCAAGCACTTCCGCAAGCCCGGCCGCCCGATGGGCCTGGTCCTGGCTCCCACCCGCGAACTGGCCACGCAGATCAACGCGACCATCGAGCCGATGGCCAAGGCCATGGGCCTGACCACCACCGTGATCTACGGCGGCATCTCCCAGGCCCGCCAGGAAAAGGCCCTGCGCGCCGGCGTCGACATCGTCATCGCCTGCCCGGGCCGCCTGGAGGACCTGATCCGCCAGCGCATCCTGACCCTCGAAGCAGTCGAGATCACCGTCCTGGACGAGGCCGACCACATGGCCGACCTTGGCTTCCTCCCGGTGGTCAAGAAGCTCATGGACATGACCCCCACCCAGGGCCAGCGCCTGCTGTTCTCCGCCACCCTGGACAACGGCGTGGACAAGATCGTCCAGCGCTACCTGTCCAACCCGCTGACCCACTCCGTGGACGACCCGCAGGCCGCGGTGACCACCATGGAACACCACGTGCTGGTGGTCAACGACCAGACCGTCAAGAAGCAGCTGATCGTCGAGCTCGCCTCCGGGGCCGGCCGCCGCGTGCTCTTCATGCGCACCAAGCACCACGCCCGCAAGCTGGCCAAGACCCTGACCGACGCCGGCATCCCCGCCGTCGATCTGCACGGCAACCTCTCGCAGAACGCCCGTGACCGCAACCTGGCCGAGTTCTCCTCCGGCGATGTCCGCGTCCTGGTGGCCACCGACGTCGCGGCCCGCGGCGTCCACGTCGACGACGTCGAACTGGTCATCCACGTGGATCCGCCCACGGAGCACAAGGCGTACCTGCACCGCTCAGGCCGTACGGCCCGCGCCGGTTCCGACGGCACCGTGGTCACGCTGACCCTGCCCGAGCAGCAGTCCGACGTCAAGAAGCTGATGAAGGCCGCCGGTGTCGAGGTCAACTTCGAGCGCGTCACCGCCAACTCCCCGCTGGTTGCTGAACTGGTCGGCGAAATGGCCGACAAGATCGATCCCCGCACCCGTGCCGCCCTGCTGGCAGCCAAAGCCGCCCAGCACGGCGGCGGCACCTCCACCGGTGCCAACGCCGAGCGCAAGCGCGCCCGCCGCACCACCCAGGCTGCACCCACCGCGGGTGGCCGTGGTGGCCGTGGCGGACGCGGACGGGTGTCCGCCGAGGCACCGCGGACCGACCTGCCGCGCGCCGAGCGCCGCGCCGTCGCCTACGAAGGCAAAGCTGCTGCCCGCAACGCCGCCGACCGTGTCGCCGAACAGAACCAGGACCGCGCAGATGCCGAGCGCGCCGAACGCCGGAATGCGCGTGGCCGCGGCCGCACCACCGCCTATGCGCACCACAACGATGTTCCGGCCGCCGGCGGCCGTGCCGCAGCCGGCCGCGGTTCGGACGGTCGCGCCGCAGACGGACGCGGCGACGCCCGGGGCGCTTCGGCTCCCCGCAGCGGAGCTCCCCGCACAGGTGGCGCTCCCCGCACCGGCGCTTCGACCGGCGGCCAGCGCAGCGGACGCCCGGCAACCGGCCAGCGTGCAGCTGCCGGCGCCAAGTCCGCCGGCAGCAAATCTGGAGGCAGCGCGGCTGTCTGGTCCTCCAACACCGGTGGCACCTCGGGCGGATCCTACGCCGGCGGCGGCAACGGCCGTTCCGGTGAAGGACGTCCGGCCCGCGGCTCGGGCCCCCGCCGCGCGTCGGCTCCGGCCTCGAACGAACGCCGCGGCCGCTAAGGTTCCGGTTCTCAGCTACGCAAAATAGCTGGCGCTGCGCAAACGGACGGCCGMTACGGGAATCCCCGTAGCGGCCGTCCGAAAGCGCAGCGGTTGTCCAAAAACGCCGCGAAAAGCTGAAGCTACCAGCCGCGGGCGCGCCACTCTTCCAGGTGTGGCCGTTCCGCGCCGAGGGTGGTGGGCTGGCCGTGTCCCGGGTGCACCACGGTGTCATCCGGATACACATCGAACAGCCGCTCGCTCACATCGGTGATCAGCTGGGCAAAGCGCGCCGGATCCTTCTGTGTGTTGCCTACCCCGCCGGGGAACAGCGAGTCGCCGGAAAAGATGTGGGCCGGGCCTTCGGGGTCCTGGTACACAAGGGCGATCGAACCCGGTGTGTGGCCGCGCAGATGTACAGCCGTCACGTCGAAGCCGTCGAAGTTGCCGACGTCCCCGTGGTCCAGCAGTACATCCACCGGCACCGGCAGCTCCGGGGCATCCTCTGTCCCGGCCGCCGTTTTCACACCGGTGGCTTCCACCAGGCCCGGCAGCGCCCGGACATGGTCCCAGTGCTGGTGGGTGGTGGCAACCAGCGCCAGCTTCGGCGTCGCGGAAGTATCCGCGGCGGCGTCCGCGAGCAGCCCCTGGATGGCGGCCAGATCATCGGCCGCATCGATCAGGAGCTGCGCGCCGGAGGCCCTGGCCGTGAGCAGGTAAACATTGTTGTCCATCTCGCCGACCGAAATCCGGCGGATGGTGATGTCACGTAAAGAGTGAATGAGCGAGTCCATGGGCATCAGTCTACGGAGCCGCTATTCACGGCCCTGGGACACCCAGTTGGGGTCCGCGGCGCGGGAACCGACGACGGCGTCCGCGGCGGACTCGAGCGTCCTCAGTTGCGCTGCGGTGAAGTCGAGGGCCAGGGCGCCCCGGTTTTCGTCGATCCGGTCCGCCTTGCGGGTGCCGGGAATGGGGACCACGGGCAGTCCCAGCTGGCGGCCCCGCGCAAGCAGCCAGGCCAGCGCCACCTGGGCAGGAGTTGCAGCCTGCCCGGCAACGCTCAGTTCCGCAGCGACCGCCTGCACGGCCGCCACCACGCCCTGGTTGGCGCTGGCAGCGTCCGCCGCGAAACGCGGGATGTTGCGGCGGAAGTCGTTGCTGCCCAGCGTCGAGGCGTCCACGGTGCCGGTGAGGAATCCCCGGCCCAGCGGCGAATACGGCACAAATCCCACCCCGAGTTCGGCGGCGGCAGGCACCACGTTGCGTTCCACGTCGCGGCTCCAGATGGACCATTCGCTCTGGACCGCGGCGATCGGGTGGATGCGGCTGGCCTCGCGCAGCTCCTCGGCCGTCACCTCTGACAGGCCCAGATGCCGCACCTTGCCGGCCTGTACCAGCCCCGCCATGGCCTCCACGGTTTCCACTATCGGAACGCGGAGGTCACGGCGGTGCAGGTAGTACAGGTCAATGGTGTCGGTGCCCAGCCGTTGCAGGCTGCGGTCCACGGCCTGCCGCACGTAGGCGGCGTCGCCGCGGATGTCCGTGTAGCCGGCCGACGGTGTGCCCACGAGGCCGAATTTGGTGGCCAGCTGGACTTCGCCGCGGCGTTCCTTGAGCAGCCGCGCGATCAGCTCCTCGTTGCTGCCGCCGCCGTAAATGTCCGCCGTGTCGATGAAGCTGACGCCGGCGTCCACCGCGTGATGCAGGGTCCGCAGGGCCTCGGCCGGGTCCACCTCGCCGTAGACAGGGGTCAGGGCCATGCCGCCGAACCCCAGGGGGCTGACCATCAGGCCGTCGCCGAGCCGGACTGTTGCTGCCGTCATCTTGGTCTCCATTCGCGCACTGCATAGTTCCGTAGGACTTCCGTCCCTGCCAAGAACCCCGGGATGCGCGCGGCTATTCCGGCAGCTATTCCGGCCCTGCTATCGGCCGGGCAGACGATTCTCCCCACCTTTGACCGTTGCGCGGCCGGCACGACGGCGCGCCGCAGGGGACACGCCGTCGGACTGCCCTAAACGTGGGGAATTTCCGCAGGGGAGGCCGGCCGGACAGCGCCTTGTGCCGGTTCCTCTGAGTCCGCCGTTGGCGGGAGGAGCTTCAGGCCCGCCGCGCATCCGACGATTCCGGCGATGAACAGCAGCTTGAGCGGACTGGCCGGTTCGACGCCGGTGGCCATCGCCCAGCCGACCGTCAGTGCAGCGCCGATCCCCACCCAGATGGCGTAGGCGGTGCCGAGCGGAATGCGCTTCACGGCCAAGCCGAGCCCCACCATGCTGAGGGTGGCCGTCACGGCGAACACGAGGGTCGGCAACGGGCGGGAGAACCCGTCGGACAGGCCCAGTGCCGTGGCCCAGACCGCCTCCAGCACAGCGGAAGCGAGCAGAATCACCCATGACATTGCAGCTGGTTTCATCATGGTCACGCCACCAGCTTCAGGCCGGCGACGCTCGCGGCAATCCCGCCAAGAAGCAGGATCCGTGCCGCCGTCGGGCGCTCAACCTTGGCGGCTATCGCGTAGCCGGACGTCAGGACGACGCCGACCCCCACCCACACGGCGTAGGCCGTTCCGGTAGGGATGGACTGCATGGCGACGGCGAGCCCGCCGGTGCTGGCGAGGACGGAAACGAGGAAAACGAGGGCCGGGACCAGCCGGCGGCGGCCCCTGGCCTGGGCGGTCCGGTGCAGGGCGGCGGCCCAAACGGCCTCCAGCGCCCCGGAAAGAATGAGTATTAACCACGACATGACAACTCCTGTGGCCAGTCTTGTCGCGTGCCGGGTACTGAACCGTCGTCCGGAGGCCTGGAAGAGGGGCCTTGGCCTCCAAGTCTAGCAAATCGGCATCAGAGCCCGACGGCGTCGCTGCAAAGAGTGAACGTGCGCCCCACGGGGTACTGCGCGCACGGCTCGTTCGGCGCGGTAAGGTCGCCGGCGTCGATATCGTATGCCGCCGACACGATGGCCCGGCCGTCGGCATTGGCCAGGGTGGCCCGGCCGCCGATCCGCCGCAGCGCCGCCATGGCTCCGCGTTCCAGGCGCTGAACTGTCACGTCGATGCCCACGATTCCCGCGACCGGGCCGTCCGGGCGGGTATACACCGGGTGCGTGAAGGTCAGGACGTACTCGTCGGTGCAGAGGAAATCCACGTAGGGCCCGGTGACGTGGGCCCGTCCTGTTTCCACGGGGATCCGGAACCACTCGGCCTTGACGTAGCGGCTGATGGAGTTGGGACTGAAGTTGGCCAGCGCGTCGACGTGCTCCAGATCCGGGCCCTGCCACCAGGCGATGTAGCTGCGCCCGGGCCCGAGCAACCCGGCGTTGGCGATGAACCCCGCTCCGGCCGCGTAGCCGCCGGGCAGCTGCACCAGTTCCTCGACCACCGGACGGATGAGCTTGTCCACGGCCGTGCCGGTGACTTTGCCGGACATGGCGGCCAGGGCGGCCCCGGTGTCAGCGGCCCACTCCGTCAGGCAGTGCTCGATGCCGGCGATGGTGGCGTCGAGTTCGGCTGCGGCCAGCTGGGCCGCCTTCTCAACAGCGCCGGGTTCGGCCGGCGCTGCCATGGACGCTGCGGTGGGGCCTGCGGTGGAGGTGGTTTCGGACATCGGTGCTGCCTTAGCTCGAAGGTGCCGGACATTTGCGGTCAAAGATGGCCACGATCGTGGCTCCGGGATGCGGGTGCGGTCAATAGCTCTTGGCCTGCTCGGTCAGCAGCCAGTCGGTGGTGGCGGAGATGAGGGCCTTGACCCCCGTTTCGGCGGCCCCGGGGTCGTGGGTCTCGATGGCGGCCGCCACGTCCCCGAGGATCACGGCGGTGCGTCCGCGGTAGCCGGTGTCGGCGCAGGGCAGCAGCGTGAGGGTGCCGAGATCTGCCTGCAGCCGGATGAGCTCCCCGGCAAGCCGGGCCGAGCGGGCAATGGCCGCGACTTCCAGCAGGAACTCCGAGAGGGCCAGACGCCAGCTCAGGGAGTCATCGTCCGCTGCGGGGATGAATGAGCGCAGCGTGGCGATGTCGGCGGCGTCGGAGCGGCGGGCCGCCACGCCCGCACAGGCCGCGGCGATCGCCTGGTAATGCAGCGCGAGGTCCCTGATCTGCAGCCGGCTCAGCTCATGCAGTTGCGCCAGGGCCCGTTCCCGGGAGGGCAGCACGTCGTCGGCGATGAAGCTTCCGCCGCTGCGGCCGCGCGCGGTCCGGATGATTCCCGAGGCGCGCAGCTGGGAGAGTGCCTCCCGTGCCGTTACCGCGGACACTCCAAGGGCCGCGGCCAGCTCGGTTTCGTTCGGCAGCCGCTGGCCGCTGGTGAGCAGCCCGGTCTCCACGGCCTGTTCGATCCGGCCGCACACTTCATCCACAAGCCCGCGTGATTTGATCGGCGTGAACACCGCCGCCAGGCTCCGGGAGGCGCCCGTGGGCGACAACACCATTCGGGCCTCCCTTCCCTCCGGCGGTATCCGCCCCGCCCCGGCCGTGCATCCCTGCGGCTTCCGCGGTGCCGCCGCGCGTCGCCCGGGCTGATGACATCCTAATCCGGGCTTTGCCGGAGGGTCTATACACAAAACCTATGGAGTAATAGCATTTGGCCCAGCAGCCCAGTGTGGACTGGATCACATTCGGTTGCGTGGTTCCTGTGGACGATCCGGCAACGGAGTAAGGCGCACCCCATGACCGAAACACTGGCCGCCGGCACCTCGACCGGAAAGGAAGAGGTTCCGGCGATCCGTCTGCGTAAGCTCACCAAGGTCTTCGGGGACACCGTCGCGGTAAATGGCGTGGACCTGGACAT
Source organism: Arthrobacter sp. 10T425 (assembly GCF_056393985.1). Lineage (NCBI taxonomy): Bacteria > Bacillati > Actinomycetota > Actinomycetes > Micrococcales > Micrococcaceae > Arthrobacter > Arthrobacter sp. 10T425. The sequence goes on along the minus strand of NZ_JBFTGZ010000009.1, from coordinate 68,723 downwards.
CCGCCACGGGGAATTCTTCTCCATGCTTGGCCCGTCCGGCTCCGGCAAGACGACGGTCCTGCGCCTGATCGCCGGCTTCGAGCTGCCGACGTCCGGGAGTATCGAACTCGAGGGCAAGGACGTCACGGCCATGGCGCCCTTCCAGCGGGACGTCAACACCGTATTTCAGGACTACGCGCTGTTCCCGCACATGTCCCTGGTGGACAACGTCGCCTATGGGCTGCGGGTGCGCGGCATGCCCGGGAAGCAGCGGCGGGAGCGGGCCAGGGAAGCCTTGGACCGCGTCCAGCTCGGGAAGTTCCTCGGCCGCAAACCCGCCCAGCTCTCCGGCGGCCAGCGGCAGCGCGTTGCCCTGGCCCGCGCGCTGGTGGTCGAGCCCAAGGTCCTCCTCCTGGACGAGCCGCTCGGTGCCCTGGACCTCAAGCTCCGGCAGCAGATGCAGGTCGAACTCAAGGAACTGCAGCGCTCGCTGGGTATCACCTTCATCTTCGTCACCCACGACCAGGAGGAGGCACTGACCATGAGCGACAGGATCGGCGTGTTCAACAACGGCGGCATCGAACAGATCGGCACCGCGCACGAAATCTACGAGCGCCCGGGCGGCATCTTCGTGGCCAACTTCGTCGGCACCTCCAACATTTTCGACGCCGGCCAGGCCCAGGCGATCTATGGCCGGCCGGAGCCGCTGTGCATCCGTCCCGAGCGGCTGCGCGTCGCCTGGACCGGCGAACCGGAGCGCCGTTTTGGCACCACCTCCCGGCCGGGGACAGTGACGTCGTTCGTTTACGTAGGGCACGCCACCCAGGTGCGGGTGCAGCTCGACGGCGGACCCGCCGTCGTCGCGCTCGTTCCGGAAAAGCTGCCCGGCAGCGACACCGATCTGGTGAACGGGCCCGTCACAGTCAGCTGGGACGACGACGCCGTCGTTTGGCTTCCGGTCCCCGGCACTACCTGACGCCGGGCCATGCCGGGCGGGGTTGCCGTCCGTGCCGCGGCGCAGCGTTCCAGTCCAGAGTTTTTCTCCACAGCGAAAGGTTCGGATCATGGCACCAAGAACTAAGGCCTCCCTCGTAGTCGGGGTGGTTGCGGCCGCAGCCCTCGCGCTGTCGGCCTGCGGAACCAGCGGCGGATCGGGTTCTGCACAGTCGGCGCAGCCGGTCAAAACCGAGATCGGCACCGGTGAAGGCCAGGTGTCCATCCTCGGATGGCCCGGCTACGTCGAGGATGGCAGCAACGACCCGGCCGTCGACTGGGTGCATCCGTTCGAACAGGAAACCCAGTGCAAGGTCAGCTTCAAGCCGTTCGGCACCTCGGACGAGGCCGTGACGCTCATGCGCACGGGACAGTACGACGTTATCTCGGCCTCCGGGGATGCGTCGCTGCGCCTGATCGCCGGCCAGGACGTGCAACCGGTCAACATGAGCCTGCTGAAGAACTACCCGGACATCTACCCGTTCCTGAAGGACAAAGCCTGGAACACCGTCAACGGCGTCAACTACGGAATGCCCCACGGCTGGGGCGCCAACCTGCTGATGTACTCCACGGACAAGGTCGCCCCGGCGCCCGCCTCCTGGAGCGCGGTGTTTGACGACGCCGCCAAGAACACCGGCAAGGTCACGGCCTACGATTCGCCCATCTACATCGCCGATGCCGCCATGTACCTCATGGCCCATAAGCCGGACCTCGGCATCAAGAACCCCTATGCCCTCGACAAGGACCAGCTGGCCGCGGCCGTCGACCTGCTCAAGCAGCAGCGCACCCACATCGGCGAGTACTGGAGCGACGTCGTCAAGGAGGTCCAGGCCTTTACGTCCGGGAGCACCGTGGTCGGCACCACTTGGCAGGTGGGGGCCAACATCGCGACGGCAGACGGCGCCAAGGTCGCAACCCTCGTCCCGGACGAGGGCGCCACCGGCTGGTCGGACACCTGGATGATTGGGTCCAAGACCAAGAACCCGAACTGCGCCTACAAGTGGCTCGACTACATAGCCAGCCCCAAGGCGAACGCCCAGGTGGCGGAGTACTTTGGCGAATCGCCGGCCAACGCGAAAGCCTGCGAGCTGACCAAGGATCCCAACCACTGCCAGACGTACCACTCAGGTGATGCGGCCTACGCCGACAGGATCTGGTTCTGGACCACACCGGTGGCCGAGTGCCTCGATGGCCGCAAGGACGTCAAGTGCACCGACTATTCGGAATGGACCAAGGCCTGGACGGAAATCAAGGGCTGATTCCGGCTCCGCCGCACCAAACCCGCACGAACGAGCCGGCCCCGGGGGCCGGCAGAGATTAAGGCGAGATGGCACTTCATACGCAACAGCTGCCGCCCGGGGCGCCCGGTGATGCCGGGGCCGTGCCACGGGCGAAAACCAACGCCTTTTCGGCGTTGCTGCACCGCTCGCCCCGGCTGAGGCTGGCGGCCCTGCTCACCGCCCCGGCGGGCTGGCTGGTGCTGGTGTACATCGCCGCTTTGGCGGCACTGCTCATCACCGCGTTCTGGACCGTGGATACCTTCACCGGGGAGGTGTCCACGGTCTGGACCACGGAAAACATCGTCACGGTCCTGACCGATCCGGTGTATCAGCGGATCACCCTGCGGACATTGTGGATCGCCGTGGCAGTCACCGTGATTGACATGATCCTGGCACTGCCCATCGCCTTCTTCATCGCCAAGGTCGCTCCCGCCCGCTGGGAGAAACTGCTCGTGGTGGCCGTGCTCATGCCGCTGTGGGCAAGCTACCTGGTCAAGGCCTACGCCTGGCGGAATGTCCTGTCCGAGGGTGGGCTGCTGGAGTGGCTGGGGACCCCGATCGGCCTGTCCTCGCCGGGCTACGGCGAAACCGCCGTCATCCTGACCCTGTCCTACATCTGGCTGCCGTACATGATCCTGCCGATCTACGCGGGCTTTGACCGGGTGCCCGACTCCCTGCTGGAGGCCTCCGGGGACCTGGGCGCGAAGCCGCTCACCACCATGCGCCTGGTCATGCTTCCGCTGCTGGTCCCCTCCATCATCGCGGGCACGATCTTCACGTTCTCCCTGTCGCTGGGCGACTACATCACTGCGCAGATCGTCGGCGGGACCACCCAGATGCTGGGCACCGTGATTTACGCCAACGTCGGAGCGGCCAACAATCTGCCGTTCGCCGCCGCGGTATCGCTGGTGCCGATCGCCATCATCATGTTCTACCTTTTCGTCGTCCGCCGCACCGGCGCCCTGAACAGCCTGTAGTGCGAGGAGCATCATGAGACTTTCCCGTAGCGCCAAGGTGGTCCTGGGCATTGTCACGGCGCTGGTGTTTTTGTTCATCTACACACCGCTGCTGCTGGTGGTGGTGAACTCGTTCAACGCAGACCGGACTTTCGGCTGGCCGCCCAAGGGCTTCACGCTGGAATGGTGGGTCAAGGCCTTTGACTCGCCCGGCGTCAGGGAAGCCGTCGTGTCCTCCCTGTGGGTGGCAGTCGTATCGACCATCATTTCGCTGGTGCTGGGGACGCTGCTGGCGATCTCATTGCAGCGCTATGAGTTCTTCGGCCGTGACGTCATCAACCTCCTGGTCATCCTGCCAATCGCGTTGCCCGGGGTTGTCACGGGCATCGCGCTGAACAACATGTTCACCACGATCCTGGGCGTCCCACTGAGCCTGTGGACGGTGGTGATCGCCCACGCCACGTTCTGCATGGTGACAGTGTTCAATAACGCCATTGCACGGCTCCGCCGCACCAGCGCCGGCCTCGAGGAAGCCTCTGCCGACCTCGGCGCCGGTGTCTTCACCACATTCGGCCTGGTGACCTTCCCGCAGCTCCGCTCCGCCCTGCTGGCCGGCGGCCTGCTGGCCTTCGCGCTGAGCTTCGACGAGATCATCGTTACCACGTTCACGATCGGGGCCGGCGAGACCACGCTGCCGATCTGGATCCTGCAGAACCTCTTCCGTCCGAACCAGGCTCCCGTGGTCAATGTCGTGGCGGTCGTGCTGATCGTGGTCTCGATCGTCCCGATCTGGCTCGCGCAGCGGCTGTCCGGGGACTCGGTGCGTGTCAGCGGCGCCCGGGTGAAGGCGGACGAGCGCTAAACGGTGCCGGGTTCCGCAGGGTCGATCGAGATGACAGCCAGGAATCCGCGGCCCACGATTTCAGGCGTCGCGGTATCGGCGCCGACGACGGCGTCGTAACGGTTCAGCTCGACGCGCTCCGGCTCGGGGGCGACGGCGGCCGGCCCGGTGGGAGTGCCGCCTGCAGTCCCGGGGCTGACGGTCCCCTGCCCCTGCAGGAGGATGCCGAGTTGGCCTGCGAACACCGGATGGGCACGCTTCTTGGACAGCTCGATGATCGAGGTGTAGCCCTTGAAGGCGCCGTTGCGGGTGATGACGTTCAGATCCCGGATGTCGCCGGTGGGCAGTGCCCCCGCCGAGTCCGCGTCGCCGGAGAACCGGAACGGCCGGTACTTCTCCAGCGGGTGCTCGGCCCCGTCCACGCTCAGCAGCAGCAAGTCGCCGTCAATCACTGTCAGTACACGGTCCATCCCGGCGTACGCGGAGAAGGGGCCCGCCTTGGAGACTTCGGCAATGCTGACGCGCCAGTCCCAGGCGCTGTCCTGCCCTGTATCTTGCGGGGCGGTCCGCAGGGACGGGGTCCTTGGATGGCGCGCCACTTCGCGCGTCACCCCGCCGCCGTTGCGCCAGGGGTGGGCTTTGAGCTCGGCATAGCGGATGATCTCCATGGCCTCAGCCTATCGGCCCGTTTCCGGGGACGGCGCTCGCGCCGACGCGCCGGGACGCCGGCGGGGCTGCGCACGCCCGTGCCGACGCAAAGTCGGCGGCGGGGCCCGGCCTTGCTAACGTCGGAGGCAGGAAGCGCGCAGAAGGAGCCCGAATGTTTGTCAAAGTGTGCGGCCTGAGCACCCCGGATGCGGTCCGCGTCGCGGCAGGCGCCGGCGCGGACGCCGTCGGCTTCGTCCTGACCCGCAGCCCCCGGGAGGTCACGCCGGAACAGGTCAGGAACCTCCTCGCCCATGTCCCGGACGGGGTGCCCGCGGTGGGGGTGTTCCGGCACGAACCGGCCGCCGTCGCCGTCGCCGTCGCCCGTGAGGCGGGCCTGGTCTGGGTCCAGCTCCACGGGGACCGCTCACCCGCCGACGTCCGGACAGTGCTCGACGCCGGGATGAAACTGATCAGGGCCGTCACCATGGCCGCCGCCGCGGAGGCCTTCAGCGACTGGGGCGAGGATTTGCTCCTGATCGACGCCGCCGTGCCAGGCTCAGGCGAGGCCTGGGACTACGGCTCGGTCCGGGCCAAGGCCCTGACCGGACGCAAGTGGCTGCTCGCCGGCGGTCTCAATCCCGCCAACGTCGCCCTGGCAGCGGCGGAGGCCGGGGCGTGGGGTGTCGATGTGTCCTCCGGCGTCGAGTCGGCGCGCGGCATCAAGGACTTGGCCAAGATCGGGGATTTCGTGCGGGCGGCCAAGGCGCCGGAATGAGGCTGGACCGCCCGCGGACCATCTGAGGGGGCTAGGAGCGTTTGATGATCACGTCATCGATGTATTCGTCGCCCTTTTGCCGGTTGTGCTCGGCCCCGAGCTGAACCTTGCTCAGGGTGCTGCCGAGCATGCTAACGCTCGAGCTGCTGTAGCGCTGCACGCCGTCGAACCACACCTGGATTGTTGACGCGCTCCCGTTGGCGGTCACCCGCATGGACACATGGTGCCAGGCGCTCAGGGAGATGCTGCTTGAGATCAGCTTCGTGTAGACAAACGTGCCGCTCGGTGAGGTGACCCGGAGCCACAGCTGCCCGTTGCTGTTGTAGCGGTAGATGTCTGCGACGCGGGTGGAGCCGGAGAAGAACCGGAAGTACGGGACGTCATTGCCGGAAACGCCGGCCACCGTGATCTTGAACCAGCCGTCCGCGTACGAGGTCTTGGTTCCCGAGGTGAATGCCGGAGAGGAAAGATTTGCGAGTGAACCGGAATCCGTGGTCACGTGCAGCTTGGCCGAACGGGCACCTGTATGGTTCAGCGAACTGGAAATAGTTGCCGTACCGGTGCCTGAAACCTGGGGGATGAGGCCGCAAAAGCTGCTGGCTTCAAAACTGGTGGCGAGCACGACGGTGCCCGGATAGGAGTTTGTCGGTGCGGGGCTGCAGGTTGCGGCGGTGGCAGCCTGGGCGGAACCGAAGACAAGGGAACCGGCTACGAGCATTCCGAGCGTCCCAACCATGCTGAGTGTTCTAAGTTTTCTCATTGAAATACTTTCCGTGATTGGTTCGACTTGTTGGTGTACGCCCGGTGCCGCGGCACCGGGCGGACGGTTTCTGTCATGCCAGCTGCGCCAGATGCACCAATTGCATGACCACCGCGACGCCGACTATGGCCAGCAGGGCTGCCGTGGTGATCACCACGGCGCGCGGGAGTGCCTTGTCCGGCTGCAACACGCGAAGCACATCGCAGCTCACGAGGGCCGTCATCGTGGCCAGCCCCGTCAGGAAGATGATCATTTCGCACGCACCAGGGCACGCTTTGGCCGCTTGAACTCAATGCCCAGGAATACGAGCGTCAGGGCCGACAGGAGGCATACAGCCGCCGGCGGTGACCAGAGACGTGCGTAGATCATCGCCGTCGCCACGAGGGTGGACATCGCGAGGCTGAAGGCGATTGCGATGGCGATGCTGAGGGGAAGCGCACCAGTTGCCTGGGCTGAGCGCGGGGGGTCGAAGCGGAGGAGCAGCACCAGCGCCGTTCCAGGCCCGGCCAGCATCAGCAGGCCTATCACCGCCAGGCGCAGGCCCTCGGGGCCGACAAACGAGAGCGGTATGGCTGCTACGGCGACGGCTGCCGTCGCATAGCTCACGTAGCTGCGTTCAGTTGCCATTGCTAACTCCTTCGATGTGAAAAATCACGCCGCCTGCGTTTTCAAAAACCTTTGTCCAGCCCGGACTCGTGGCGCATGTGGCGGTAAAACGTTGAAGGTCGCCGGTGGGAGTCGAACCGCGAAGTTCGGCTGCCTCCTGCTGGCTTTCGGTAACGATGAGGTACGCGCCCGCTTTGTGGGCGATCTGGTTGGCCGCGTCACAACTGAGCGGCGCGGCGTTGGGAATGGGCTCGGCAGCAACGAGCGCCCGGTAGTCGTAGTCCGCGTAGTGCTGGTATCTCCACGGGGTGTTGCGAACTGCCTCAATGAGGACGGAACCGGTGGGCGCTGTCGCATAGAGGTGGTTCACTAAGGCGATTTCGTCGTCGTTGAAGCTTTCCATGCCGTCATTTCCATAACGGGAGACGACAGTGGCTGTAGCGAGCACCGCGCCCATCAGCAGCAGCGCGAGGGCCCGGCGCAGGCTCAGCCCCGCGGCACTGTCTGACATCAGTGGCAGCACCGCCAGGCAGACGGCGAACGGAAGGCTGAAGAGATACAGGCGCAGAAGCAGTTCACCGCCATAGGGCTGGAGGGGAATCAGGACCAGCGGCGCCAGCGCCGCGGCCGCGGCCGCCAGCCACGGTGCCTTCCGCCGGTAGCCCACAATGGCGCCGGCAACGGCGAGCACCCAGACCAGCGCAACCTCGGCCATGCGCGTGTAAACCACGAACATGTGGGCGTCGCTGCCTGAGACCCTGCTGCTCAGCGCGCCGAGGCTGTTCGCACCGATGTCACCGAGCGAGCCGAGCAGCTGGCCGAAATGCCCCTCCACGAATGTGGAAGCCGCAAAGAGCAGCCAGCCGACGGGCAGGACCACGGCCAGGACCGGCAAGAAGCGCAGCCGGAGACGTCCGGTCAGCAGGAGCGCGGCCAGGATGGGGATCGCGGCGAAGGGGCTGAGCTGGTGTGAAGCCGTCATGGCAAGCAGGATCAGTGCGCAGACCACCACGAGAATCGCCGTGTCCGCCCGGTGCGGTTCCGCGGCGCCATACCGCGGGACCGAGCTGTCCAGTTTGCTGACACTGCGGGCAAGCCACCGGGAGAAGCGGGTGCGCTCCGTTGGCCAGGCCCAACCGCCGAAGACGCTGAGCAGGCAGGCAATCAGTGTGAGCAGGAGGAGGAACGAATAGGCCTGTGGTGACAGGTAGTCCTGTCCAATCCAGCTGGCCACGTAAAAGATCCAGACAGCCGCCCAGGCCTGGCGCGGATTTGCCGTCAACCGCCGGGCCAGGGCCAGCAGTGGTGCGAGCAGGAGGATGTTGATGCCCACCGGCGCCCACGTTGCGATCCCGAAAAGATCCTTGGCGCCCGTCGCCCCGGAGAGCATTCCCAGCACGTTGAAGAATCCTGGCCAGTTGAAGTAGGCGTCCAGGGTCGGATCCAGCTGGCCCGATTGGCTAATGGTGTCCGCAATGCCCAGATGCCGGAAGCTGGCCTCGAGCCGGGGCAGGCCATGAATGATCGGGTCAGCACCGTCGAGGAGAACCACTGTGACCAGGAGCTGCCAGGTCAGAAGCGCCGGAACCAGACGGCGGAGGCTCAGCGAGGCGACAAATCCGGCGAGGCTGAGCGCGAGCGCAACGAAATAGGCCGGCGGGAGGGCATCAATCAGCCCGGCCCCGCCGATCTGAAAAGGATTGACCTGGTTCATGCTCCACACGCCGAGGGCGAGCGCGGCCGCGGCTGCCGCGGCCAGGGCACCGATGTGCCACGACGGGGTGAGTCCGAGGTTGCGGTGGGTGGGCGGCTTAGCACCGCCGACGTGCGCATGCGCCTCATGCCGGTGGGCGGTGCCCACAGGGAGGCTTGTTGCCGTTTCGTGTGTCATCATTTCTCGATTCAGGTCGGCTGGTGGCGCGCCGCTGAAGGAATCTCGCCTGCGGTGGAGGCGGGCTTCATCCGGGTCAGGGTGATCAGGCGCCAGGTGGCCATCAGGCAAGCAGCCGCTTGGGCAACGGCCCATAGGACTGAGACCCCGGTGAGGCCATATTGCTGCGCCACTGCCGCGGCGGGTGCCACGACCAGGATGGCGGCCAGAGTGGCGACTATCGTGGATTCGAAAAGCCGCCCTTGGGCCCGGCACAGCCCGTAGTAGACCTGGGTCACGCAACTCAGGAGGAGTGCCGGGACGAGTACAGGAATGAGGACCCACGCGGACGCGTAATCCGGTCCGAGGAAGCCCAGAAGCAGGGGGCCGGCCAGCAGCAGTATCAGCCCGGCCACGAGAGTCAGCATAAAGCTGGCCCGTAACGCTGAGGCGAGGAGGCCCGGCCGCGCCCGTGAACCCGCGAGGGCCGTTTGCAGGGTAAACCCGGCGGACTGCGGCACGAAGAACACTGCCGAGGCCATCATCCAGACCACATACCAGGCGGCAGTCGACGCCGGGCCCAGGGTAGCTGCAACGATGAGCGGGAGCAGGTAGCCGGGCGCGCGGTCGGCGAGCGTGAGGGCGTGGTTGGGAAGCCCCGGCTTCAGGAGATTGAGGGCCGGCCGAGGCCGGAAGCCGTGCTTCCAGTCCGGGGACACGTGGGCACGGGCGAGCTGGCGCAGCCCTACGAGGACACTGGCCAGGGCGCCGGCGGCGACGGCGCCCACAATCACCGCCAGGTCACGGAGCCCGGCGGCCAGCGCGGCGGCCAGGAAGAGGAGCTGCACGAGGGACTGTGCGAGGCTTCTGACCAGCGTGCGGTCGGCCCGTTCCTGGGCTACGCCCACGTGGTCCAGCTGGTAGGCGGTGGCGGCGAGCAGTGCCGTGGCCAGGAAAAGAATGGTGACCAGGGGGTCGGCCCAGGCCTCGCCCACGCCTGTGCCGAGCCACGAGGTGACGGCAACCAGCAGGCCAGCGCCCAGCAGGGAGCAGGTTGCCACGGTAAGCAGGCCGGTGGCGATGAGGCGCCGGCCGCCGTCAGTTTCCGCGGGCAGCAGCGTCAGCGTGGCAGGCCCGACGCCGAGCATCCCCAGCTGCACGGTCAGGAGCGCGGCTGCGACCACCGCGGACCCCAGGCCTATTTGCTCCGGCGGGAGCACGAGGGCCGCGAGTGCCCAGAACAGGAAGCCCGTCACCATGGGGGCAATCCTCGCGGCGGCCAGCCAGGCCGCGTTCCCGCCGACCGAGATCGGTTTGTGGGCCGGCCGCAGGAGCTCGCCGGCCATGGCGCGGTAGTTGTAGAGCAGGAAGCCCATCCAGTACGGCAGGAAGCGGGGTGCCCGGACCAGGGACATGCCGACCCCCCGCACGGTGGCCAGCAGTGGCAGCATCACGAGCCAGCCGGCGCGGCCCGTGTGCTTGCGGACGGTCCGGGCCATCCCGGCCCCGTCCTGGAGCCATTGGTCGCGGGCGTAGTCGAACGTGTCGTCAAACCGGTGCCTGACCACCACGGAGTCGGAGACGCCGAGCTTGAACCCGGCCTGCTCCAGCCGGATTCTCAGCTCCACATCCTCCCCGGAGCGGAAGTCGTCGTCGAACCCGACGTCGAGCAGCACGTCGCGGCGCATCAGCGTGGCGCTGACGCCAAACCACTTGCGCACCCGGCTGTGGTTGTGGTGCCAGGCCAGCGCAGCCCCCCAATAGCCGGGGCCGTCGGCTTCGCTGGCCAGCCCGAATTGCAGGCCGTCGTAGCCGCCGGCCTCGAATTCGGTCAGCAGCCGGGACAGGCTCTTCGGCGGAAGGACGACGTCGGCGTCGATCAGGGCGACAACGTCGCCGGTGGCACTGCGGGCGCCGAGCATCCGTGCGGCAGGCAGGCCGCGTCCTTCATCGGAGATGACAGTCGCCCCGCAGTCGCGGGCGATTTCGACAGTGTCATCCGTCGAGCAGCCATCGACCACGATCATTTCGTACGGGTGTTGGCTGCGGATCGACTCCAGGCACTCGCCCAGCCAGGCTGCGGCATTGCGCGCCGGAACAACAACCGACACCTTCAGATCGCTCACGTGGCCTCGCCTCACTCATCCAGTTTTGAACGAACCAGATTCGCGATGAAGTCAGAGGCCTGGTCCGCTGACCAAGCGGCGGGAAGCCGGAGCAGCCAGCAGGGAACGTCCTCCAGGGCCCGGCGCACCACGGCCGCCTTCTGGCCAAAATGCTCCTCCAGCGGGACCAGGCTGGTGGCGCCGAGGGCCTCGACAAGGCGCCGCGAGACCATGGGCAGTTCCGAATGGAAGTTGCCGACGACCCGGGAGGTCATCCACTCGGCGCTGCGTGCTTCCAGCCGCGCGTCCGCGCCGTCGAAGCGCTCGAGGAAGATGGCCAGCTGTGCCGGCGCCGCGGACGAGATCCGTTGCGCCCCGAAAACATGCTCCGGCTGCACCATGCGGTGTTCGGGGGACCAGCGCCGGGTGAATGCGGCTGTTTTCGGATAGCGGACAATGACCGGATGGACCGCCGTGGCCAGATGGGCGACAGGAGTCGTCAGCCATCCGGGGGCCAGGGGCTTGCGGGTTCCCCGGAACATGTCCGGGTAGATGGCGCGGTGGTGGGGTTTGATGAACATCGGTTTGGCGTAGCCCATGAGCATTCCGCCGGCGCCCATGAAGGCCCAGTCGTCGGCCATGAACCGCACATCGGGCATGGCCACCAGCTTCGCCACCGTACTGGTCTTTCCAACACCTCCCCAGGCCGGCAGGAGAACCCCGGAGCCGCGGAAGTCCACCACGGCAGCATGGATCATTGCCGTCTCCTCCTGGACACACAGCCGGTCCAGCAGCGGAATCACAGAGGTCAGGAGCTCACCGGCGCCTTCGATCCGGTACCCGTCCTTTGTTTCGATGATCTGGACGCGGTCCGCCGGAATATAGAGGGACTCCCCGGTGAACCGGTAGGCATCCTCCGCGTGCGACTGGCTGGAAACCGGCGATATCCTGGCGCCGATGGTGATCCGCCGCGGCGCGGTGGAATTCCCCAGGAACGGGGCGAGCATATCCCGCAGTTGCGGTTCCCCTGGTGTGCCCGCCTCCACGTCGATGCCCACGATCCCGTGGACATCGAAGGAGGCTCCGGCAGAGGCGCCAATGGGCTGTTTCACGTCGCGCTCAGGTTGGCTCATGATCCAAGCTTTCTGGGGTCGGGTTCCTGCGGTCAGGTGGTTCCGGGTGCAGGGCCTGCACCCGGCGGTCTACGGGGAAGGGCGCAGCGCGGTTCATTTGACTTCCCGCCACGGCTCTTCCGGCGTCACAACAGCCGCTTTGGCCGGCGACGGCGCCGCAGGCAGCCGGCGGCCGCGCACATAGCCGGTCGCGGTGGCCGCGAGCACGGCGATGATGGCCGCTGCCCGGCCGAGCCCGGCACGGTCCCCGCCGCCGAGCCAGCCGCGGATGCCGGCGAATACTGCACGAGGCAGGACCTGCCGGACATAGCGCCGTTCGGGACCAAGTGCCCGTTTGTGGCCGACCACCCTGCTGACCTGCGCCTTGGAAATCCCTTCGCCCCAGGAACGGGCCAGCATGTAGCGCAAGGTGCCGCGCTCGGCCGGAACGTGGTGGTGCACCAGGGCCGCGGGCTCATAGACCACCCGGGATCCGGGAGCTCCGATCACCGCGCGGATGCACAGTTCGGTCTCTTCGCAGCCCAGCGGGACGGCGTCCTGACGGCCCAGGGTTGTGTTGAAACCGCCGACCCGTTCCAGGACGCTGGCGCGGAAGGACATGTTCGCGCCAATGACGTTGCGGACTTCGGCGGCGACTTTGGGCATTCCCCGGTACGTGCAGCCGACAATCCAGTCGAGCTCGTTGGCGAAGTAGCCCGGCCGTCCGGCTTCCCAGAGCGGTTCCACCCGGCCGCCGACCGCCAGAACGTCGGGATCGTCGTACATCGCCGCGAGCCGTTCGAGCCAGTCCGGCTCGGCTTCGGCGTCGTCATCGAGGAAGGCCACGATCTCGGCCTTGGCGATGCCTGCTCCGGTGTTGCGGGCGCCCGAGAGACCCTTGGGTCCGGCGTTCTCGATAATTACGGCATCCGGGACGGTAAAGATCAGGCGCTTGTACAAGTCCACGTTGTAGTCCACGACGACGATCGTCTGCTTGGGTGGGAAGGTCTGGGTGCGGACGGAGTCCAGGGCGCCGATCAGCTGGTCCCACCGGTCCTCCGAGTAGGAGCAAATGACCACGGATACTTCCGGAAGGCTGGAGTTCTCGGACATCCTATTCGCCTGCCCGTACGCCCAGGACGCTGCTGGGATCGGTGGGAACGTGCGGGAAGACCTCGTTGGGGTACTTGTACTTGACCCGACGCAGGGCTTCGGGGCGGGCGCCGGCGGTCGGGGCTTCCCAGCTCACGCGCTCGCGGGCCAAGGTGCGGAGGACCCGCCAGCCGTCCCGGAAGGTATGCAGGTTTGACTGCCCCGAGATGCGGGACAGTTCGTGGCTGGGCACCTCGGCAATGCGCAGGCCCGCCCTTGAGGCCCGCACAATCAGTTCAGTTTCGATCTCGAACCCGTCCGACTCCAGCTCCAGAATGTCAACGCATTCGCGGCGCAGGGCGATGTAGCCGTAGCAAAGGTCTGAGTAGTCGCTGTGGAGGACAGTGTTGGCGAGCCGGGTGAGCATCTTGTTTCCGCCGCTGCGCAGCCATGTGAGATCGTCTGAGCCGCCGCCCGTCACATAGCGGGAGCCTTTGACGAAGTCGTATTCGTGCTGGAGCGGAGTCACCAGCCAGCCGATCTCCTGGGGGTCCATACTGCCGTCCCCGTCGAGCATGACGATGATGTCGCCGGAGGCTGCGGCGAATCCGGCCCGCACGGCGTTTCCTTTGCCAGGGCGGGGCTCTGCCACCACCACGACGTCCAGGCGCAAGGCCCGGGCCACCTCCACTGTGCCGTCCAGGGAACGGCCGTCAACAATTACCACCTCATCCACATAGGAGGGCATACGCCGCAGCACCCACGGCAGGTTCATTGCCTCGTTCAAAGTGGGGATCACCACGCTGACCGAGGGATTTGCCGGCGGGGGCGTCGTTTGGGGGCGCACGTTCGGCTTGAGATTCGGGATGGACACTGGCCTCACCACTCAATGACGTATTCTGCTCGTCGCAACTACAGCGCTTTCCGACTCCTCCGACCGGAAAATAGACCCAATGCTTACGCTGTTCGGTTGTCGACAACTTAGTGATATACCCCAGGGTTAAAGTTTGGTTTCGCCACCTTGCATTAACCTTGGATTAACTGGAACTTTCAACCAAATTTGAGGCACAACTGTTGATGGGCGGTTGCCTCCATGCGACACTGGCTCGATGCGGACACCCGTTCATTGGGGGCGCGTGCCGGCAGGACGCCGGCGTCTCCTGACCTTCAGGACCATGGCGGTTCCCGCCATGGTCCTGGTCATGGCCCTGGCGGCGTGCGGCACGGATGCCGCTCCACAGGGCGAGCGGCCGCTGTTCACGTCCATTTCGGCGTCGCCGGCGGCTCCGCCGACCGACGCCGGAACAGGAGGGGCACAGCCCGGGCTCCAGTCGGTGGCGCCGACCGAGCCGCCGGCAGGTGGCACCGCGACTGCCGCCCCTGCGCCTGGGGGCGCGCCGGCGTCCCGGCCTGCCCGGACATCGGCACCGCCTCCGGACCGGACCACTGACACGGCCATGTCGGGGGATCTGCCCGGATGGAGGAACGTCTTTGTGGAGGACTTCTCCGGCGGTGACGTCCCCCTGGGCTCCTTTCCCGGGCCGCTTTACCGGGACCGGTGGAGTGCCGGATACAAAGACGGAACACCGGATACGGACGGGCAGGTCAGCGGCGGAAAATCGGGCTACTATCCCTCGAAAGTCCTGAGCGTCAAAAACGGCGTTCTGGACTGGTTCATGCATTCGGAAAACGGTGTCTTCATGGGTGCCGCGCCCACGCCCAAATTTCCGAATGCCAGCAAGAATCCCCCGAGGGCCAACAGCATGCTGTACGGCCGCTACTCAGTCCGGTACAGGGGGGATGCCATGCCTGGCTTCAAGACGGCGTGGCTCCTGTGGCCGGATAGTGGCATCTGGCCGCGGGACGGGGAGATAGATTTCCCAGAAGGCGACCTCGGAGCAATCCTGACGGCAGCTGCCCATTTCATGTCCTTGGATCCAAAGCGCTTTGAACAGTTCTTTTCCAATAAAGTTTCCACAGACTGGCATGTTGCCACGACAGAGTGGACCCCCGGTCGCGTTGAGTTCTTCATTGACGGACGATCCATCGGCGCGAGCACAACGGACGTGCCCTCGACGCCCATGCATTTCATCCTGCAGACCGAATCCTGCCTGCCTCTGTGTCCGGCTCCGGAAACCCAGGGCCACGTCTACCTGGACTGGGTCAGCATCTGGGTGCCGGCCTGAGCCCTCTCGGGGCGCGTCCGACGGCTTACCGGCGGCCCACCCGCCGCCGCACACCTGAGCCCTAATGCCGCAGCAGATTACCGGCGGAGGGTGAAGGAATCCGAGAAGCTGTAGCCGTCGGCGGGAATGAACCGGGCGGCAAGTTCATCCGCCGTCGCCATGACGTCCAGGGTCCCAAAGGCCGGGTCCTGGTTCTTTCCGGATGTGCTGGCGAAGTAGCGCATCTCCGGGTCCTCGGATCGGACGTTGTAGAGTCCGACGCCGCCAACGCCGACGGTGGCGAACACGGTCCCCGAGCCCTGGGCCATGGCGTCATCGGTATCGGCCAGGCATGCGGAGGCGAAGGTCGCGGGAACGAGTTCCGCGCAGCCTCCGCCCGTGGCCAGTTGATGCGTCCGCTGATAGACGTGGTCGTGGCCGGACAGGACCAGGTCCACCTGCTTTTCGATCAGCATGTTCGTGAAGTCCTGCCCGGCCTGGCAGTCGTAGTTGCCGACGCTCAGGCACGGGGTATGCATGCCCACCACCGTCCAGGGGATGTTCTGCGATTTGGCCTCGTCGATGGCGTCCGCGGTCCAGCGCCAGCGTTCGCTGTCCCTTGAGTAGTCCAGCGGCTCCCCGCCCCGGAAATCGATGCCGGGGGAAACCATGATGAAGCGGACAACCGGATTCTGCTCGGGGACATCGAGGCGCCATTGGACGCCGTATTCGCCCTGGAGGCCGGGCATCCTGTTGGGCAGGCACTGGACATACTTCTCGATGTCGCCATCCCGGCCGTCACTCTCGTGGTTTCCGGTCACCAACTGGTACGGGAAGTTCTCGCCGAGACGGGCGGTGACCATGTCGCAGAACTCCTGTTCGAGCCCGGCCTTGTATGCGAAGTCGCCCAGAGCCAGGTTCAGGTGCGGCTTGAGGCCGGCAACGGCGTCGAGCACCTTCTTGGCGCCCGAGCCTACGCCGATGTCACCCTGGGCGGTGAAATGCACGGGCTCGCCGGCCGACGGCGCGGCAGACGACGACGGCGGTGCGGTGGACGGCGATGGGGGCGACGGCGCGGTGGACGACGGCGTGCCGGGGCTCGGGCGCGGTGCGGGTTCCGGCGGCCCGGGCTGGCAGGCGGAAAGCAATAGACCCAGGCTCAGCAAGCAAGCGCCGATACCCGCCTTGCCATGTTTCCCCAGGGACCTGGCCACGATTCCTCACATCATTTGGTTGATCAGGACTGTGTAAATAGTTCTGCGAAATTCGGTGATTGGCCGGCATTTATAGGCCAGAGTAACCCGGCCGTGGAGCGAAGGCCAGAGAACGCGTCCGGCCCCGGATCGCTGGACCCGCCGTCGGAAATCCCGCCGCCGACGCGCGACGCCGACGCGCGACGCCGCCGCCGGGGTGGCCGCTGGCGTGTCGCGTGCCGCGTGTCCCGCGTCAGGGCCGGTGGGACCTAGCCCGGGACGGGCTTCCTCGTTAGCATGCAGAGTGGGGAATACCCCGACCGCCCCGGCGGGACAGGCCCGCCACCGCTCGAAGGAGACCGTTGTGACTCTGCCCGAAGGTTTGACCCCCGGAGTGTGGACATTGGACATGTCCCACAGCGAAATCGGTTTCAGCGTCCGCCACGCGGGCATCAGCAAGGTCCGCGGCCGGTTCAACGAGGCCTCCGCCGAGGCAAGGGTGCGCGAGTCGCTGGCGGACGCAAGCCTGCACGCCACGGTCAAGACCGCCAGCTTCGATTCGGGCGACGCCAACCGCGACGGCCACGTCCGCGGCCCGGACTTCTTCGACGTTGAGCAGTTCCCCGACATGACTTTTCGGGCCACCGGGATCCGGGGCGAAGGGGAAGACTATGTGCTGACCGGCGAGCTCACAATCCGTGGAGTCACCAAGCCGGTGGAGCTCGAAGTCGAGTACACCGGTGTGGCGGTGGACCCCTTCGGCGCCACCCGGGCCGGATTCAGTGCCGAGGCGGACATCAGCCGGAAGGAATTCGGCCTGACGTGGAACGCCGCCCTTGAAGCGGGCGGCCTGCTGGTCAGCGACAAGGTCAAGATCAACGTTGAGGCCGCCATGGTCAAACAGGCCGATACCTAAGCACCGACGAGGCGGGCCGAACCCGGACGGGCACCCGTGGACCGGGCTCGTGGAAACCTGTCCGGGGTTGGGCGCGAAAGTCAGGGATCTTTCCGGGTAAACCACTGATCCGAATGTCACTCCTACGGGCGAGAATTAATCCATGAAGACACTCCTGAACATCATCTGGCTGCTCTTCGGCGGCCTGTGGCTTGCCCTGGGATATTTCCTGGCCGGCGTCGTGTGCTGCCTGCTGGTCGTCACCATTCCGTGGGGCCTGGCCTCGTTCCGCATCGCGTCCTATGCCTTGTGGCCGTTCGGCCGCATGGTGGTGGACAAGCCCGGCGGCAACGGCATATTCACCCTGGTGGGAAATGTCATTTGGCTGCTTGTGGCCGGGATCTGGATCGCGATCGCTCACGTCGTTACGGCTTTCGCCATGGCCATCACGATTATCGGCATTCCGCTGGCGATCGCCAATCTCAAGCTCATACCCATCTCGCTGATGCCGCTCGGCAAACAAATCATCCCGAGCAACACCCCGTATGTGACCGCCTACAGCCCCGGCCGGCGCTAGGCGGCGGCAGCGCAGCCAGCAGGCCGGGGGCACTTCGCCTGTCAGTTCAAGCAATCCGAGGGAGAGGACCATGAGCCAAACGGCAAACGGCGACACGGACCTCATGCTGGTCATTGTCCGCGAGTTCAGGGCGCCGATCCAGGGCGTGTGGTCGGCTTTGACGGACCCGGACCAGGCTCCGCAGTGGTGGGGCCCGCGCGGCTTCCACGTCCCGCGTGAGAGCGTCGACGCGGACCTCGAAGTCGGCGGCCTGTACCGCGCCTGCATGATCCAGGACAGTACCGGGCAGCAATTCTGGTGGAGCGGGGTGCATACCGATGTCGAGCCGCCGCACCTGTTCGTGTTCACCCATGCCTGGGACAAGCCGGACGGAACCCGCGGCTTCGAGACCGAGGTGACGATCCGGTTGGAGGAGATCGACGGCGGCACGCAGATGACCTTCACCCAGGGGCCGTTCGACTCCGCGGAAAGCCGCGACCGCCATGGCGAAGGGTGGCGCGAGTCGTTCGACCGGCTGGCGAATCACCTCAGCGTGGCTGCCTGAGCCGCCGGCCGCCGGTGGGAGGCCGGCACACGGCTCACGCGAGTTCGCCCTGCAGGTTCCGGCGGGCCGCGTCCAGCCACAGTGTCCGGCCACGGTCGGTATGGAAGAGCGGATCGAGCTGCAGCAGCTGGCGGACGACGGCGGCGCGGCCGGCGGCGAAGTCGGCGTCGCCGATGTGGGCGAAATCTTCCCTGACGGCGGCGAGGTAGCGGGCGTAGGCCTCCGGTTCCCCGCCGAGGACGGAGAGGTCGGCGTCGCTAAGCAGAGCGCCGTCGTCGTCTCCGGGCTCCGGACAGTGGTCGGCCGTCAGCAGCACCAGGCGCACCACTTCGTCCACCTCGGCGGCCGGGAGACCGGCATGCCGGAGCCGGTCGTCGGCCAGCCGTGCCGACTCTTCCTCGTCCTGGCCTGCCACGCCGCGGTAGACGGCGTCGTGGAACCAGGCGGCCAGCAGCACGGTCCGGGGCGGATCGGCCGGATCGCACAGCAGGTCCAGGGCTTCCAGCACCGCCAGCAGGTGGGTGCGGCCGTGGTACGTCCGGTGTTCCTCGCCCCAGCGGTCCAGCAGGTCCAGGAAGAGGGCGTCGTGGCCCGGCAACGCCTCGTTCCAGCGGTTCAGGAGCGGGACCCGGAGGGCCTTGCCGCGTCGTCGGGCCGGGATCCGCAACCCGCTGGCGATCAACTTTCGGACGAGGACCCGGCCCTCCACGGGGATGGCGCCGGCCGCCACCAGGGCCTCGTAGCGGGCCTCGGCGACGTCGTAGTGGTCGCCGTCGAACGCTCGCCCGGGGATGCCGGCGGCTGCGGCGAAGGCGTGCAGTTCCGCGAGCGACGTGTCCGAGACCAGATGGGAAAAGTGGGTTCCGTGGGCAGGCCAGAGCGGCGGATCGACGTAGACGGCCATGGTGGCAGTCTAGCCCCGACCCCGGACACGCGCGGCCCGGACTGCGGGCACCGGTGCGGGCGCCGGGCGGGCGCCGCCGTCGGGGTCATGCCGCGACGGCGGGGCCACCGCCGTTGTGGTCACACCGCGACGGCGGGTCGGATGTTCTGGTTCCCGCGGAACACGTTCCCGGGATCGAACTCGCGTTTCACTTCTGCCAGCCGGTTGTAGTTTTCGTCGCCGTAGGCCGCGCGGATCCGGGCCTGGCCTTCGTCGCCGATGAAGTTCAGCCAGACGCCCCCGGTCGCGTAGGGGGAGATGTCCTGGCGGAAGCGTTTGACCCATGCCTTCGCGTCCTGCCCGCCCTGCGGGGTGTCACCCAGGCCGAACGGGTGGCTCACCCAGTTGGCGGTCCGGTTCAGCAGCGGGGTGGCCGCGGCGGCCGGCCCGCTCACCGCCCCGCCCCAATGGGCGATCAATTGCTGGGAGCTTGGTCCCGGGAGGTTCCGGGCCGAGTCGATGATGACGTCCAGGGCGTCGTCGGAGAGTTCATCGTGGTAGTCGGCACTCCAGTAGTTGTACTTGCCCGGCGGGTCGTCCAGGGAGCACTGGAAGTCTGCGTAGCCGGTGTCTTCCACCAGGTCCACAACAGGGCCCAGTTCCCGGTATGCCCTGGCATGATCTTTGCCTTCCTCGGCATCCCCGGCGAAGACATACACGACGTACACCGCCATCTTGCCCACCATGGCCGCGGGCACGAAGGGTTCCGCCGGTGCAATCCCGTAGATGAGGGTGGCGGACTCTTCGTTGGGAGCCGCGGAGGCCAGGTCCCGGTATCCGCGGCTGAGTTCCGGGGCTGCGTCCCCCGGCCACATCAGTACCCCGGCATGCACGCGTGGCCCCAGCTGATGCAGGCCGAACGTAAACGAGGTGGCGACGCCGAAGTTTCCGCCGCCGCCGTGCAGGGCCCAGAAGAGTTCGGGATTCTCCTGGGCGCTGGCCCTCACCTGCTCGCCGGTGGCGGTGACCAGATCCACGGAGACGAGGTCGTCGCAGGCGAAGCCGAAGGCGCGCTCGAGCCAGCCGGACCCGCCCCCGAGCGTGAAACCCGCGAGCCCGGTCGTGGAGACCCGCCCGCCTGTGATGGCGAGGCCGTATTCCTGGGTGGCGCGGTCAAACTCGCCGCAGGTGAGGCCCGCGCCCACCGTGGCAGTGCGGGCCTCCGGGTCCACCCGCACGGACTTCATCGGACGAACGTCGATCACGAGGCCGCCGTCGTTCATGGACATGCCGGCCACGGAGTGGCCGCCGGCCCGGACGGCGACTTCGAAGCCGTGTGTCCGCGCGTACGCCAGCGCCTCGGCCACCCCTACCGGGTCGGCGCACGGGGCTATGACGGCCGGATGGCGGTCGATCATCGCGTTGAAGAGTCTTCGTGTTTCGTCGTACTCCGGGTGACCCGGCCTGACCCACCTCATGGCAGTGCTCCCTCGGTGACCGCGGCTCCGCCCCACTTTTCGAGCTTACGACTGCACGCCAGTTGTGGCTACGGCTCATTGCTTAGCCAGCCGCGCACTGCCGGCGCCATAGTCGCCGACACCTGTCCGCCGACCGGGTGTTCTGGTGCGGGCGGCTGGCGGGAGTGGACGGTGGTTTAGCCGCGGGCGTCGCGGACCGGGTGCTGGCTGACGATGGAAACCCGGTTGAACGCGTTCATCGTAATCGCCAGCCAGCTGACGGCGGAAAATTCTTCGGCAGTCAGGTGCCGCCTGGCCTGTGCGCCTTCATGGTCGCGGGTATGGGCGTCAGAGATGGTGGTGATGGCCTCGGCCAGCGTCAGGGCTGCACGTTCCTTTTCGGAGAACAGGGTGGTGTCGCGCCATGCGGGGAGGACGGCCAGGCGCTGGGCCGACTCGCCGTTCTTGACGGCGTCGCCCACGTGCATGTCCAGGCAAAAGGCGCAGCCGTTGATCTGCGAAATGCGGACATTGAGCAACTCGATGAGGGTGTCGTCCAGCCCGGCCTCGGTGGCGGCTTCCTTGGCTTTCAGGCCCAGCCCGTTGAGTGCGCGCCAGGCAGCGGGGTGCGCCTTGTCAAGGAATATGCTCCGGTGCCCGGGATCCTGCGGTGCCGTCGTGTCATTCATGAATTCCACAATACCGACGGGCCTCGGCACGGCCCGGAGCGGCGTGTGACAATTTTGTCAAACCTGTGACAAGCTTTGGGGGTGGGAGTGTTTGGTTCGGCGGCCGGCTCCTTGGGGGACCCGGCCGCCGGACCGCTCCTTCAGAGCCGGGCCTCCCCGGGCAGCTACTTTCGAGCCGGGCCAGACTTCGCACCGCCGAGCTCCGCTAGGCCGGGCTTCACGAGCCGGGCCGCATTAACCGGGCCACATTAACCCGGCGACTCCTTCTGAGCCGCTCCTTCCGAGTCGCGCCTTCCTAGCCGGGCCTTCCGAGCCGGGCCAGGCTTCGCGCCGCCGAGCTCCGCCAGGCCGGGCTTCACGAGTTGATTTTCGCCAGTTCCCGCTGGGGGGACATGTCCAGTTTTCAGCCAATCGTGCGGCCGCGGGAATACATGTCCCATGGTCACGTCCGGCAGCGGGGCACATGTCCACTCTTAAGGTCCGGGTATGGGCACAAAGGGCGTATGTCCACTGGCACGGGGCGGCGGAGGGCACGTCCGGTGGTCACACGTGGCAGCGATGGGCATGTCCATTTTTTGGGCAATTTTGCGGAGCGGGGGAGGGCATGTCCCTTGGTCACGCCGGGCAGCGGAGGACATGTCCAGTCTTCAGGCCCGGGGATGGGCACAAAGGGAGTATGTCCACTGGCGCGGGCCAAGGAGGACATGTCCCGCGGACTCACAGGTGAGCAGGAGCAGCGCCAGCAGCAGGGGAAGCCGCCGAAGCCGCATGGGCCAGTTCCGCCCCCGCCGCCTGCATGGCTGCCGGATCTCCGGCCACGATGATGCGGACAAAGCTGTCTGCGTAGTCGCCGAGGTCCGGATCCACCGATCCCACCACCGCGTACACCGGCGTGGTGCCGGCACGGGCCAGGATGGCACCGATGATCTTCCCCTGGCCGGTCTGGGAATCCAGCCGGCCCTCGCCGACCACCACCGCGCTGCTGGCGGCCAGTTGCGCGTCGAAGCCCAGCAGATCCAGGACATAGTCCGCCCCTGACACCAGGCGGGCGCCGTAACGGGCCCACATTCCGCCGGAGAAGCCACCCGCCGCGCCGGTCCGGTCCACCAGACTGGGATCGCGGCCGTAGTCCCGGGCGAACTCCGCCGCGAGCAGTTCGAGTCTGTGTGTCAGCAGCTCAACCGCGGCCGGCCCGGCTCCCTTCTGCGGCCCGAACACGCGTGCGGCGTCGGAAAAACGCGTCGTGACATCACTCAGGATCACCAGCTCGGCACCGCGGAGCCCGCCGCGTTCCTCGATCGCGGCGATGGCGCCGGCCCCGCCGTCGGTGGTGGCCGAGCCCCCTGCCGCCACCACGATGCGGCGTGCGCCGTGCCGGGCGGCCTCCGCGATCAGGACGCCGGTGCCGTACGTGCTCGCCGTCAGCGGGTCCCGGCCGCCGGCGGACGGCAGGTTGAGGCCGCTCGCGACGGCCAGTTCGACGACGGCGGTCCCGTCGGCGGTGAGCCCGACCGCCGCCTCGACGGATTCGCCCCACGGCCCGACCGTGGTGACAAGGACGGGCCGGGCGTCCAGACCGCGGGCGAGGGCCTCGGTGGTGCCCTCGCCGCCGTCGGCCACGGGCAGCTCTCGGGCCGCCGCGCCGGCCGTGCGGATGCCGGTCGCGATGTGCCCGGCCACCTCGGAAGCCGTGAAGGTGCCCTTGAAACTGTCCGGGGCCACCAGGATGCTCATCGGCTCAGAACCCTACGTTTTCCCGGCCCTTGAGCTGCAGCATCTGCCGCGCCTCGTCGGGGGTGGCGACCTCAAAGTTGAGGGCTTCCAGGATGGTGCGGATCCGGGTGACCTGTTCGGCGTTGGACGCGGCGAGCTGGCCGGGACCGATCCACAGGGAATCCTCCAGGCCCACCCGGACGTGGGAGCCCATGGCGGCGCCGATCGTGGCGAGCGGCATCTGGTTCCTGCCGGCGCCCAGGATGGACCACTCATAGTCCTCGCCGAGCAGGCGGTCCGCCGTGCGGCGCATGTGCATGAGGTCCTCGGGGTGCGCGCCGATGCCGCCGAGCAGGCCGAAGACCGACTGGACGAACAGCGGTCCCCTGGCCAGCCCGCGGCCGTGGAAGTGCGCGAGGTTGTTCAGGTGCGAGATGTCGTAGCACTCGAACTCGAAGCGGGTGCCGTTCTGGTTGCCGATGCCCAGGATGGTCTCGATGTCCTGGAAGGTGTTCTTGAAGACGAGGTCGCGGCTCTTTTCGAGCCCCTCGCGCTCCCAGTCGTGGCCGAACTCGGTGAAGCGGTCCAGCATCGGGTACAGCCCGAAGTTCATCGAGCCCATGTTGAGTGAGGCAAGCTCCGGCTTGAACAGCGCCGCCGGCTGCATCCGCTCCTCGACGCTCATGTGCGGCGAGCCGCCCGTGGTGATGTTGATGACGGCGTCGGTGTTGCGCTTGAGCTTGTCCAGGATCGGGGCGAAGTGCTCGGGGTCCTGGGAGGGACGGCCGTCCCTGGGGTCGCGGGCGTGCATGTGCACGATCGCGGCGCCTGCCTCGGCGGCGCCGATCGCGGCGTCGGCGATCTCGTCGGGGGAGACGGGCAGGTGCGGGGACATGGACGGGGTGTGGATGGCGCCGGTGACGGCGCTGGTGATGATGACTTTGCGGGCAGCAGCCATGGGAATGTCTCCTTGGTGGGGCGGGGCGGGGCGGGGCAGCGTGGGTGCGGGGCGGGCGGCGGCCTGGGGCGGACCGGCTCCCCAGGCAGTTCAGTTCAGGTCAGTAGAGCTTTTCGGTGTTGCCGTCCACGGCGAGTGCCTGGCCGTTGACGTTGCGGGCCATGTCGCTGGCCACGAAGGCGGCCATGTTGGCGATGTCCTCGGCCTCGATCAGCCGGCCCAGCGAGGACTGGTTGTGGTACAGCGCGGACACCTCGTCCGCCGGCAGCTCGAGCATCCGGGCTTTGGCGGCGATCACGGAGTCGATGCGTGGGCCGTTGACGGCGCCGGGGCAGATGGCGTTGACGCGGATGCCGTCCGGGCCAAGTTCGATCGCGAGGGTTTTGGTCAGCCCGACGACGGCCCACTTCGACGCCGAATAGGCGCTGCGGCCGGCCATGCCCAGCCGCCCGGCGGCCGAGGACAGGTTCACGATAGAGGCGCCGCTGCCCTCGCGCAGCAGGGGCAGGGCATGCTTGATGCAGAAGAACTGGCCATGGATGTTGACGTCGAAGGTTGCCTTCCACGCCGCGGCGTCGAGGGATTCCAGGGGCCCGGTGGGACCGGCGATGCCGGCGTTGTTGACGAGGACGTCGAGGCCGCCCATTTCGTCCCGGACGGTGTCCATGAGTTCGCGGACCTGGCCCTCGTCCGAGACGTCGCTGACCGCGGCGAGGAGCCCGTTGACGCGGGCCTTGTCGACGGCGTCGGGGTCGATGTCGGTGACGAAGACGGTGGCGCCGAGTTCCCGGAACTTGCTGGCGATGGCCAGGCCGATGCCGTTCGCTCCGGCGGTGACGAGAATGCGCTTGGCGGTGAAATCCATGAGTAGTCCTTGCAGTGAGATGGCTTGCGGACCCGCTCCGAACGCGCGGCGGGGCGCATCCGGAACGGGCGGTGGGAGCAGTGCGTCAGTGGGCGGCCGGAACAATCGCGGGCTTCTCCGTGCCGCGCTTGAGCAGCAGGGACAGCAGCGCGCCGATGACGCACATGCCCACGATGAACCACAGGCCGGAGAGCTTGGAGCCGGTGGCGTCCTGCATGAAGCCCATGACGTAGGGGCCCAGGAAGCCGCCGCAGAGGCCGATGGTGTTGACGAAGGCGATGCCGCCGGCGAGGGCGGCGCCGCTGAGCCGGGTGGCCGGGTAGGTGAAGAGGATCGGCTGCAGGGCGAAGAAATTGAAGGCGGCGAGGCAGAAGCCGATCATGCCCAGCAGCGGCCCGCCGACGGCGCCGAGGGCGAAGCCGGCGACGATGCCGGTCATGGTGCCGGTGACCAGCATCCGGGAGCGGCGGCCGTCGGTGGCGAAGCGGGGGACCAGCAGGGCGCCCGCCGCGGAGAAGATCCACGGGATGGCCGTCAGCAGGCCGATCTGCAGCGGGCTGAGCTTGCCGTACGTGCCGATGATGGAGGGCAGGAAGTAGGACAGGGCGTAGACGGCGATCTGGTGGGTGAAGTAGACGCCGACGACGAGGAGGATCTGCTTGTCCTTCAGGACATCGCGGAGCAGGTGGTTGCCGGAGGCCGCGGCGCCGGCGGTCTCCTCGGCGGCGATGCGGGCCTCGAGATCGGCGGCTTCCTCGGCGGTGAGGAACGTCGCCATGCTGGGGCGGTCCGGGAGCTTCTTCCAGACGACGTAGGCGAGGACGCAGGCCGGGAGTCCTTCGACGAGGAACATCCACTGCCAGCCGTGCAGGCCGCCGAGCCCATCAAAGGTCAGCAGCAGCCCGCCCAGCGGGGCCCCGACAATGTTGGCGATGGAGACGCCGAGCAGGAACATTCCGTTGGCCTTGGCGCGGTCCTTGACCACGAACCACTGCGTCAGGAAGTACATGACGCCCGGGAAGAGTCCGGCTTCGGCCACGCCGAGCAGCATCCGCATGATGTAGAAGGACCATTCGCCCTGGACGAACGCCATGCCGGCGGAGATGATGCCCCAGGTGATCATGATCCGCATGATCCAGAAGCGGGCGCCGACCTTGTGCATGATCAGGTTGGACGGGATTTCGGACAAGGCGTAGGTCAGGAAGAACAGCCCGGCGCCGATGCCGTACGCGGTGGCCGAGATGCCGAGGTCGATCTCCAGCCGGTCCTTGGCCATACCGATGTTGGTGCGGTCCAGGAAGGCCATGATGTAGGCGCCGATCAGCAGCGGCATGACGCGGCGTAAGATCACGCCGTTGATTTCCTGTGGTGTGCGCATCTTCTTTGTTGCGGATACAACTGACATGGTCGGGGTCCTTGGCTCGTGGGTGGGAAAGGTGGTCGGGGCGGGCATGCGGAAAGGGCAAACGGGAGGCAGGCGGCCGCGCCAGTGCGCGCGGCGCGTGGTTCGGCAGGGTCGCGGGAACGGGTAGGGCTGGCCGCGGACGGGCCGGCCCGCGTGTAGCGCGGCCTCAGCTGTCAGGAGGCGTGCAGCCGCACGTCCGCCCGACGTGCAGGCGGTGCCGGCACACTTTCGAGGTATAGGTGGCGGACGGGGAATCGATGCGTTTGAGCAGCATGGCGAACGCCTCGTTGGCCATTTCCTGCTGCGGTTGGACAATGCTGGTCAGGTTGATCAGCCCGGAGCGGCTGTGCGGCAGCCCGTCACAGCCGGCGACGGCGACGTCGTCCGGGATGCGCAGGCCGCGCGACAGCGCGTATTCCATGACGCCGATGGCAAGCTCGTCGCTGCCGCAGACCACGGCCTGCGGCGGCGTTCCGGCCGAGAAGAGCCGCTCCGCCGCCAGCCTGCCGCCCTCGTTGTTAACCCTGGTGCTGATCTTCCGGTCGCCGCTGATCGTGATGCCCGCCGCGGCGGCTGTGCGGACAAACGCCTGTTCGCGGGCCAGGGAGGCCGTTGAGAACCGGGGGCCGATCACGGTGGCGATTTCGGTGAAGCCGTGGCTGAGCATGTGCTGCATCAGCGTGGTGGCTGCGGCGTCGTCGTCGATCCCGATGAAATCCGAGTCGAGGAAGTCCGCCCGGCGGGACAGGCACACGTACGGGATGCGGGCCGCCCTCAGCGTGCGGAGCGCGGTGGCGTCGTCCCGGAGCGAGGCGGCCAGGATGATGCCATCGACGTTGCGGTGCGCGAGCGTCGAGGTGACTTGGGCGAGCACCTCCGGATCGTCCTGGGTGGTGGCGACGAACACTTCGTAGCCGGACTCCGCCGCGGCCGTAATGACGCCCTGCGCCCAGCGCGGAAACATCGGATTGATGATGTTCGGCAGGATCAGCCCGATGACCCGGGTCCGCTGCGGGTCGGTTGACTGCGACGGCTTACGGGGCCTGAAGCCGAGCTCGTTCGCCACGTGGATGATGTGGCGCCGGGTCTCGGGCGAGACGCCGCCCTTGCCGTTGAGGACGTAGGAGACCGCAGCCGAGGAAACCCCTGCAGCGCGGGCCACGGCAGCGGCCGAAACCGGCGGTACGGGGCCGTCGACGGTGGCGCTTACGGCGTGTTCGTGCATGTCCGGCCCTCCTTCGCGTCGGTTCGTTTTGCTGTGACCCCAGTTACAGTAAGGAGCCCGCCGATCGTTAAGCAACGTTAAGTCATTCACGCGGGCCGTGCAGGCCGACTGCTGCCGGACATGCTCATTGTTCGCGCCCGGGCCGGGGGGACATGTCCATTGTTTGTGCCCGGGCCGAGGGGGCATGCTCATTGTTCGCGCCCGGGCCGAGGGGGCATGCTCATTGTTCGCGCCCGGGCCGAGGGGGCACGTTCATTGTTCGCGCCCGGGCCGGGGGGACATGTCCAGCCGTGGGCCCGGGCGCTGGGCATAGTGGCACTATGTCCACTCTTCGGGCGCGGGGGAGGGCATGTCCAGCGGCGGGGTGCCCAGGGGAGGGCATGTCCCGCGGCGGGGTGCGCGGCAGGGGTGCGCGGCCGCGGGGCGCACGGTGGCCGCGGGCGGTCGGCCCTAGACAGGCGTTTCGCTGTCGGCAAACATGGAGCCAGCCCCCCTCTTATCAAAGTTGAGCGATGTAGACTCAACTTTGATATCAGAACCATTCCGGAAGGAGCCCTCGTTGGACGCCAAATTCACCACCA
Organism: Arthrobacter sp. 10T425; assembly: GCF_056393985.1. NCBI lineage: Bacteria > Bacillati > Actinomycetota > Actinomycetes > Micrococcales > Micrococcaceae > Arthrobacter > Arthrobacter sp. 10T425. The sequence goes on along the minus strand of NZ_JBFTGZ010000009.1, from coordinate 40,556 downwards.
AGAGCCAGGAGGCCCTCGCTGCGGCCGCCATGAACGCCTCGACCGCGGGCAACCCGCAGCTCGAGCCCGCTCACTTGCTCAAGGCCCTCATGGACCAGCGGGAGGGCGTCGCCGTAGCGCTGCTCCGCGCCACCGGCGCCGACCCGGACGCCGTCAGTGTCCAGGCGAGCACCGCCATCAAGGCCCTTCCGTCGACCTCCGGGAGCAGCGTGCAGCAGGCGCAGTTGTCCCGGGCAGGGCTGCAGGCAATCAAGAATGCCCAGAACGAGGCCGAGCGGCTCGGGGACGCCTTTGTTTCCACCGAACACCTGCTGCTGGGCCTTGCCGCCGGGAGCGACGGCGTCGGGAAGCTCCTGCGCGAGGCCGGCGCCTCCCACGAGGCACTGCTGGCCGCCTTCCCGGGCGTCCGCGGCGACCGCAAAGTGGACAACGCGGACCCAGAGAACTCGTTCCAGGCGCTGGAGAAGTACGGCACGGACCTCACTGCGGTCGCCCGCTCGGGCAAGCTGGACCCTGTGATTGGCCGCGATGCCGAGATCCGGCGGATCATCCAGGTCCTGAGCCGCCGCACCAAGAACAACCCCGTCATCATCGGCGAGCCCGGCGTCGGCAAGACCGCCGTCGTCGAGGGGCTCGCCCAGCGGATCGTGGAAGGCGACGTGCCCGAAAGCCTGCGCGGCAAGACGCTGATCGCCCTGGACCTCGCCTCGATGGTGGCCGGGGCAAAGTACCGCGGCGAATTCGAGGAGCGGCTCAAGGCTGTCCTGGAGGAAATCAAGAACTCTGAGGGGCAGATCGTCACGTTCATCGACGAGCTCCACACGGTGGTGGGTGCCGGCGCCACCGGGGACAGCTCCATGGATGCCGGCAACATGCTCAAGCCCATGCTGGCCCGCGGCGAGTTGCGCCTCATCGGTGCGACCACGCTGGACGAGTACCGCGAGAACATCGAAAAGGACCCCGCCCTGGAGCGCCGGTTCCAGCAGGTCTACGTGGGTGAGCCCAGCGTGGAGGACACCATCGGCATTCTGCGCGGCCTCAAGGAACGCTACGAGGCCCACCACAAAGTCTCCATCTCCGACTCCGCCCTCGTAGCGGCCGCGACGCTCTCCAACCGGTACATCTCCGGCCGGCAGCTGCCGGACAAGGCGATCGACCTCGTGGACGAGGCCGCGTCCCGGCTGCGCATGGAAATCGATTCCGCCCCGGAGGAGATCGACCAGCTGCGCCGCCAGGTGGACCGACTGACCATGGAGGAACTGGCCCTGGCCAGCGAGACCGATCCCGCCTCGGTGGAACGGCTCGCGGCCCTGCGGGCGGACATGGCGGACAAGAAGGAGGAACTCGCGGGCCTGAACGCCCGGTGGGAAGCCGAGAAGGCGGGGCTGAACCGGGTGGGCGACCTGCGGGCCAAGCTTGACGAGCTCCGCTCCGCCGCGGACAAGGCCCAGCGCGAAGGGGACCTGGAGACGGCGTCCAGGATCCTCTACGGTGAGATCCCCGCCCTGGAACGGGAACTGAACGCCGCCGCCGAGGCCGAGGCGGCCGTGCCGGACAAGTCCGGGCAGATGGTGGCCGACGAGGTCACGGCCGACGACATCGCCGAGGTGATTTCGGCCTGGACCGGCATCCCCGCGGGGCGCATGCTCCAGGGCGAGAGCCAGAAGCTGCTGAACATGGAGCACGTGCTGGGCGAGCGGCTGATCGGCCAGAAGCAGGCCGTCGCCGCGGTTTCCGACGCCGTGCGCCGCGCCCGCGCCGGGATCAGCGACCCCAACCGGCCCACCGGCTCGTTCCTGTTCCTCGGCCCCACCGGCGTCGGCAAGACCGAACTCGCCAAGTCCCTCGCGGACTTCCTGTTCGACGACGAGCGCGCGATGGTGCGGATCGACATGTCCGAATATTCGGAGAAGCACTCCGTGGCCCGGCTCGTCGGGGCGCCTCCCGGGTACGTCGGCTATGAGGAGGGCGGCCAGCTTACCGAGGCCGTGCGGCGGCGCCCGTACTCCGTGCTGCTGCTCGACGAAGTGGAAAAGGCCCACCCGGAGGTCTTCGACATCCTCCTGCAGGTGCTCGACGACGGCCGGCTCACCGACGGGCAGGGCCGCACCGTAGACTTCCGCAACGTGATCCTGGTGCTCACCTCGAACCTGGGCAGCCAGTTCCTCGTGGACCCCAACCTCGACGCGGCGGCCAAGAAGAACGCCGTCATGGCCACGGTGAACGCCTCCTTCAAGCCGGAGTTCCTTAACCGGCTCGATGAAGTGGTGCTGTTCGATCCGCTGAGCGTGGAGGAGCTCTCCCGGATCGTGGAACTGCAGGTCAAGGAGCTGGGCGAGCGGCTCAAGGGCCGCCGGCTGAACCTCGAAGTTACCGAGGGTGCCCGCGCCTGGCTGGCCGTATCCGGCTTCGATCCCGCGTACGGCGCGCGGCCGCTGCGCCGCCTGGTGCAGCGCGAGATCGGCGACCGGCTGGCAAAGGCCATCCTGGCCGGCGAAATCGCCGACGGCGACACCGTCCTGGTGGACACCGCGCCGGACCTGATGGAACTCACCATGGGCGGGCTGGGGGACGGGGAGCTGACCAGCGGCGGCGCGGCCACGGGCACCGGGCTCTCGGTCCGGCGCAAGGAGTAGGCGCCGCCGGGCAAGCCTAGGGCAGCAGGGACTCCTTGATGACGTTTCCGCCGTTCGTCGCGGCGTAGCAGTCGACCCGCCGGTCGCCCATCTCCCAGCTGCGCGGGCTCGGGTAGGCCAGCTTGTAGCTCAGGTCGTAGTCGCCGGCCTTTGCCGTGAGCGGAGCCGCCTTGCAGGCATCGCGTGCCTTCTGCTTGAGCTGGTCCCGGCCGGGGTACGAGTCATCTGGCCCGTATTTTTCCACGGCGACCAGCTGCGCCGAGTGGCCGGTGGCGCAATCCACGACGGTGGACTGCTGCGCATCCGGGTCGAAGTCCTTGAAGCAGTCCCGCAGCTGGAAGTCCAGGGGGCTGACGCCCTCCAGCGGCAACGCCCCGCGGCTGGCGGGGGCGGACGCCGACGAAGCGGCGGGGGCCGGGCTGTCGTTTTCCGCGGAGGCCTGGCCGCTGCCGGCAAATGCGGCCACAGCCCACCAGACCAGAACCGCAAGCACCACCAGGACGGCCACGGCCGCGCCGAGCCGCTTTGGCCCCTGCCGGCGGATCCGGCGGACCAGGGGGCGTGCCCGCCGTGAGAGAGCCTTCTTGGTGCGTGAGAGCGCTTTCCTGGCGCCGGCGAACGCGGTGCCGGCAAGGGCCGGGCGCGCGGGTTTCGCCGCTGCGGGTGCCGCCGCAGGATTCGTGGGCCGCGCACGGTCGGCTGTAATGACGGGCAGGGCGGACGTCGGCGGCCTCGAGGGCGGCGGCGGGATGGCCCCGGCGTCGTTCCTTGGATTCTCTTCGGTCACTGAGAAATTCACCACTTCCGTGCGTCTTTGCCGGGGCTGGAGGCCCGGCGTAGCGGCCCTTTTCTGGGCGCACATCACGAAACTCTATCGAAGATGCGCGGCACCGCGCATGCGCCGGTGGCTCCGGCCACCGTTGCGGGAGGCGCCACACTGTCCACAGGGGGCGGGCCGGCGAGCAGTTGGCGCCGAAAGCATGTAATCTAGGTGTACGACAAATTGACCAAACATTCCGGGGCCTCACCTATCGCCAAAAGGTGACCACCTCCGGTCCAAGTACAAAAGGGGGTCACGCCATGGGGCGCGGCCGTCAAAAGGCAAAAGCTACCAAGCAGGCTCGGGACATCAAGTACTACTCCCCGAACACTGACTATTCGGCCCTCCAGCGCGAGCTCACGGGCCCGGGAAGTCGTGCCACGAGCCACTTCGCGGATGACCCGGTTGAACCGGATTATTCAGCGTATGTGGATAAGTACGCGGACGATGTGGAAGACGATGACGACGAGGTTGATTCCCGTCGCATAGGTTAGCCGACGCTTCCTTCCGGCAGTTTTCTCCGGGGGGATCCATCCGGCACCGCGGTGCCAGCCAAAGATTTTCAGGCCGCCGGCCACACCTGTAACAGGCGTGGCCGGCGGCCTTTCTTGTGCCCGCAGCCTTCCGTATCCGGGCGGCCGGCTGGCCCGCGCTTCGCCGCGGATGAGCCGGCGCAGTTGTCACCGGCGGGGCACCGGGCTAGGTTGTTCGTGCCGGATTTTCCCGGACGCCACACCGATGCCCCGGCAGGACTGCCATGACCATGCGCAAAGGATTCGCCGAGGGCGAGCTCTGCTGGACGGACCTTCAGACCCCCGACGTGGAGACAGCGAAGGTCTTTTACACGGAGGTTTTCGGCTGGCGGTACGAAGACCTGCCCACTCCCGACGGACGCAGCTACGCGAAAGCCTTCCTGGGCGACGACCTGGTTACCGTGCTCGCTCCGCAGAACCCACAGCAGGAAGCCGTGGCTGAACCGGGCCGGTGGAACGTGTACTTCGCGGTCGACGACGCCCGGGACCTGGCCACCGAACTGGCGCATTCTCCCGGGCACCTTGAATTCGGCCCCGAGGAGATCGGTGACACCGGCGTCATGGTCTTCTTCGCCCCGCCCGGCGGCGGAACCACCGGGGCCTGGCAGGCCGGCAGCCACATCGGAGCCGGCCGGAGCCAGGAGGCGGGCACCTTGGCCTGGGCTGAACTGCTCACACCGGAACCGCAGGCCGCCGTCGGCTTCTTCCAACAGCTCTTCGGGCACGACGTCACCGAATACCCCCAGGACGACGGCGGCACCTACACCACGCTCATGGTGGGCGGCGCCGAGGTGGCCGGCATCGCCCGGGTCCCCGGCGACGCGCAGGACACCCTCGAGCCGGGGTGGCAGGTCTACTTCGGCGTCTCCGACGTCGCAGCGGCGGTGCAGGCTGCGGTGGCCGCGGGCGGTGTCGTGCTGATCGAACCGGACGAGGTCGAGGAAGCCGGAACCATCGCCACCCTCAAGGATCCGCAGGGCGGCGTCTTCAGCCTGCTGGAGGTTTAGGACCGCGGCTTAAACGGATCGAGTGCTCCCCACCGGCCGTTCTGAGCGTTCAAAACGGCCGAGGAGCACTCGACGTGGGTCGGGCCCGTTTAGGCGTAGGCGTTGACCAGCCGGACGGCGCCGCCGTCGACGCCCTTGGCGCCCTGGACGTAATCCGGGCCGGTCTTGAGGACCGCATCCGAGTTCTGCTCGACGGTGCCCATGATCCAGGACGGCAGGCCGCGGTCGTTGAGCCGGTTCACGGCCGCGTCGGCCGCTTCCGGCGAAACAATGGCGACCATGCCCACGCCCAGGTTCAGGGTGCGCTCGAGGTCGGCCAGCGGGACGTTGCCGAGCTCGGAAACCAGCTTGAAGATGGCAGGGAGCTCCCAGGTGGAGCGGTCGACGGTGGCCAGCAAGCCCTGCGGGAGGACGCGGGCGAGGTTGGCTGCGAGGCCGCCGCCGGTCACGTGGCTGAAGCCGTGGACGGCCTTGCCGCCCGCGGAGCCGTTCACCGGGAAGGTGCGGGCGAGGTCGAGGCAGTCCGCGGCGTAGACGCGGGTGGGCTCGAGGAGCTCCTCGCCCAGGGTGCGGCCTAGCTCGGAGACCTGGCGGTCCAGGGCCCAGCCGGCGTGGTTGATGACGCGGCGGACCAGCGAGTAGCCGTTGGAGTGCAGGCCGGAGGAGGCCATGCCGATCACCACGTCGCCGGCGCGGACGCGGTCCGGGCCGAGCAGCTGGTCGGCCTCGACAACGCCGGTGGCGGCACCGGCGACGTCGTACTCGTGTTCCCCGAGCAGGCCGGGGTGTTCGGCGGTTTCGCCGCCCACCAGGGCGGTGCCGGCGACCGAGCAGGCGGCCGCGATGCCGCGGACGATGTCGGCGATGCGCTCCGGGACCACCTTGCCGCAGGCGATGTAGTCGGTCATGTACAGCGGCTCGGCGCCCACGACGACGATGTCGTCCACCACCATGCCGACGAGGTCGTAGCCGATGGTGTCGTGGATGTCCATGGCCTGAGCGATTGCCACTTTGGTGCCGACGCCGTCGGTGGAGGTGGCCAGCAGCGGGCGCCTGTAGGTCAGCAGCCGGGAGACGTCGTAGAGGCCAGCGAACCCGCCGACGCCGCCGATCACCGAGGCGTTGTGGGTGGCCTTGACGGCGTCCTTCATGAGTTCGACGGCGCGGTCTCCCGCTTCGACGTCGACGCCGGCGGAGGCGTAGGTGATGCCGGCGTTCTGGGCGGCGTTCATGTCAGCGGCCGGGGAGGCGGAAGTCATACTGGCTCTTTCTTGTCGGCTGTGGTGACGCGGTCGGCATCGGTGAGCAGTTCTTCGAATTCGGAGTCCGGCCCCGGATCGCAACCGGTGGCGCCGGCCTTCTCGGCCGGATCGTCGGCGATGGAGGTGCCGGGTTCGGCGTCGGACGCGGCACCGGAGGGCGCCGCGGCGGAATCAGCCGCGCCGGCGGCGGTTGGGAGACCGCCGAGGTCGGTGCGCTCGAGCAGGTTCTTGCCGAGCTTGTCAGCGCCGGGCAGCTCAATCGGGTACTTGCCGGTGAAGCAGGCGGTGCAGAGACGGTCGCGCGGCTGGCGGGTGGCGTCGATCATGCCGTCTTCGGAAATGTAGGCGAGCGAGTCGGCGCCGATGGCCTGGGTGATCTCGTCGATGGTGGCGCCGTTGGCGATCAGTTCCGCCCGGGAGGCGAAGTCGATGCCGTAGAAGCAGGGCCACTTGACCGGCGGGGAGGAAATCTTGATGTGGACGCTTGCGGCGCCCGCCTCCCGGAGCATCCGCACGATGGCGCGCTGGGTGTTGCCGCGGACGATCGAGTCATCCACCACGACGACACGCTTGCCGCGGATCACGGATTCGAGGGCGTTGAGCTTGAGCCGGATGCCGAGCTGGCGCAGCGTCTGCGAGGGCTGGATGAACGTGCGGCCCACGTAGGAGTTCTTGACGAAGCCGTGCGCGAAGGGGATGCCGGATTCTTCGGCGTAGCCCACCGCCGCGGGGGTGCCGGATTCGGGCACGGGAATGACGATGTCCGCTTCCTGGGTGTTTTCGCGGGCCAGCTGGCGGCCCATTTCGACGCGGGATTCGTACACCGAGCGGCCCGCAATGGAGGCGTCCGGGCGGGCGAGGTAGACGTATTCGAAAACGCAGCCGGCCGGCGTCGCCTCGGCGAAGCGCTGCGAGCGGACGCCGTCCTCGTCGATCGCGATGAATTCGCCGGGTTCGATTTCGCGGATGAAACTGGCGCCGACGGTGGCGAGGGCGGACTGCTCGGAGGCAACCACCCAGCCGCGTTCGAGCCGGCCAAGGCACAGCGGGCGGATCCCGTAGGTGTCGCGGGCCGCGTAGAGGGTGCCCTCATCCATGAAGACGAAGCAGAAGCCGCCCTTGATCTTGGGCAGCAGCTCCATGGCCGTCTGCTCCAGGGACTTGCCCTCTTCGCCCTCCAGGAGCGCGGTCACCAGTGCGGTGTCGGAGGTGTTGCCCTGCTTCATCTCGCCGCTGAGGTTTCCGCCGTTGCGGTCCTCGATCATTGCCTTGAGCTCGGCCGTGTTGGTCAGGTTGCCGTTGTGGGCCAGGGCCACGGTGCCCGTGGACGTCGCGCCCAGGGTCGGCTGGGCGTTGGCCCAGTGGCTCGCACCGGTAGTGGAATAGCGGCAGTGGCCGACGGCCAGGTGCCCGGTCAGGGTGTTCAGCGTGGTCTCGTCGAAGACCTGGGAAACGAGGCCCATGTCCTTGTAGACGTTGATCCGCTTGCCGTCGCTGGTTGCTATGCCAGCCGACTCCTGACCGCGGTGCTGCAGTGCATACAGCCCGTAGTAGGTGAGTTTTGCTACTTCTTCACCGGGTGCCCAGACCCCAAAGACGCCGCATGCGTCCTGAGGGCCTTTTTCGCCTGGGAGAAGATCATGAGAAAGTTTTCCATCGCCGCGTGCCACTGGTCGATTATCTCACGATGTGCGCTAAGACTTTTCCGGCGGCCGGTTTATGACCTGACGCCCTTCAGCGGTGGTTCCCGTCGCGGCCCTCGTCGTCGTCGGCGTCCGGTGCGGATTCGACGACGGCGTGCTCGGCGCGGCGGACGCTCCGCCGGTCCAGGACGAGGGCGATCGCGGCACCCACGATGACGCCGCCGGCCGCGCAGAGGACCATGAAGAAGCCGAAGACCGAGGAACGGTCGAAGCTCGGGTCACCGGGCAGGGCGTAGGCGATGATGGCCGCGACGGCCACGCCCAGGAGCCCGCCCAGGATCAGGAAGGGCACATATTTCGGGGCCCGGCGGACGGTGACCTCGCGGCGCTCCGGAACGCCGCCCTGAACGTTGCCCTGTGCCGGTTCCCGCTGGGGGTCGTTGCCTGCTGTGCCGGGGGTTTCGTGGGGAGACATGCCGTTAAGCCTACTGCCCTTCGACTCATTGCCGCGGACCGCATCCCAGAGCAGACTAGGGCTAGGTACAGACGAGCTAAGGATCCGCCATGTTAGCCTCAGCCGACCGTGTTCGTGAGGAGCAGCGCTTGCTCTGGGATGAGTTCTCGGCGGGCTGGAAGAAATGGGACGCGGAACTGCTCGGCTGGCAGGCCCCGTTCGGCGACGCCCTCCGCCAGGAGCTCCGGCTCCGCCCCGACTCAGTGGTGCTGGACGTCGCGGCAGGCACGGGGGAGCCCGGCCTGAACGTGGCCGCGCAGGTGCCGGAAGGCCGTGTGGTCCTGACTGACATTTCGGCCGGAATGCTCCGGGTGGCCGAGGAGAAGGCATCGGCCCGGCGCCTGAACAACCTGGACTTTCAAGTGTGCGATTCGGCCGCCCTGCCGTTCCGCAACAACACATTCGACGCCGTGTACAGCCACTTCGGCTTGATGTTCTTCCCGGTGATGTCCGCGGCCATGGCAGAGATGGCGCGCACCGCGAGGCCGGGCGCCCGGGTGGGCGCCGTCGTCTGGGGACGCGCGGCGGCAAACCCCTGGGCCAGCCTGATCCTGGGCACAATTGCCCGGCACCGGGAACTGCCCATTCCGCCCGCCGAGACTCCCGGGCTGTTCCGCTGCGCACCCACTGGGTTCATGACCCGGATGTTCAAGGAGGCCGGGCTCGCCGAGGTGGCCGAGCACCAGGTCAGCACCGACCTGGTGCACGAATCCCCGGAGAGCTACTGGGAGTTCATGACCGACATCGCGACCACCGTGGCGATGGGCCTGGCCAAGGCGGACGCGGAGTCGCGGGCCCTGATCCGCTCGGATGTGTTCGCTCTGCTGGGCCGCTACGAGCACGACGGCGCGATCCGGCTCCGGTCCACCGCCACCGTGGTGGCGGGGACCAAGGTGTAGCCCGGCGGGCGTCCCAGGCCCGTTTTCGCGGCGTTTTCGGACAGGGGCTGCGGTTTCGGACGGGCGCGCCGGGGATCCGCGCTGCACGGGTCCGATTTCGTAGCGAATTCCCGGGAACGTGGCGGGATCAGCGCCGGCAGGACGGGAGCGGCCGCCGGGGAACGCCAGCCGCCGCCAGAAATGTGCCGAATGTTCCGGGATTGGCCAGCTCCGACCACGTCCAACGGATCACCCGGCGGCCGGTGGCACGAATCCGGTCCTCCCGGCGTTTCTCGTCGGTGAGGGCCTCGGCTGGGGTCCGGCCCTGGAGATACTCCGCCTTGCGGTACTTCACGAGGCCGTCGAACTCTCCGCAAAGCTGATCATCGGGCCAGTCAAAGTCAGTGAACGCCACTAGCCCCCGGGCATCACGAATTTCGACCTGAAGGAGGGGGACCCGGAAGCCGAGCCGATGCATCAGGGCGCGGCTCACCGATTCTCCAGGGGAGCCGGACGCAGGATCAGCAAACTGCAGGGCGGTCCGGATCCGCCGGGCCGCTGCTGCCGTGTAGTTGCCGCCGATGCCGGCGTCGAGTTCCCCGCGGCTGAGCGGTGCCAGGTTGCCAGGCCGCTGCCCCAGGACATGGTCGAATACTGCGACGCCCTGCTCAAACGATTCGAAGGCGGCCAGGTCCAGTGCTGTCCGGACACGGTCTGTGACCAGGAGCCCGTGACGTTTCTCGATCTGCACCGAGCCCAAATCGACCAGATGCCGGCGGACCCCGGCGCGCGAGCGCCCGCCGCCGCCGTCGGACGTGCAGGCATGCACCAGATGGCTGTGGCCCAGAACCGGCATGTCCCACAGCACAGCGGAGGACTGGCGGCAGAAGACGGTCCGGCTCCGCAATGTGGAAGCAGCCGCCCGGATGAGGACCCGATTCCTGTCCCACGGCGGCAGCGCCTCCCACTCGTGGGCCCGGACGTACACTCCCTGCCTGATGCGCCGGAGCTGCCCGGCTTTCGCCTGCCGTGCAAGGCCCCGTGCGTCCTGGCCGAGGCGCGCGAGGTCGCTGCTGAGAATCAGTCGGGGTAGGTCCATGCCCCGATGCTGGCCCGCGCTGCGGGGCCGGACAACCACCGGCGGGGCGGATGTGGAAAACTACTCCGCTGCGGCTTCGGACCGGCGCGCAGCTATGGGAACCGCGCGCCGCGGATCCGCGCTGCATCTGTCCGATTCCGCCGCGGTGGTCCGAATCCGCCGCGAGAACGCCGCGAGAACGCCGCGGGAGCGGTGCAGCGTTAGACGCCCAGTGCTTCCTTCAGCGACGCCACGTGGCCCTGGGCCTTGACCTGGTACTGCGCCAGTTTGACCTTGCCCTCGGGGTCCAGCACCACGGTGGAGCGGACGATGCCCTCCGTGACCTCGCCGTGGACCAGCTTCTCGCCCCACGCGCCGTAGGCGAGGGCCACGGCGTGGTCCTCGTCGGCCAGGAGCGGGAAGGTCAGGGCGAAGTCGCCGGTGAAATGGGCCAGGGCCTCGGGGGCGTCGGGGGAGATGCCCAGGACCTCGTAGCCGGAGCCCTGCAGGGACGCGAGGTTGTCGCGGAAATCGCACGCCTCGGTGGTGCAGCCGGGGGTTGCCGCCTGCGGGTAGAAGTACACAATGACGTTCTTGCCGCGGTAGTCGGCCAGGGCAACCGGCTTGCCTTCGGCGTCAGGCAGGGTGAAATCCGGGGCCGGGGTGCCCGGCTGAAGCTTGACGGTCATGTTTGCGCTCATGATGATCCTTCGGGGGTGGACAACGGGTCTGTGATGCACAACATCGTGGACCGAGGCTGTATTCCGCCGCCTGGGTCTGGCAAGGACCCGTCCGGGGCGGCTTTGGCAGGCTTGGGGCCGACAGCTTTTTCATAGCTCCGGCATAGCTGCCGTAGCTAGATTGAAGTCATTATGGAACAGCGAAATCCACAGCAGCGACGATTTGGATTCGGGCGCACTTCCGGCCGCGGGCGCGTCGAGTGACCGTCCGGCCACGGGCCTTGATGGGTACGGTCTGTGCAGCAGTGCTCGCGGTCGTCCTGGCCGCAGGTATCTATTCCTTTGCGCAAGTCCGCTTGACGGCGGCGAATCCCACGGCGGTGAATCCCACGACGGCGTCTGCCACGCCGTCTGCCGCGCCGACGGCGGAGGCCAGCGCGTCGCCGTCGGCCAGCCCCGATGCGGCGGCCCAGGCATCCGGACCGGCGCCGGGAACGGTGGAGGAGGCCCTGGATGCGCGCATCAAGGCCATTCTCGATGCCAACAGCCAGTTCCAGATCGGCGTGGCGCTGGTCGACCTCGCCCAGGACCCCGGCGCCGCGGACGTCCACGAATACGGGGTCCGGGAGGAGTTCGTGGCGGCGAGCACCGCCAAAGTGCTGGCCGCGGCGGCTTACTACCACCTGGTCGAAACCGGGGCGGCCAGCCTCGATGACCCTTTGGGGAGCTACACCGCCGGCTTCCAGCTCCGGGAGATGATCCAGCAGAGCGACAACGACTCGTGGTCGCTGATCATGGATGCCGTGGGCCACGAGGAGCTGACGGAGTACGCGGCATCGCTGGGCGTGAGCTATGACCCGGAAACCAACACGCTGACACCGGCGGAAATGGCGACGATCCTGGCGGGGGTCTATTCCGGGACGCTCCTGACGGCAGACCACACCGCCCAGCTGTTGTCCTATATGCAGGACACCAACTACGAAACGCTCATTCCCGCCGCCGTTCCGGAGGGGATCACGGTCTTCCACAAGTACGGGCTCCTGGGCGGTGAACTGCATGACGCCGCCGTCCTCGCGCAAGGCAGCACCGCATACGCGCTTGTCATCTACACCAAGGGCCAGGACTTGAGCGACGTCCCGGAACGCACCGAGGTGATCCATCAGCTGACGCAGGCCGTGGCGGGCGCCCTCTTCTAGGCCGTTTCCAGCCCGCGCACGTCCGGGTCCGCCCGCATGGCGTCCGAGCCCCTAGATGCCAAGCTCCTCCCGCAGCGCCCGCACGTGGCCCTGCGGACTGACGTGGTATTGCGCCAAGACCACGTTGCCATCGGGACCGACAACCACGGTGGACCGGATCGTGCCTTCGCGGACCTCGCCGTCCATCAGCTTCTCGCCCCAGGCGCCGTACGCGAGGGCCACAGCGTGGTCTTCGTCCGCGAGAAGGGGGAACGTGAGCGCATGTTCCGCGGCAAAGGCGGACAGGGCCTCCCGGGCGTCGGGTGAGATGCCAAGGACCTCGAAGCCTGCGCCGTGGAGGGCAGCGAGGCTGTCTCGGAAGTCGCAAGCCTCGGTGGTGCACCCGGGAGTGGCTGCGCGGGGGTAGAAGTAGATGATGACGCTTTTGCCGCGATAATCGGCCAGGGAGATCCGGCGGCCCGCAGCATCTGGCAGCGTGAACCCGGGTGCTGGATCTTCGCTGTGCAGCTTAGTGATGGCGTGCAGCTTGGTGGTCACGGTGGATTGCATGCAGTTCCTTCGATCGAGGGTCGGGATGGTTGTGGCAGCGGAGCTCAGATGCTGTATTCCGCTGGTCCGCGGACCGTCGCCCGCGGACCGGGGACGAAGCGGTAGCCGCCGCTGCGGACGGTGACGACGGCGTGCCGGCAGCCCTTGAGTTTCCGGCGCAACCGGCCGACGTACACGTCGATGGACCGGGTTGCCGCGCCCGGGGTGTCGAACGCGTCGAGGCAAAGCTGCAGCTCCTGCCGGCTTACCGTGCGGGAGCAGTTCTGCACGAGACATCTCAGAAGCGTGAACTCCAGATCCGTCAGGGGCACCCGCTCTCCATCCAGCCTGGCGTCTCCGGCCGCGAGGTCGACGGCGAGCCGGCTGATGCTGCCGGGGACGGGCTCCAGGCCCGCCCCGCCGGTGTCCCCGGCGGGATCTGCTGTTCCCGCCGGGGTGCCGTCGTCTCCGGGGGACCGGACGACGGCGGATGTTGCGGCTCCGGCGGCGGGCCTAAAGTGGACTTCCGCCTCCGGGGCACATCTGAGGGCGCGGCCGAGCACGAGTTCGGCCGCGCGGGCCAGGCACACCGGGTCAACGTCGGAGTCGTCCGGCACCGTGACCCAGACCGCCAGTCCCTTCGCGGTGAGGCCGGCCTGCCGTGCCTGCCCGTTATGCCGGGCCCGTCCGTGAACGGCGGGCGGGGTGCCGGCCACGGCCGCCTGGCTCACACGCCGCCGCGGCGGATCAGCTTGCCGGCCGGGGTCCGGCCGTCGATCAGGGTGCCGCGGAGGTAGGTCTGCCGGACGACGCCGGAAAGCGCCTTGCCGTCATACGGGGTGATGGGGTTCTTGTGCTTGAGCTTGGAGACATCCACAACGAAAGCCTCGTCCGGGGCAAATACGGCGAGGTCGGCGTCGTATCCCAGCGCCAGTTGGCCTTTGTTGCCCAGGCCGGCGAGTTGGGCCGGCTTTGCCGCCATCCACGAGAGAACCTGCTCGAGCGGGATGCCGCGGTGCCGGGCCTCGGTCCAGATCAGCGACAGGCCCAGCTGCAGCGAGGAGACGCCGCCCCAGGCCACGGCGAAGTCACCGTTTTCCAGGTCCTTCAGGTCCAGGGTGGACGGGGAGTGGTCCGAGACGATGCAGTCGATGGTGCCGTCCCGCAGGCCGGCCCACAGCAGTTCGCGGTTGGAGGCTTCGCGGATCGGCGGGCAGCACTTGTAGGCTGTGGCGCCGTTCGGGATTTCCTCGGCCGTCAGCGTCAGGTAGTGCGGGCACGTTTCCACGGTGAGGCGAACGCCGTCGCGCTTGGCGGTGGCGATCATGGGGAGCGCGTCGGAGGAGGAAAGGTGCAGGATGTGGGCGCGGGCTCCGGTCCAGCGGGCCCGTTCGATGACCTCGGCGACGGCCTTGTTCTCGGCCCCGCGCGGGCGGGAGGCCAGGAACGTGGAGTAGTGGTCGCCGCCGGGGTGGGGCGCGTGGTCGATCGCGTGGGAGTCCTCGGCGTGGACGATCATGAGCGAGTCGAAGGACTTGAGCTCGGCCATGTCCTGTTCCATTTCGTCCGCTTCCAAGTGCGGGAACTCGTCCACGCCGGAGTGCAGCAGGAAGCATTTGAAGCCGAAAACGCCCTCGTCGTGCAGCGGCCGCAGTTCGTTCTTGTTGCCCGGGACGGCTCCGCCCCAGAAGCCGACGTCCACGAACACCTGGTCCCCGGCCACCTCCCGCTTCAGTTTCAGGGCCTCCACGGTAGTGGTGGGCGGGATGCTGTTCAACGGCATGTCAATGAGGGTGGTGACGCCGCCGGCCGCTGCCGCCCGGGTGGCGGACGCGAATCCCTCCCACTCGGTCCGGCCGGGCTCATTGACGTGCACGTGGGTGTCCACGAGGCCCGGCAGGAGGGTCTCGTCGTCGGCGAGTTCAATGACTTCACGGCCGGAGAGGCCGTTGCCCAGCGGCTCGATCGCGACAATCACGCCGCCGCGGATGCCGACTTCCCGGGCGGCGATGCCGGCGGTGGTCAGCACCCGCTGCCCGCGGAAGACGACGTCGTAGGTTTCTTCAGACACTGAGGGTCTCCTTTCCCGGAGCACTGTCCAGGGCGCGGGCGCCCTGCGCGGAGTGCGCCACGTTGGCCAATTGCTCGCCGAGTTGCCGTCCGAGGCGCTCCAGCAGCGCCGCGGCGTCGGTTATACATGTGTCTACATTGCTTTCCAGCTCCGTCAAAGCGTGGACTGCGAGGAACCCGGAACTGCTGATCTGCTCCGGGGTCAGGACGGACCGGCCGCACACCGCGACCACCGGAACCTTGGCGCGGCGCGCCGCCCGGGCAACGCCCACCGGAGTCTTGCCCAGCAGGGTCTGTTCGTCGAGGCTGCCTTCGCCGGTGATCACCAGATCCGCGCCGGCCAGCCGCTCGGCCAGCCCGGTGAATTCGAGGACGACGTCGATGCCGGGCCGGCGGGTCGCGGCCAGTACCGCGATGGCTGCGTAGCCCACGCCGCCGGCAGCTCCGGCACCCGGAGCGTCCGCAGCCTTCCGCGCGCGGGGCCCGATTTCGGCGCAGAGCACGTCCACAAAGCGGGCCAGGGCGGCGTCGAGGGCTGCTACGTCCTCGGGGTCGGCGCCCTTCTGCGGACCGAAGATCGCAGCGGCGCCTTGGGCACCAAGCAACGGGTTGTCGACGTCGCTGGCGAGTACGAAGCGTGCGCCGTCCAGGCGGGAATCGAAGCCGGAGAAGTCGATCCAGTCCAGCCGGGCCAGGGCCGCACCGCCGGGCGGAAGTTCGTTGCCGTCGGCATCGAGGAGCTTGGCACCGAGTCCCTGCAGGACCCCCGCGCCCCCGTCGGTGTTGGCGCTGCCGCCGACGCCCAGGATGATCTGCCGGCACCCGGCGTCGAGCGCGGCCCGGATCAGTTCGCCGGTTCCCTTGCTGCTGGCGCCATTGGCGGAGGCGGAATCAGGGCGGCCGCCCCTGCCGCCGGGCAGGACGGCGAGGCCGGACGCGGCGGCCATCTCGATGACCGCCTCGCGTCCGCGGACCGCGAACTCCGCCCGGATCGGCGCGCCGGTGGGGCCGCTGACGACGGCGCTGCGGCGGGTGAAGCCGGAGCCGACGGCGGCATCGAGGGTGCCCTCGCCGCCGTCGGCCACGGGAATCCGCAGTACCTCCAGATTGCCACCGCAAGCCCTCTGCAGCCCTGCTTCGAGGTGCCGGGCGACGTCCGGGGCCGAGAGCGATCCCTTGAACTTGTCCGGCGCTATGACGACGCGCATCTCAGGCCTGCAGGGCCAGAATGGCGGTGGGGGCGTCCTCGGCGGTCTCGGCCAGGGCCTCGAACTCGTTGACGGCGTTGATTTCGGTGCCCATGGAGATGTTCGTGATCTTCTCCAGGATGACTTCCACCACCACCGGAACCCTGAACTCGCCCAGGAGCGCCTTGGCCTTGTCGAACGCGGCAGGCAGGTCCTCCGGGTTTTCCACCCGGATCGCCTTGCAGCCCAGGCCCTCGGCCACCTTAATGTGGTCCACGCCGTAGCCGCTTGCGGTTGCAGAGAGATCCGTGGAGTTGATGTTCTCGAACGCCAGGGACACGTTCTGTTCCATGTTGAAGCCGCGCTGGGACTGCCGGATCAGGCCGAGGTAGGAGTTGTTGACCACAACGTGGATGTACGGCAGGTTGAATTGCGCGCCCACGGCCAGTTCCTCGATCATGAACTGGAAGTCGTAGTCGCCGGAGAGGGCAACCACGGTCTGGTCCGGCTTGCCCCGGACCACGCCCAGCGCGGCGGGGGCGGTCCAGCCCAGCGGGCCTGCCTGTCCGGCGTTGATCCATTTGCGCGGGCCGAACACGTGCAGCATCTGGGCGCCGGCGATCTGCGACAGTCCGATGGTGGACACGTACGTGGTGTCCTTGCCGAATGCTTTGTTCATTTCCTCGTACACGCGCTGCGGCTTGATCGGCACGTTGTCGAAGTGGGTCTTGCGGTGCAGTGTGGCTTTGCGCCCGGAACATTCGTCAACCCAGGCGGTGTAGTCCGGCAGGGACCCGGCGTCCCGGCGTTCCCGGGCCAGCTCCAGCAGCCCATCCAGGGCGGCGCCGGCGTCGGAGGCGATGCCGAAGTCCGGGGAGAACACGCGGCCGATCTGGGTCGGCTCGATGTCGATGTGCACGAACGTGCGGCCGGCGGTGTAGGTGTCCAGGCCGCCGGTGTGGCGGTTGGCCCAGCGGTTGCCGATGCCGATCACGGAGTCGCTGCGCAGGAAGTTCTCGTTGCCGTACCGGTGGCTGGTCTGCAGGCCCACCATGCCGGCCATGAGTTCGTGGTCATCCGGGATCACGCCCCAGCCCATCAGGGTGGGGATCACGGGGACGCCCAGCAGCTCGGCCAGTTCCACGAGCTGGGCCGAGGCTCCGGCATTGATGATGCCGCCGCCGGCCACGATGAGCGGGCGCTCGCCTGCGGTGAGCATGTCGAGTGCCTTTTCCAGTTGCTTCCGGCTGGCCCTGGGCTTCTCCACGGGCAGGGGCTCATAGGTGTCGATATCGAATTCGATCTCGGCCATCTGCACGTCGATCGGCAGGTCCAGCAGGACCGGGCCCGGCCGGCCTGAGCGCATGAGCTGGAAAGCTTTCTGGAAGGCTCCGGGAACCTGGCCGGGTTCAAGGATGGTCATGGCCAACTTGGTGACCGGCTTGGCGATGGACTCGATGTCCACGGCCTGGAAGTCCTCCTTGTGCAGCTTGGCCACGGGTGCCTGGCCGGTGATGCAGAGCATCGGGATGGAATCGGCCCACGCCGCGTACAGGCCGGTGATCATGTCCGTGCCCGCGGGGCCCGAGGTGCCGATGCAGATGCCGATGTTGCCGTTCTTGGCCCGGCTGTAGCCGTCGGCCATGTGGCTGGCGCCTTCAACGTGGCGGGCCAGGGTGTGGCGGATGCCGCCGTGGGCCCTCATGGCCGAATAGAACGGGTTGATCGCCGCGCCTGGCAGGCCGAACGCCTCGGTGGCGCCCTCCTTTTCCAGGATGGCGACGGCTGCGTCTACAGTGCGCATCTTCGTCATGGTGTGCTCCTTGAAGGTCTGTTTTTGGGTGTGCTGAAGGGAAGCCCGGCGAATCGTCGCGGGCACCTCTTGTTGGGGGGAGGGCGGGCCGCCGTCGTAAATCTCGACGCCGGCCGGTGCGTTCGTGTCGAAGTGCCCCTTGACGGGGCGGCAGCGCCGCTTAGTTGCGGCCGCTGAGCTTCAGGACCTGCTTGAAAAGGCCCGAGTGGTCCAGTCCGCCGTCGCCCTGGTTGACGGTGGCGGCGACGAGCTGCGCGACGATGGCGCCGAGGGGGACGGCGACATTGGCCTCGCGGGCCGCGGAGGTGACGATGCCGAGGTCCTTGTGGTGCAGGGCCAGGCGGAAACCGGGGTCGAAGTTGCGGTCCAGCATTTTCTGGCCCTTCTGCTCCAGGACCTTGGAGCCGGCCAGGCCGCCGCCGAGGACCTTGAGGGCGGCGTCCGTGTCCACGCCGTAAGCCTCGAGGAAGGCGATCGCCTCGCCAAGGACTTCAATGTTGACGGCCACGATCAGCTGGTTGGCTGCCTTGACGGTCTGGCCGGCGCCGGAGGGCCCCACGTGGACGATGGTCTTGCCGACGGCGGCCAGGACATCCCGTGCCGCCTCGAAGTCGGCGGCGTCACCGCCCACCATGATGGAGAGCGCGGCGTCGATGGCGCCTTGTTCGCCGCCGGAGACCGGGGCGTCGAGGGGACGGATCCCGGCGGCCCGGGCGTCGTCGGCGAGGCGTTTGGCGACGTCGGGGCGGATGCTGCTGGCATCAACCCACAGGGCGCCCGGCTTGGCGTTGTCGAACACGCCGTCGGGACCGCTGACCACGCCTTCGACGTCGGGGGAGTCCGGCACCATGGTGATGACCACGTCGGCGTCCCTGACGGCCTCCGCGATGCTCGCGGCACCCTTGCCGCCTTCGGAGACGAGCTTGTCGGTCTTGTCCTGGCTGCGGTTGAAGCCCGTGACCGCGTGGCCGGCCTTGACGAGGTTGATGGCCATGGGCAGTCCCATGATACCGAGGCCGATGACTGCGATGTTGCTCATTGTGGTTCTCTTTCTGAAGTCTTTGTGTTCGATGTAGCGCGGGTGTGCTTCTTTGCCACGGCGGGCGGTGGGCCCACGCCCGCCGGGTTCCCTGGCCGAGCTTGCGAGGTTAGGGAGCGGGTGGGGATTACTGCGGGACGCGCTGGCGGATGGCCCAGCTGAATGCGGTCTCCGCGGGTTCCTTGTATTCGAGGCCGATGTAGCCCTCGTAGCCGAGTGCGCGGCTGCGGGCGATCCATTCGCCGAGGGGAAGCTGCCCGGTTCCGGGAGCCCCGCGGCCGGGGTTGTCGGCGATCTGGATGTGGCCGAAGTCCTTGGCGTGCTTTTCGATGACGGCGGCGACGTCGTCACCGTTCACGGCCAGGTGGTAGAAGTCCGCGAGGAGCTTGACGTTCCCGGCGCCGGATTCCTGCTTGACCCGGGCGATCACATCGAGGGCATCCTGCGCCTTGAGCAGGGGGTACCGGGGGGCGCCGCTGACGGGTTCCAGGAGGACCGTACCGCCGATGCGGGCCACGCCGGCAGCCGCCGTCGCGAGATTTTCGGCGCCAATGGCGTCCTGCTGCTCAGCGGATTCGCCGTCAATGCGGTTGCCGTAGAGGGCGTTGAAGGCCTTGCAGCCGAGGCGCTCACCGATGCCGGCGACGACGTCGATGTTGTCCTGGAATTCGGTGGAGCGCGCGGGCCAGGAGACCAGGCCGCGGTCGCCGCCGGGCATGTCGCCCGCGTTGAAGTTCAGGCCCGTCAGCTGAACGCCGGCGTCGGTAATGGCGTTCTCAAACCGGGCAACCTCGACGTCGGTGGGGACGGAGGTCTCGAAGGGCCACCAGAATTCTACGGCGTCAAAACCGGCGGCCTTCGCGGCGGCCGGTCGTTCCCAGAGGGGGAGCTCCGTCAGGAGGATGGAGCAGTTCACGGTGTACGTCATTATGGGTTCCTTCCGGTGTGGGCGGGAGCTGGATCCCGGGCACCTTTGCCTTGCGGATCCTTGCTTGTTTTCCGCCTTGTGGAATTAAGATTCTGCTTTATGAAAAGTGTAGGGAAGGTTGGGCCGGGGAGTCAAGGGGTGAGCGAATGGAGGTGTGGCTGCGGGGTGAGGCGCGAGGGACCCCGATATTCTTGCCCCGGCACCTCGGAGCGCGGGAGCCTACGGTATTTCAGGTTCCGGCAGTTCAGGGCGCGCGGGCAGCAGATGCGGCGAAATTCCCTACCGCTTCGTTGGGTCCTTGCGGATGCCCAGGCCCACGAGTGCGCCGACCCCGAGGCCGATCAGCAGGCCCGTGAATGGCTTGTCGACGGTGGTGACTCCGATGGCGAAGCCGAGGGCCGCGCCAAGGAGCATTCCGATCCACAGGGATTCGTACTTCACAGCCTCAGGCTAGCAAGCATCGCCCGGGCCGCAAGGGCTCCGGGCTGGGTGACCAGATTTGGTGCCGAGGCGCGGCCGGCGGAACCACGGAGGAGTCCGCCCCGTCAGACGGGGCGGACTCCACTACGTGGATCGGTATTGGTGGATCGGTATTGGTGGATCGGTCTTAGGTCAGGCGGATCTGGCGGTTGACGTCCTTGTACAGCAGGTACCGGAAGTTGCCCGGACCGCCGGCGTAGCACGCCTGGGGGCAGAAGGCACGCAGCCACATGAAGTCGCCGGCCTCCACCTCCACCCAGTCGTCATTGAGCCGGTAGACGGCTTTGCCTTCCAGCACGAAGAGGCCGTGCTCCATGACGTGGGTTTCCGCGAAGGGGATGGAGGCGCCGGGCTTGAGGGTGACGATGTTGACGTGCATGTCGTGGGCGAGGTCCTCCGGGTCCACGAAACGCGTGGTGGCCCAGGCCCCGTCGGTGTCCGGCATCGCCCGCGGTGCGACGTCCTGGTCGCGGGTTACAAAGGATTTCGCCGTGTAGCCGTCCAGCGGCTCGTAGGCCTTCCGGATCCACTGGAAACTGGCGATCTCCCCGGACTCGTTCGCCACGGACCATTGGGCCCCCGCGGCGAGGTAGGCGTAGCCGCCCTCGCCCAGCCTGTGGATTTCCCCCTCAAGGGTCAGTGCCAGGGCGCCCTTGGTCAGGAAGATAACGCCTTCGACGCCGGCCTCCGGCTCGGGCTTCTCCGAACCTCCGCCCGGTCCCACCTCGACGATCAGCTGCGAGAACGTCGTGGCAAAACCGGCGATGGGCCGGGCCAGGATCCAGGAACGGGTGTTGGTCCAGCCGGGCAGTTTGCTCGTGACGATGTCCCGGAGCACGCCCTTCGGAATGACGGTGTAGGCCTCCTTGACCACGGCCCGGTCCGAGAGGATCTGGGTCTGCGGCGGAAGCCCGCCTTCGGGGTAGAAATAGTTGCTCATGGGTGCGTTCCTTTTGCTGAGGGAGTGGAGGTGTTGGCCAGCCGGGGGTGGGCCAGCGCGGTGAGTTCGGGGAGCCCGACGCCGGCCAGCGCCAGGACTTCTTCGGTGCCGACGGCGCCGCACTGGACGCCGCGAAGCACGAAGGCTGCCAGAGCCCGTGCGGTGGCGGGTTCATCCAGAACGCCGCCGGCGGTTTGGTCCACGTAATTGCGGAGCCGGGCAGCGGCGGCCGGGAGCCCTTGCCGGTAGAAGGCGTAGGTCGCGGCGAACCGGCTGGGCAGCTGGGCGGGGTGGAGGTCCCAGCCCTGGTAGTAGCCGCGTTCCAGCGAGCGGCGGACCAGCCGGCCGTGGAGCTGCCAGGCCTGCTCCACGTTCCCGCCCACCGGGATGATGTTGGTGGAGCCGTCGGAGAGCCGGATCCCGGTGCCGGCCGCGGCAAGCTGCATGACTTCTTTGGCAAAGTCCGCCACGGGATGTTCCATGGACTGGTATTCGGCGGAGATCTGCAGCGATGCTGAGTAGTCGTAGGTGCCGTAGTGCAGCCCGCTGATCCGGCCGGGCACCGCGTGCGGCAGGCGCGCCACCGGCGAGGTTCCGTCCGGGCCCAGGATGAGCTGCGGCGTTTCCACCTGCACCTCAAAGCGGAGCCGGCCCGCGGGGAGCGAGTGGACTTCCTCGAGCCGGGACACGGCGAAGGCCATGGCCTCCACCTGCGCCACCGTGGTGACCTTGGGCAGGGTGAGGACGAGCCCGTCCGGCAGTTCGCCGGCCGTGGCCAGCTGCGAGACGAAGAGATCCAGGGTCCGCAGACCCCGGGCGCGGGTGGCAGCCTCGAAGCACTTGAAGCGGATCCCGATGAACGGCGGCGCGGTACCGGCGGCGACGGCGGCGGCCACGGCAGATGCCGCGGCGACAGCGGCGGCGTCCTCGGCGTCGTCACCCCGGTCCCCGAACCCGTCCTCAAAGTCCAGGCGGAGGTCCTCGATCGGCTCGCGTGAGAGCTTGGCCCGGACCCGCGGCGCGACGGCGGCGGCCAGTTCGGCTTCCTGGCCCTGCAGCGCGCACAGGCTTTCGACGCCGCCGCGGGCGTCCACCGCGGCGAGGGCCTGGCCGCCCCAGTCCGCGGCGAACTCCGGGCTGAAGCGGTCGGCCGGAACGTAGACGGTGTGCACCGGCTGGCGGGAGCCGTCGTCGCCCGGGTAGCTGCGCTCCAGCAGCCGGTCGGTGTCGGCGAGCTGCGCATCGATCCGGGCGAGGTCGGCCCCGGAGAGGGCAGGTGTCACCGGCCCCTGACGCTGCAGATGGCTGCGTGGTTGCGGCCTGGCGCTGGCGGAGGTGGCTGCCATGCCTCAGCCCACCAGCTCGTACGCCGGCGTGGTGAGGAAGTCCGTGTAGTCCTCGGACAGGCAGATGTCGCCGATGAGCTTGCTGGCGGGCAGGTAGTGCTTCACGAAAGCGTCCTCGCCCACCTCGCCCCGGAGCTTCTCGGTTTCCTCGGCCAGGATCCCGGATACCAGCTCGCGGGTGACGGTCCGGCCAGTGTCGGCGAGCACAGAGTGGTTGCGGATCTGCTGCCAGACCTGGGACCGCGAGATTTCCGCCGTCGCCGCGTCCTCCATCAGGTTGTGGATGGCGACCGCGCCGTTGCCCGAAATCCACACCGCTGTGTAGGCGACGGCAACGTAGAGGTTCAGGCGCATGCCTGCCTCGGTGACCGTGCCACGGGCGGAGGCGACGTCCAGGAGCTGGTCCGCGGTGACCGAGACTTCCGGGCGCTGCCTGTCCAGCTGGTTCGGCCGCTCGCCCAGGACGGCGTCGAAGACGTCCCGGCAGACCGGCACCAGGTCCGGGTGGGCCACCCAGGAACCGTCAAAGCCGTCGTTCGCCTCACGGGTCTTGTCCGCGCGCACTTTCTCGAACGCCTGGGCTGTCACCTCGGGTTCGCGGCGGTTGGGAATGACAGCTGCCATGCCGCCCATGGCGAAGGCGCCGCGGTGGTGGCAGGTCTTGACCAGCAGTTCGGTGTAGGCGCGCATAAACGGCGCAGTCATAGCCACGGTGGCGCGGTCCGGCAGCACAAAGCGCGAGCCGGCGTCACGGAAGTACTTGATGATGCTGAACAGGTAGTCCCAGCGGCCGGCGTTCAGGCCAGAGGCGTGGTCGCGGAGTTCGTAGAGGATCTCGTCCATTTCGAACGCTGCGGGGATGGTCTCGATCAGGACGGTCGCGCGGATGGTGCCTTGCGGAATGCCGAGGTAGTCCTGGGCGAAGACGAAGACCTCGTTCCACAGCCGGGCCTCGAGGTGGCTCTCCATCTTGGGCAGGTAATAGTACGGGCCATGGCCATTCTTCAGCAGCTGCCTGGCGGTGTGGAAGAAGTGCAGGCCGAAGTCCACCAGGGCGCCCACGGTGTGTTCGCCGTCGATCAGCAGGTGGCGCTCTGCCATGTGCCAGCCGCGCGGGCGGGCGACTACGACGGCCAGGGGGGCATCGGTCCGGAGCGTATATTCCTTGCCCTCGGGGGACGTGTAGGCCAGGGTTCCCGCCGCGGCGTCGCGGAGGTTCAGGATTGATTCGATCACGTTGGACCAGGTGGGAGTGCTGGCGTCCTCGAGGTCCGCGAGCCAGACCTTGGCCCCGGAGTTCAGGGCATTAATGGCCATCTTGGCCGGTGCGGCCGGACCCGTCATTTCCACCCGGCGGTCCTGCAGGGCTGTCGGGGCCGGGGCCACCGTCCAGTCGCCTTCACGGATATCACGGGTTTCCGGCAGGAAATCGAGCCGGCCGGTGCGGGCCACCTCGTCGCGTTTGACCGCGCGGGCCTTGAGCAAATCCGCGCGGGTGGCGGCGAAACGCTGGTGCAATTGCTCAATGAAGGCCAGCGCCTCGGGTGTGAGGATCTCCTCCGCGCGGTCAACGGGGCGGCGGGCTGAAATGGTGAGGGCCATTGTGGTCCTTCCTGGTCGGTGAAGCAGGCGGCGAATCAGGCGTGGGTCAGCGCGGCGGCCGGGACCGTCGCGTGGGCAGCCGCGACAACCGCCGCGGCGACGTCGGCGGCAACGTGGGGGTCGAAGACGCTGGGAATGATGTAGCTGGCATTGAGCTCGTCGTCGGCGACCCGGTTGGCGATCGCCGCGGCGGCGGCCACCAGCATCTGGGGGGTGATGTCCGCCGCCCCCGCGTCCAGCAGCCCGCGGAAGAACCCTGGGAAGGCCAGGACGTTGTTGATCTGGTTGGGGAAGTCGCTGCGGCCGGTCGCCACCACAGCGGCGTGCCGTGATGCGACCACCGGGTCGATTTCCGGCGTGGGGTTGGCCATGGCGAACACAATAGCGTCGTTGGCCATGGATGCCACCTGTTCTTCGCCGATCACGTGCGGTGCGCTGACGCCGATGAAGACGTCGGCTCCCTTGAGCGCTTCGTGCAGGGTGCCCGAGAAGCCCCGTTCATTGGTGTTCTCGGCAATCCACGTGCGGTGCTCGTCGTTGTACTGTTCGCCGAAGTGGATCGCTCCCGAGCGGCCGGCGGCGATGATGTTGCGGGCCCCCTGTGCCTTGAGCAGCGCGATGATGGCGGAGCCGGCGGCGCCGACGCCCGAAACGACAATCCGGACCTCGGAGAGTTTCTTGTCCACGACGCGCAGGGCGTTGGTCAGGGCTGCCAGCGTGACGATTGCGGTTCCGTGCTGGTCGTCGTGGAAGACCGGGATGTCGAGTTCCTCGCGGAGCCGGGTTTCGATCTCGAAGCAGCGCGGAGCGGCGATGTCCTCAAGGTTGACCCCGCCGTAGACCGGGGCGAGCGCCTTGACGATCCGGATGATTTCCTCCGTGTCCTGGGTGTCCAGGCAGACCGGCCAGGCGTCGACGTTGGCGAACTGCTTGAAGAGCGCGGCCTTGCCTTCCATGACCGGAAGTGCGGCGGCCGGGCCGATGTTGCCAAGGCCCAGGACGGCGGAGCCGTCGGTCACGACGGCGATGGTGTTGCGTTTGATGGTCAGGTTCCGGGCGGCCTCAGGGTTTTCCGCGATCGCCAGGCAGACGCGGGCGACGCCGGGGGTGTAGGCGCGGGAGAGGTCGTCGCGGTTGCGCAGGGCGACCTTCGGCACAACCTCCAGCTTGCCGCCGAGGTGCATCAGGAAGGTTCGGTCCGAGACGTTCCGGACCGTGACGCCGTCGAGCGCGTTGAGCGCGTCCTTGACGCGTGCGGCGTGGTCGTCGTCCGTGGTGTTGCAGGTGACGTCGACTACCAGGGTCTCGTGGTGGGACTCGGTGACGTCCAGGGCCGTGATCGCGGCGCCGGCCGCACCGACGGCGGCGGCCAGTTCGCTGGTGGCGGTGAAGCTCGAGGGCGCCTCCACGCGCAGGGTGATCGAATTTCCGGGGCTGGGATTCGCCATTGAATTTTCCTCCTAGTCGGCCCGCGGGCGGGCTCTTACTGCACTAATTTATTTCGTATGATGGATATTATTATCTACTTTGTGGAAATACAAGCCCCTGTGGATCCGTCGACGGCGGGCCGGCGGTACTGTATCTTGGGTCTACTAAGCACTTTTTTCACCATGTGGATAAAATTTGTCGGAAGCAACCTCTCAGGAGAGCAAAGTTATGGCGGAAAAAGCCCCCGGAGGCGTGCAGTCCGTTGAACGCGTTTTCGAACTTCTGGAACTGATCACTGACGCCGGCGGCGACGTCACACTCAGCGAACTCTCGTCCTCCACCGACCTGCCGCTTCCCACCATCCACCGGCTGCTGCGCACCCTCGTCACCCTGGGCTACATCCGGCAGCTGCCGAACCGCCGCTATGCCCTGGGCCCGCGCCTGATCCGTCTGGGCGAGGCGGCGAACAAGCAGCTCGGCGCGCTTGCCCGGCCGCAACTCCAGTCCCTCGTGGAACGGCTCGGGGAAACCGCCAACATGGCTGTGCTGGACTCCGACATGGTGATGTACGTGGCCCAGGTCCCGTCCCTTCATTCCATGCGGATGATCACCGAAGTGGGCCGCCGCGGTTACATGCATGCCACCGGCATGGGCAAAGCGATCCTGGCCCAGCTGGACGATGAGACGGTGCGTGGCATCGTGACCCGGAAGGGCATGCCCACCCCCACTCCGAAGAGCATCGGCGACGTCGAGTCCCTGTTCGCCGACTTGAAGCTGATCCGCGGCCGCGGCTATTCGATCGATGAGGAAGAGCAGGAGATCGGCGTCCGCTGCTTCGCGATTGCCATCCCCAATGCTCCGACCCCCGCGGCGATTTCCGTCTCCGGGCCTGTTTCCCGGGTGGACGAGACTTTCGCGGACCGGGCTGTGCCATTGCTGCGCGAGGCAGCCCTGGCGATCTCCCAGGACCTCAACAAGAGCTGACCTCCAGCGGCTGTGCCGCCGTCTGCCAGGCCACGTTGCGGCCCCTTTACCTTCACAGGGAGGGGCCGCAACGCTCATGCCGGTGGTGTCTTAGGGGGCTAGTGTTCGGATGTCGCGGCGGACTCCACCGGGACTTCCTTGCCGTCGCAGTCGATCAGTTTGCCGTTCTCGTAACGGTCGCCCTCGGCCAGGCATTGAAGGTCTTCCTCGCGGATGACGCGGCCCGTTCCGGCCACGAAGACCGACTGGTTCTCCGAGTTGCCCGTCTTCAGGTGGTTGAAGAGCAGGTTCAGCGCGATGGCCATGACCGCTGCGGAGCTGATGCCGGAATGGAAAATCGTTGCGAACCAGCTGGGGAACTTGTCGTAGAACGTGGGGGCGGCGATCGGGATCATCCCGAAGCCGATGGAGGCGGCGACGATGATCAGGTTCATGTTGTTCCGGTACTCCACTTTGGCCAGGGTCCGGATGCCGCTCGCGGCCACCGTGCCGAAGAGCACAATCCCGGCACCTCCCAGGACCGCCGTCGGGACCGCCGCGACCACCCGGCCGAGCACCGGCAGCAGGCCCAGCAGCACCAGGATGACGCCGCCGGCCGCCACCACATAGCGGCTCTTGATCTTGGTGACGGCGACCAGGCCAACGTTCTGGGCGAACGCGCTTTGCGTGAAGGAGCCGAAGACCGGCGCCACGAGGCTGGAAACCATATCGGCCCGCAGGCCCGCGGCGATCCGCTTCGAATCAACCCGGGTGCCCACGATTTCGCCGACGGCCAGGATGTCGGCCATGGTCTCGGTCAGGATGACCAGGACCACGATCAGCATGGAGATGATGGCGGCAGCCTCGAAGGTGGGTGCGCCGAGGTGGAACGGTGCGGGGAAGGCAACGATCGGGCCGTCGCCGACGTTCGAGAAGTCCGCCATGCCGGTGACGACGGCGACCCCCGTTCCGGCCAGCATGGCCAGCAGGATGGACAGGCGGGAAATAGTGGCGCTGCCGACCTTGCTCAGCAGGAGCACGAGGGCCAGGGTAATAGCCGCCAGCCCGATGTTGGCCACGCTCCCGTAGTCCTCGGCCTTCCTGTTTCCGCCCATGGCCCAGTTGGCCGCCACGGGCATCAGTGTGAGGCCGATGATGGTGATGACTGTGCCGGTGACCACCGGCGGGAAGAACCGGACAATCTTGGAGAACACCGGGGCGATCAGCAGCCCGATGGCTGCAGAGGCAATGACAGCGCCGAAGACGGCAGGGAGGCCGCCTCCGCCGGTGACGATGGCGACCATCGTCGCCACGCTGGCGAAGGAGACGCCCTGAACTAGGGGGAGCTGGGAGCCGAAGAACGGCAAGCCCAGGGTCTGGAGCAGCGTGGCCAGGCCGCCCATGAAGAGGGCCGCGGCGATCAGAACCCCGACGTCGGCCGGGGCCAGGCCGGCGGCCTGGCCGACGATCAGGGGGACGGCGATGATGCCGCCGTACATGGTCAGGACGTGCTGGAAGCCGTAGGCGAAGCTGCTTCCGACGGAGAGCCGTTGGTCCTCGGGGCGGGGATTGCCGCCGGTGCCGCGGGTGCGTGGCAGCCGGGCCGTCAATTTTTTGCGTGCGTTCATGGCAGACCTTCTTGGTTCATGGCGGACGTCGTTGTCCGGCTAACAATGTCTGGCTAACGGGTGCCGTAGTGCCGGCGCCGGAGGCCCGGGCCGGCCGGCCCGGGAGTCCTAGCAGAAGCCGGCGATCCCGGACCAGGCGATTTCTGCGGGGCTGGCGTCTTCACGCTGGACAGTGGCCTCGATCAGGCCGTAGGGGCGGTCGGCGGCGAAGAAGACCTCGTTGGGGTTGTCGAGGCCAAAGGGCGAGAGGTCGACGAGGAAGTGGTGCTTGTTGGGCATGGAGAACTTGATCTCGTCGATCTCGGTGTGAGCTTCGAGGACCTTGGCGCCCATGTCGAAGAGGGTCTGCTGCAGGGCGTGGGAGTAGTTTTCGCTGAAGCCCTCCAGCAGCAGGCTCTTGACGTCCTCGTAGCTCTTGTTGAAGTCGAACGTGCCGAAATCGGTGCCGGTCCTGAAGCGCCAGCGGGCCGATACGTCCGTGGCGAGGATGCGGTCGGACGTTTCCGGGAGGGTGGTGTACTTGTCCCGCGGGAAGCCGCTGAACCCGGACTGGGTCGACTTCAACACGGTGAGGTCCTTGAGCCCGGCGATGAGGTGCTCGGTACCGCTGTTGCGGACAAGGACCGCGGTGCGGACTTCCTGGCCGCTGCGGACGAAGGAGTGGTCGTGCCCGGTCCCGTGGGCCTGGATCCGGTCCCATTTGTAGGATTCGGCTGCCCAGCGGCCGCCGGTGACCCAGTCGAAGTTCGAGGTGAAGTGCTTGCCTAGCCGCAGCAGGAAGGCTTCCGGGGAGCCGATGCCGTCCCGGGCGAAGGCATAGATGGTGTTCTTTTGGGTGTCCGTGGCCACCACATGGCTGTTGTCGCCTTCGAGGTGGGCAGCCGCGAAGTCCCCGCGCAACTGCGAGGTGACATTCAGGTCTTCGATTTCATGGCGGTCGGTGTCCCTGGTGATCTTGACGACCCGGACTTCGGCTTTTCCGTACTGGTTGTGGCCGAGGACGATCTTGTTGCTCATGGTCTGATTCCCAACTTCAGGTATGTGGCACCAAAGTCCCACATAGAAATTAAGCGCGTGTTTCCCGCGCGTTTCTCATTCCGTCGGCCCACAAAAAAGAGCCGACATCAGTTGATGCCAGCTCATTACGACCCTGCCTGCTGCTCCCAGGTTACGTGACCTGCGCCACGAATTGGGATTAAGCGTAGCCCGGTCCGGGCGTGGTGTACATCACTTTCCGAAAAAACGGTTTGTGACCGCGGCGGCCAACGCTCTTGACCGGCGGCTCCGCCCGCCCCTACTCTTTTCCACATAACAATAAATTATTTCCAAATTGTGGAACTCTTCCGTGTGCTTCGACTCGGTGCGGAGAAGCGCCCACGCAATGCATGAGGAGGAATCCATGAACTCGCAGGAGACGGACAGTGCCGTTGAATTTCCGGCGCCCGGGGTGGAGCTGTACCTGCCGTTCGCCGCCACGGACTTCGGCGCCACGGACCCAGACTTCTACATTCCGGCCGACTGCGAGCGGAGGGACCGCGGCTTTTGCCGGTGGCTCCGCGCGCTGCCGCTCTTTGGCCGGTAGGCGTTTCTCTTGGGCGGTTGGGCGGTTGGGCGGCGGCAGGGCGTTGGCGTGAAGACCCGGAAATAGAGATTTCACATAACGAAAACAGGCTTCCCTCAAATAGGGCGCGCCGCGCGGACATCCCGGTGCTACTGTCGATCTTGCCAACGGCGGGCAGCCCGGGATCCGGGAAGCTATCTACCAGGCGCAACCTTCAAGGCACATGCTGAAGACTGGTCACCGTCGCATACGGCCCTTGCGTACCCGTCACGGTGTACAGGCTTCCGCAGGTAGGGAGTGGCGGCATGACTACAACCGATACGGCCCAGAAGTTCCTGGCGAGATCCATCGAGTTGGCCACGGCCAACGTCCTGAACGGCGGCGGCCCGTTCGGCGCAGTGGTGGTCACTGCGGACGGGCTAGCGTTCGAAGGCGTCAACCGCGTCACCGCCACCAACGATCCCACGGCGCACGCCGAGGTCACGGCCATCCGGCAGGCCTGCAGCGAACTTGGCACTTTCGATCTCAGCGGAGCCACGCTCTACTGCAGCTGCGAGCCGTGCCCCATGTGCCTGGCGTCCGCACTGTGGGCGCGGGTGTCACGCGTGATGTTCGCCGCGGACCGGCACGATGCCGCGGCTGCGGGGTTCGATGACGCCGTCTTCTACGAATACTTCGAAAACGACCAGCGCGACACGCTCATGCCGGTGGGCAGGCTGCAACTGACAGACCCGCAAGCGCCCGCGGCACTGGATCCCTTCAAGGCCTGGAACTCGCTTGAGTCCCGGACCGACTACTAGCGCCGGGGACTGCGGCCATGTTGGATCTGCTCCCGCACCTGGGCACATGGCGGCCGGCCGCGTCCGGGCAGCTCTGCGCGGTGGCCACCGTCGTGGGCACTGCCGGATCAGTGCCGAGGCCCGTGGGCACCTCCATGCTGGTCTCGGAGACCGGCGAGGTGCTGGGCAGCCTGTCCGGTGGATGCGTTGAAGGGGCCGTTGTGGAAGCGGCCCTGGCGGCAATGCGCGACGGCGGGACGCGCCGGGAGTTCTTCGGATACAGCGCCGAGGACGCGTTTGCGGCCGGGCTGACCTGCGGCGGCAGGCTGGAAATCCACATCGAACCCGTGGATACGGGGCCCGGCCGGCTGCGGCTGGACGGCCTGCTGGCCCTGGCCGGGAGGCATCCGGCCGGCGGCGCTGCGCTGATCCGCAGGGTAGACGCCGGCGGAGGCGGCGCCGTCGTGGTTCCAGACCCGGCGGCCTTCCAGGTACTGCAGTCGGCCGAACTCGCCGCGATGCTCGGTGCGGGCGGTTCCGGTGGTGCCGGGCTCGCGATGCGGGCGGCAGCAGCCCAGTTGGAACCGCTGCTGAGGGGAGGCCGTACAGGGCTGGTCCGGATCGCGTCCGCGGGGGAGCGCCAGCAGGAACCCGTGAGCCTGCTGGTGGAGAGCCGGCTACCGGCACCGCGCCTGCTGATCTTCGGCGCCAATGACTTCGGTGCGGCACTCGTGCCGGCCGCGAAACTCCTGGGCTTCCATGTCACGGTGTGCGATGCGCGCCCGGCGTTCGCACAGCAGGACAGGTTCGGCGCCGCGGACGAGGTGGCCACGGCCTGGCCGCACCGGTACTTGGCGGACCAAGTGCTGGCCGGCCGCACCGACGCCCGGACGGCCATCTGCGTGCTCACACACGATCCGAAATTCGATGTTCCGCTCCTGCAGGCCGCGCTCGGCCTGGACGTGGACTATGTCGGCGCCATGGGGTCCAGACGAAGCCACCGCGGGCGGATCGATGCTCTGCGGCAGGCCGGCGTGGCCGACGGCGACCTGGCCCGGCTGCACTCACCCATCGGCCTGGACCTCGGGGCCGTCACGCCGGAAGAGGTCGCGGTCTCCATCACGGCAGAACTCGTGGCCAACCGGAGCAAGGCCGCCGGGCTGGCCCAGGGCAGCGTGTCCCTGAAGGATGCCAGCGGCCCCATTCACCACTACTCCCGAAATCATCAGGACAGCAGTCATCACGGCCGCAACCATCACGACCGCAACCATCACGACAGCAGCGCCGGCATGCCGGAACCTGAGGAGGCCCAGTGGACATGAACACCATCGAGGCCGTGGTCCGCACCGCGGATCCGGCGCAGTGGCGCGAAGGG
Organism: Arthrobacter sp. 10T425; assembly: GCF_056393985.1. Classification (NCBI taxonomy): domain Bacteria; kingdom Bacillati; phylum Actinomycetota; class Actinomycetes; order Micrococcales; family Micrococcaceae; genus Arthrobacter; species Arthrobacter sp. 10T425. Next base: position 8,642 of record NZ_JBFTGZ010000009.1, on the reverse strand, counting down.
GACGCCTGGCTCGCGGGGGGTACCGTGCTTTTCTCCTCTGGGAGCCCCGCCGCCGGACAGGAACCGCTCCGGCGCCTCCTGGACCTCGGCTCCACGGACTGGACACCCATAGCGGTGTCGGCGGCCGGCATCGAGCTGGCGGCGACCTGCACCATCGCGCAACTGTATGCATTCCCGGATGCGGATGCGGATGCGGATGCGGATGCCGGCTCGGCCGCCGGCCGGGGGCTGGCCGGGAACTGGCCCGGCGTGGAACTCGTCCGCCCCTGCTGCGAGTCTTTTGTGGCCTCCTTCAAGGTCTGGTACATGTCCACGGTGGGCGGCAACCTGTGCACTTCCCTGCCGGCCGGGCCCATGATCTCGCTTTGCGCGGCGCTCGACGCCACGGCCACCATTCTGGGCCCCGGCGGCGCCCGCCGCACGCTCCCGGTGCTGGACTTCGTTACAGGCGACGGGACGAACTGCCTCGCTCCCGGCGAGCTCCTGCGCAGCGTGAGCCTGCCGGCGGCGGCACTGTCCTCCCGGGTGGCCTTCCGCCGGCTGTCGCTGAGCAACCTGGGCAGGTCAGCGGTGCTGCTGATTGGAAGGCTCGACGCCGGCGGCACCCTGGTCCTGACCGTCACCGCAGCCACCAAGCGCCCCGTGCAGCTGCGCCTGGAGTCCTCCGCGGCGGCGCTCGCCGGCGCCCTCACTGATGCTCTCTCCGAGGCCTTGGATGCCGCCATCCCCGATGACCTGTACCACGACGACGTCCACGGCCTGCCCGCCTGGCGCAAGGACATGACGTACCGGCTGGCCCATGAAATCCAGGCCGAACTCACCGCCCCGGCAGGCCGCGACCCGTTACGCATATCCGGTGACTTCTGGCCGCCGCGGGGCGGGACCCTGAACGGTGGACCCCGGACGGAAGGTGCCTGAGCATGAGAATCGAGATCAACGGTGTCCCGGCGCAGGCCGAACCCCGTCCCGGCCAGTGCCTGCGGACGTTCCTTCGCGAACAGGGGAACCTGGGCGTCAAGAAGGGCTGCGACGCCGGCGACTGCGGCGCCTGCACGGTGCACGTGGACGGGGTCCCGGTGCACAGCTGCATTTATCCCGCGGTCCGCGCGGAAGGCCGGGCGGTCACCACGGTGGAAGGACTGGCCGCCGCCAGCGCCTCCGGCGGACCCGGTGACCCCAACAGCACCGCGCTTCATCCGATGCAGCAGCAGTTCCTGGACCGGCAGGGCTTCCAATGCGGCTTTTGCACGGCCGGCATGGTGATGACGGCAGCGACGTTCGATGAGGAGCAGAGGGCGGACCTGCCGCGGAACCTGAAGGGCAACCTGTGCCGGTGCACCGGGTACACGGCCATCGAGGACGCCGTCTGCGGGAGGGGGAGCCGCCCGGTCACCCCTTCTGAGGGGCCTGGCCGGCCGGAGCCGCGCCCCGGACAACTGGGCGACGACGCTCCCGCCCCCGCCGGCCTCGCCATCGTCACGGGGCAGGCCCGCTACACCCTGGACGTCCCGGCCGATGAACTGCCCGGGCTGCTGCACGCGAAACTGCTGCGCTCCCCGCATGCCCACGCCCGGATCCGCTCCATCGACGCAGCAGCCGCGCTGGCGATTCCCGGCGTCGCGGCCGTCTTCACCCACGAGGACTCCCCGGCGCAGCTGTTTTCGACCGCGCAGCACGAGCTCTACACCGACGACCCGGACGACACCCGCGTGTTTGACGACGTCGTGCGGTTCACCGGCCAGCGCGTCGCCGCCGTCGTCGCCGGGACGGTGGCGGCGGCGGAGGCTGGCGTGCGGGCCCTGAAGGTCGACTACGAGGTGCTGGACGCGGTCTTTACCCCGGAGCACGCCATGCTCCCCGGCGCCCCCGCCCTCCACGGGGACAAGGACGCAACCACGGCCCGCATCAGCCGGCCGGAGCGGAACGTCGTCGCGGAACTGCATTCCGAGCTCGGCGACATGGCGGCCGGGTTCGCCGCGGCGGACTTCATCCACGAACACACGTACCGGACTCAACGGGTGCAGCACATGGCGCTCGAAACCCATGCCTCCATCGCCTCGATCGGCGGTGACGGGCGGCTGCTGATCCGCACCTCCAGCCAGGTCCCGTTCCTGGTGCGGCGCACCCTGGGCCGGGTGTTCGGCCTGCCGGAAGAGCAGATCCGGGTGGTGGCCGGACGGGTGGGCGGCGGTTTCGGCGGCAAACAAGAGGTGCTCACCGAGGACGTCGTGGCGCTGGCCGCCCTGAAGCTCAACCGCCCCGTGCAGCTTGAATTCACCCGGACCGAACAGTTCACCGCCGCCACCACCAAGCATCCCTTCACCATCCATCTCAAGGCCGGCGCCAGCCGCGACGGGCGGCTGACCGCACTGAAGCTGGAGGTGCTCACCAACACGGGCGCCTATGGCAACCACGCGACCGGGGTCATGTTCCACGGCTGCGGTGAGTCGTTGGCGGTGTACAAATGCGCCAACAAGAAAGTGGACGCCCACGCCGTGTACACCAACACGGTGCCGTCCGGTGCCTTCCGAGGCTACGGGCTCAGCCAGATGATCTTCGCGATCGAATCCGGCATCGACGAGCTCGCGGCAGGGATCGGCATGGACCCCCTGGAGTTCCGCCGCCGGAACATGGTCCGGGAAGGCGACGACATGCTGTCCATCCGCGACGAGCCCCAGGAGGACGTCCGCTACGGCAGCTACGGCCTGGACCAGTGCACGAAGCTGGTCGAGGACGCGCTGGCCCGTGGGCGGGAACGCTGCCGCGCCGCCGGCCTCGACAGCCTGGGACCGGACTGGGTGGTCGGGGAGGGGACTGCCCTGTCCATGATCGACACCGTCCCGCCACGCGGCCACTTTGCCCACTCCAGGCTCCGGCTCCTGCCCGACGGGACCTACGCCGCCGACGTCGGGACGGCAGAATTCGGCAACGGCACCTCCACCGTCCACGCGCAGCTCGCGGCCACCGCGCTGTCCACCTCCGCCGCCCGCGTCACCCTCCGGCAGTCCGACACCGACCTGGTGGACCACGATTCCGGGGCGTTCGGATCTGCCGGCACCGTAGTGGCGGGCAAAGCGACGCTCGCGGCCGCCGAGGACCTCGCCCTCCGCATCCGCGCCTTCGCCGCCGGCCTCCGCCTCGTGCCGCGCTCCGGCTGCGTCCTGGACGGGGACGCTGTGGACTGCGAGGGAACCCGGGTGCCCCTGACGGACATTTACGACGCCGCGGAGCAGGCCGGCGTCGAGCTCGCCGCCGAGGGGCGTTGGGGCGGGACGCCGCGTTCCGTGGCGTTCAATGTCCAGGGCTTCCGGGTGGCGGTGAACACCGGGACGGGGGAGCTGCGAATCCTGCAGAGCGTGCAGGCGGCCGACGCCGGCGTGGTGGTCAATCCGCGCCAGTGCCGCGGCCAGATCGAAGGCGGGATCGCGCAGGCCCTCGGCTCTGCGCTCTACGAGGAGGTCACAGTGGACGACGCCGGCCGCGTCACCACCGACGTCCTGCGGCAGTACCACGTCCCCTCCTTCGCCGACGTGCCGCGCAGCGAGGTGTACTTCGCCGACACCAGCGACAAGCTGGGCCCGCTGGGCGCGAAGTCGATGAGCGAGAGCCCGTTCAATCCGGTGGCGCCGGCGCTCGCGAACGCCATCCGGAACGCCACCGGCGTGAGGTTTTCCCAGCTGCCCATCACCCGGGACAAGATCTATCTGGGCCTGAAGGAAGCAGGGCTGGTTCGTCCGCTTTGAGGCCGCTGCCGGCCTATAGTCGGACGATGGAACAACGAATCTTGGGCAAAACCGGACGAAACGTCTCCACGGTCGGGTTGGGGACCTGGCAGCTTGGCGCGGACTGGGGCAACGTGGACCCCGCGCAGGCGCAGGCCATCCTGGCGGCCTCCGTCGAAGCGGGCGTCACGTTCTTCGACACCGCGGACGTCTATGGCGACGGCCGCAGTGAGCAGGCCATCGGCGCGTTCCTGGCAGACAACCCCGGCCTGGACATCACGGTGGCCACCAAGATGGGCCGGCGGGTGGAGCAGCGGCCGGAGAGCTACAACCTCGCCAACTTCCGCGAATGGACGGACCGGTCGCGGCGCAACCTGGGCGTCGAGCAGCTGGATCTGGTCCAGCTGCACTGCCCGCCCACCGCGGTGTACAGCAACAACGAGGTCTACGACGCGCTGGACACGCTCGTGGCCGAGGGGGCCATCCGCAACTACGGCGTTAGCGTGGAGCGGACCGAGGAAGCCCTCGAAGCAATGCGCCACGACGGCACCGCCACCGTGCAGATCATCCTCAACGCCTTCCGGCTCAAGCCGCTGGATGAAGTGTTGCCCGCCGCCGAGGCCGCAGGGGTGGGCATCATCGCCCGTGTCCCGCTCGCCTCCGGGCTGCTCTCCGGCAAATACACCGCGGAGACGTCCTTCGCGGAGGACGATCACCGGAACTATAACCGCACCGGATCGGCGTTCGACGTCGGGGAAACCTTCTCCGGCGTGGACTTCGGGGAAGGCCTCAAAGCGGTGGCCGAGTTCGAGGAACTGGTGCCCGACGGCGTCAGCACCGCCCAGGCGGCCATCGCCTGGATCGCGGCGCAGGACGGCGTCAGCACGGTGATCCCGGGCGCGCGGAACGTGGACCAGGCGCGCTCCAATGCCGCCGCGGCGGGTGTCAGCGGCATTGACGCAACGTTCGACGTCGGCGTCCGCGAAATCTATGACCGCTACTTCCGCGAAACGATCCACCCCCGCTGGTAGGGCGCTTATTCTGCCGGGTGTCCCCAAGGGCCGACAAATGACTGTTTCCTCCATCGACGGCTTCGTTGACCGTCTCGCGGCCGTCGAAACGGGGCCGGGGTGCAACAACTTCTTTGATCACACCGTGCCTGGAAATGCGCAGCGCCGGCGGAACCTGGAGCTCTATCTGCGGGAGATGCAGGACCGCGCCCCAAAGGTCCTGCTGCTGGGCGAAGCCCCCGGGTACAGGGGCATGAGGATCACCGGGATTCCCTTCACGAACCGGTCCATGTTCGAAGGCCCTGCCAACGGGTTTGGGCTGTTTGGGCCCGGGAAGGGGTACGTGCTTCCGGCAGACGCCGAAGGCATAGCCGCCGAGCCGACGGCCACGGTGATGTGGCAGGTCCTGGCCGAGCTGGAGTTCCTGCCCCTGCTGTGGAGCGCCTGCCCGTGGCACACCCACGTGCCCGGGCGGCCGCTGTCCAACCGCACGCCGAGGGCGTCCGAGGCTGACCTTGGAACTCCGTTCTGGCAGGCGCTGATCGAGGCGTTTTCCATCGAAACTGTGGTGGCCGTGGGCAATGTGGCGCACCGCAGCCTGCAGCGCAGCGGCATCGACGTGCCGAAAATCAGGCACCCGGCGCACGGCGGCCGGTCCGGTTTCAAGCGCGGCCTGCAGGAGTTTTTGGCTCACTCGCGCTAAAACCAGTGCGGGGTCAGATACGGCCCATCGAGGGGGCCTTAATGGGCCGTATCTGACCCCGCGTTGTCTTTAGTCGAGAAGGTGCAGCTGTTCGGGGGAGTCGAGGTCCTCGCCGCCGGAGAGGTCGCTGCAGTCCACCAGATCAATCAGGTCCGGGTGCGCCCGCAGGAAGACGCGCGCTCCGGCGTCACCCGTTGCTGTTTCCGCGGCTTCGGTGCGAAGCCCGGCATCGAGCAGCAGCGGGTGTCCGCGCTGCAGCGTCCCCTCCGCGTCGCGGTAGCCGGCCGCCGTTACCCGGCCGGGCCGGTGGGCTGCCAGCAGCCGGGTGACGATCTCCCTGGTCAGGCCGGGCTGGTCCACCAGCGCAATGAGCACATGGGCCTCCAGGGCCGCCGCGGCGATACCGGCCCGGAACGAGCTGCCCATCCCGCTGGCCCAGTGCGGGTTGTCGATGACCCGGTGCCGGCCGAGGTCGGTGGCGGCGCGGACCCTTGCCGCATCCGCGCCAAGCACCACCACCACCTCCCGGCAGCCGCCCGCTAGCAGCACGTCAGCGAGCACTTCGACCAGCGTGCGGCCATGGAAGGGGAGCAACGCCTTGGGCCCGAGCCCCAGCCGGGTCCCGGCTCCGGCGGCCAGCAGCACCGCCGTCGTGCCGCCGGATCCGGTGCCGTGCGCTCTGCTGTCGCTCATCTGCCCACCATAACTCGCTTCTCAGGCGTCGCCACCCGCTCCTCCGGTGGTCCCGGCGGTGACGTCCAGGAGCTTGTAGCGGTCGATCGCGTAGGCGGGCACCCCGCTATCGACCTCTCCGCGCGAGGCCAGCAGCTGGAGGGTCTTCACTACAATCGAGTGGATGTCGTTCTTGAAGAAACGGCGGGCCGCGGCGCGGGTGTCGGAGAAGCCGAAGCCGTCCGCGCCGAGCGAGGCGAACTGGTGCGGCAGGAACTGGCGGATCTGGTCCGGCACGGCCTTCATGTAGTCGGTGACCGCCACGACCGGCCCGGTGGCACCGGCGAGCTGCTGGGCCACGAACGGGACGCGGGCGGGCTGGCCGGGGTTCAGGAAGGCCTCTTCTTCTGCCGCGAGGCCGTCGCGGCGGAGTTCGGTCCAGGAGGTCACGGACCAGACATCCGCCGAGACGCCCCAGTCCTCGGCGAGGACCCGCTGGGCTTCGAGGGCCCACGGAACGGACACGCCGGAGGCCAGGATCTGGCTTTTAGGCCCGTCAAAGTCCGACGCCGACACCCGGTAGATGCCTTTCAGGACACCGTTGACGTCGAGATTTTCGGGTTCGGCCGGCTGGAAGATCGGCTCGTTGTACACCGTGAGGTAGTACATCAGGTTCCGCGACGGATCGTTGTCGGCAATTTCTTTCCCGGCTTCACCGGGCCCATACATCCGCTCCAGGCCGTCCCGGATGATGTGGCCCATTTCGTACCCGAACGCTGGGTCGTAGGTGATGACGGCCGGGTTGGTTGCCGCCAGTATCGGGGAGTGGCCGTCGGCGTGCTGCAGGCCTTCGCCGGTCAGGGTGGTGCGTCCGGCGGTGGCGCCGATGATGAACCCGCGGGTCATCTGGTCGGCGGCGGCCCAGAAGGAATCGCCGGTGCGCTGGAAGCCGAACATCGAGTAGAAGACGTAAACCGGCACGAGCGGTTCGCCGTGCGTGGCGTAGGACGTGCCGGCGGCGGTGAAGGCCGCCACCGCCCCGGCTTCATTGATGCCCGGGTGGATCAGCTGGCCCTGGGCCGATTCCTTATAGGCAAGGACGAGCTCCCGGTCCACGGAGAGGTAGCCCTGGCCGTCCGGGTTGTAGACGCCGCTCGGGGACGAAGCCGCCGAGTTGCTTGCGGCGGTCCATCAGGTACTGGATCTCCGGGGAGTCCATGCCGGGGTGGTAGTACGGCGGCCGGTAGAGGTCCGCTTCGAGCTGGTCGTCCGTGATCGGGATGCGCAGGTGGTCGCGGAAGGCCTTGAGGTCCGCGAGGGTGAGCTTCTTCATCTGGTGGGTCGCGTTGCGGCCCTCGAAGTGGGTACCCAGGCCGTAGCCCTTGACCGTGTGCGCCAGGATGACCGTGGGCTTGCCCTTGAACTCGGTGGCGGCCTTGTAGGCGGCGTAGACCTTGTTGTAGTCGTGCCCGCCGCGCTTGAGGTTCCAGATCTGGTCGTCGGTCAGGTCCTGGACCATTTCCTTGGTCTGCGGGGTCTTGCCGAAGAAGTGCTCGCGGACGAACGCGCCGGATTCGGCCTTGTACGTCTGGTAGTCGCCGTCGACGGTCTCGTTCATGATCTTCACGAGCGAGCCGTCYTCGTCCTTGGCCAGCAGGTCATCCCACTCCCGGCCCCAGACGACCTTGATGACGTTCCAGCCGGCACCGCGGAAGAACGCTTCGAGTTCCTGCATGATCTTGCCGTTGCCGCGGACGGGACCGTCGAGGCGCTGGAGGTTGCAGTTGATGACGAAGTTGAGGTTGTCGAGCTTGTCGTTGGCCGCCAGCTGCAGCAGGCCGCGGGACTCGGGCTCGTCCATTTCGCCGTCGCCCAGGAACGCCCAGACCTGCTGGTCCGAGGTGTCCTTGATGCCGCGGTTGTGCAGGTACCGGTTGGACTGGGCCTGGTAGATGGCGTTCATCGGGCCGATGCCCATCGAGACGGTGGGGAAYTCCCAGAACTCCGGCATCAGGCGCGGGTGCGGATAGGAGGACAGGGCGTGCCCTTCCTTGGACTTCTCCTGGCGGAACCCGTCCAGGTCCTCCTCGGAGAGCCGGCCTTCCATGAAGGCGCGGGCGTACATGCCGGGGGAGGCRTGGCCCTGGAAGAARACCTGGTCGCCGCCGCCGGGGTGGTCCTTGCCGCGGAAGAAGTGRTTGAAGCCGACCTCGTACAGGGTCGCGGCGCCGGCGTAAGTGGAGATGTGGCCTCCGACGCCGATGTCCGCCCGCTGCGCCCGGTGCACCATCACGGCGGCATTCCAGCGCAGCCAGGCACGGTATTTGCGTTCGATCTCTTCATCGCCAGGGAATGCCGCTTCCTGGTCGACCGGGATGGTGTTGACGTAGTCCGTGGTGGTGACCATCGGAACACCCACGCTCTGCGCGCCGGCCCGCTGGAGCAGGCTTCGCATAATGTACTGGGCACGTTCGGTGCCTTGTTCCTGAATCAGGGTATCCAGGGACTCCAGCCATTCGGCGGTCTCTTCCGGAT
>NZ_JBFTGZ010000008.1:0-217324 GCF_056393985.1 Arthrobacter sp. 10T425 | reverse complement strand
GAGGCCGGCCAGCTCCAGCTCAACGCCTTCGAACCCATCATCGTCCACAGCCTCCACAAGAGCATCTCCCACCTCGAAGCCGCGTGCCGCACCCTCACGGCCCGCTGCGTCCGGGGCATCACCGCCAACACCGAACACCTTCGCCTCACAGTGGAACAATCCATCGGCCTCGTCACCGCCCTGAACCCGCAACTGGGCTACGCCACAGCCACGGCCATCGCCCAGGAAGCCCTCGCCACCGGCAAGGGCGTCGCGGAACTAGTGCTCGAACACGGCCTGCTCACCGACGAGCAGCTCACCGAGCTCCTCAGCCCGCACCGCCTGGCCAACCTCACCCAATAGCCTCCGCAGACCGACGACCCCGCCCGACCAGGGAGCAAGGGGCACGCCGTCGTGCCCAAAATCCCGACCGACTACAGAGAAAACGGAACTCGATGACGAGGACCGTTCCAGCACCGGGCCACCAACCCGGCCTCTACCCAAGGACTGACTATGAAAAACAAATCAACGATGTGGATCCTGGCAGCGCTCCTGTTCGGAATCCTCAGCGGTCTGCTCTTCCACTGGCTGCTGCCGGTGGACACACGCGAATCCGTCGTGGCGGTCCTCGACACCGTGACGCACATGTTCCTGAACCTCATCAAAATGATCATTGCCCCTCTGATCTTCGCCACCCTCGTCTCCGGCATCGCAGGAGCAGCCAAATCCGCCGGGGTGGGCAAGCTCTTTGGCCGCTCAATGATCTGGTTCCTGACCGCCTCCGTCCTGGTGGGCGCGTTCGGCTTCATCACGGCCCATGTACTCAACGTCGGTGACGGGCTCCACCTGATGCCGGGAGGCGACGCGGGGATGGAAACGAAGCCCCTCGATTACCAAGCGTTCATCACCCACATCATCCCCACGAGCGTCTTCGCCGCACTGACCGAAAACAACCCCCTTCAGATCCTCGTATTCGGCGCCCTCTTCGGCATCGCCCTGCTGAACCTCCGGAAGAAGGGCCGCTCCTCCATAGCCGATGCCATCGACGAACTGATGGGCGTCATGCTGAAGGTCACCGGGTATGTGATGCTGGCGGCACCCGTCGGCGTTTTCGCCGGCATCGCAGCGGCCTTCACCTCCCAAGGTCTCGATGCGTTTGCCACCTACGCGTCGTTCATCGGCGGGTTCTATGTGTCTCTCTCGGCCCTGTGGGTCATCATGGTCGGCGTCGCCGTCGCCTTCCTCGGACGGGCCGCCTTCCGACTGGTACGGATAGTGCGCGAACCCATGGTCATCGCGTTCGCCACCTCCAGCAGTGAAGCCGCCCTGCCCAAGCTCATTGAAGGCCTGACCAAGTTCGGCATCGAGAAGCGCACCACCGGTTTCGTGCTGCCCCTGGGTTACTCGTTCAACGTGGACGGTTCCATGATGTACATGACCTTCGCGTCGGTCTTCCTGATCAACGCCTACGGCATCGACATGGACCTTGGCCAGCAGATCGCGATGACCGCAATGCTCCTGCTCAGCAGCAAGGGCATGGCCGGCGTTCCACGCGGGTCACTCGTCGTCGTAGCCGCCGTGGTCCCTGCCTTCGGCATCCCGGCCGCCGGAATTGGTGTCCTGCTGGTGATCGACCAACTCCTGGACATGGGACGCACCGCCACCAACATCTTGGGAAATGCCATCGCCACCGCGGTCATCGGCCGGAACCACGACAAGTCCACGTCCCTCCTCGAAGCGTCACGCCCGGAAGCCTCCCAGGATGCGCAGGTCACTGAAGATAGCAGGGAGTTTGAGCGTGTTCCGATGCACTAACCGGATCCCGCTCGGCCAAATTTTCAAACCTGCGAACCTACCCTCACACCGGATGAAAGGCCATGGCCAATGACCGCTGACTTTGACCTCCAGAGCCCGATGGACGTGCACCGCATTCAGCGGACGAAAAGAGCGAGAAACACTCCGATCAGATCAAAAATCATCGACTACCTGGCAAGCCATGGGGCAAGCAAAGTAGCTGACATCAGCGACGGCATCGCGTCCTCGCGCGGCGCAGTCAGATATCATCTGGCAGCGCTGGAGAGCGCTTCGATCGTCCGTTCCAACATTTCCCCCGGTGCCAGGAGTCGTTTCACGCCCTTCTACGGTCTCGCCCCTGGAAAGACGGAGCCCGCCTCCTAGCCGGACAGCGCTGACTGCAACTCTTGCGGACGACGGCGGGACCTCCCGCCGTCGTCCGCCGTGTCCTTACGGCCGGAATCTCATGTCCTCGCCCCCAACCAACCTCGCAGTTTGGGCGGGCGCCACGTCCTGGGCGAACACCCGGACGCCCCCGGCGAAGACTGGCACCTTCCCAACGACCCGAAACCCGCAGCACCAAGAACTGGTTGACGCTATATACCGCCAAGCCGGACAGCAGCACACCAAGCTTCGCTCCGTCCCGGCACTGCTCCTGCTCGCCATGGCACTCACCAACCCCGCAGTGCGTGAACTCCTCCAAATGAGCGCGCTGCTCTGGGGCTTTCCCTTGATGTTTCGGCCGCCGGGGTATAGACGAGCTGAAGGGATTGTGCCCGTGGCAATACCGGGCGCAATCCCTTCAGTTCCAGCTCCTTGGGGAGCCCGTCAGGCGGCGGGTGGGGTCACTTCTTTTCAGCCAGGAACATTGCCCTTTCAAGCGGTGTCACGGTGAGTGATTTGAGTTGGGCGGTACCGCCTTCTGCAAAGAGGGCCATCTTGTCGGCTCCGGCGTTGGGGAATACCTGGTCGGTGATGGTCCGCAGACCGTTCTGGGCGAAGACCTCTACTGAGGAGCGGTCGAGGTAGATCCGCATGGTGATGTTGCCGTCCTTGTCCAGGGTGACGGGGGCGTCCTCGATGGAAGCGAAGGCCGGGTGGAACGCGGTGTTGCCGGAGTTAGTGCGGTCAACGAAGAGCTTCCCGGTCGTGGCGTCGTAGCCGATGACGGTGGATGCGGCTCCATCGCCCAGTACGGTGATGCCGGATTTCTTGGCCGAGCCCGGCGCGAAGGCGATGTCGACTCGTTGGACCTGGCCCGATGCTGAAGCCGACAACTGGTGTGTCCCGGCGGGAATCGGTCCGCCCTTCTTATCCTGATAGGAGACCTTCCCGCCCAACTGTTCCACTTGCTTGACAGCGCTTTGGGTGAGGCGAGGGCCGTCAGGAGTCGTGGTCAGGTTGACCTCGCGGGGAAGTGCCATGGCGCTGCGCCAGGGGCTGGTGGGGATGTCATTGGCGTAGTCCCAGTTGTTCATCCAGCCGAGCATGACCCGCTTGTTATCGGGCATGTTGCCGAAGGACACGGAGGCGTAGTAGTCGCGTCCGTAGTCCAGCCAGTCATAGGTCTCCAGGGCCGACTGTGCCGGTTTCGAGGAGAGCATGAAGTCGTCCGCGAGAATGTGGCCCCAACCGAATCGGTTATTGTCGACCACTTTGATATGTGCCTGTTGGCCAACGAATTCTTTGACATTCCATGATGCCCAGTCGAGCTTTTCACTGTCGTTTCCGGTGGCCGTGCGGACCACTTGTCCGTTGACCACGAGGTTTACCGATTCCTCGTCAGACCGGGGAACGGCCGGGCCGTCAGTCAGCATGACGTGGTCAAGGGTCAGGTGTCCCCACCCGCCGGTGGCCTGGTCAACTACACGCAACTGTGCATTCTGTCCCGCGAACTCGGCGACATCCCAGCCTTTCCAGTTCAGGATTCCGGAATTGTCTCCTGCGAGGGAGCGGACCACCTTGCCGTTGACGAGCAACTGGGCGGCCAGGATCTGTCCGGAGTCCGCGGAGCGGTTGCCGCCGCCGACCAGCATGCTCATGAAATTCTTGGTGATGGGGAATTCCGGTGATGTCAGGGTGCCCTGCCGGTCATCGCCCGGTGCGGTGCCGGTCTCGAAGGTGTTGATCCGTTTGGCCCCGAGGTAGAAGTCCCCGCCGCTGGTGGAGGGCTGGAAGTTGGGGGTGAGGTCGCCGGTCCCGGTCCAGCCGGTGTCGGCCAGCGATGTCCCGGCGGGAACCTCGAAGCCGTCAAACTTGAGCTCCCCTTCGGGCGGGGTGTTGTCCAGCTTGTCGGAGACGCGGGGGTGCTTGCCACCGCCCACGAGGAAGTTCAGGTAGTCGTCGGTCACGGTGAAGTTAGGTGACTGCATGGACCCGAGCGGCCAGTCGCCGTCGTTGAAGGAGTTGATCAGGCCACTGCCGTCAAAGCCGGTCACGGGGCTCTGGCCGGGAAGGGCTCCGTTTGCCGGAGTGCTGCCGAATGGGCCGTTCTTCCAGTTTCCTGGCTCGTTGTTGACGGTCCAGCCGTTGTAAGTTCCGTCGTTGAATCCGGCCAGGACCTTCCCGGGAGGGGGCGTGGCCACGGGTTTGGTGGTTTCGGAGGTGAAGGTGGTGCCGTCGAAGTTGCCCACGAAGTACTGGCCAGCGGAGCCGCCGGCCACGCCTCCGGGGTTGATGTTGACGACCATGACCCATTTAACGTTCTTCGGGTCGCCGTCCACGGCGAGGGGAAACAGGTCGGGGCATTCCCACTGCCCGCCGGTGGCATTGGCTGGTCCGAATTCACTCAGGGCGGTCCAGTCCTTGAGATTGGCGGACTTGTAGAGGACGACCTTGTGATCCTGGGCTTCGACCGCGGTCATGAGCCAGTAGCCTCCGCCGCCGGGTTTGTTGTACCAGGAGACCTTAGGGTCACGGAAGTTGGCGGAGTTTCGGTTCAGTACAGGATTGCCGGAGTACTTGGTCCAGGTCTGGCCGTCATCGAGGCTGTAGGCCAGGGACTGCGCCTGCAGGCCGCGGTGGGGCGAGGCGTCCTTGTAGGCGCTGGTGAAGATCGCGATCAGCGGTGGGTTCTCTTTCGTACCGAAACCGGTCGTGTTGTCCTTGTCCACGACGACGCTGCCGGAGAAGATGTCCTGCTCTGCATCGGTGGAGATCGCCAGCGGCTGCTCCTGCCAGTGAACAAGGTCCTTCGATGTGGCGTGGCCCCAGGACATGTTCCCCCAGGTGTTACCGGAGGGGTTGTGCTGGTAGTACATGTGGTAGACGCCCTTGTAGAAGACGAGCCCGTTGGGGTCGTTCATCCAGTTCTTTGCCGGCGTGTAGTGAATGGCCGGCCGGTAGGGTTCGTCCCCGGGGCCCGTCGCGGCCGACGCCGGCAGGGAACCTGCCAGTGCCGCGGCCAGCGTCAGTCCCGCGAGCGTCAGTGCAGAAACGGCATGCGTCCTGCGGGTGGTCGTGTTCTTCATTCGTTTGATTCGCCCTTCGTTGCGCGCGTCGTCGGTAGACAACGTTGTCAGTGCGAAGGACACTAAGTGATGTCCGTCAGACAAGTCAACGGTTTTGGCGGCGCGGGAATGAGGCCGCCCGCCGCGCGGCTGAGCCGGGCGAAGCGATGGGCGGGCAGCAGAAAATTCCCTCCCAGCGGCAGGGCTGGAAGGGTTATTTCCGGCAGGCGGCTCCGTTCAGCCGTCTCCGCGGGTCCTGGACGCAGCAGCTCCCGCCGACCGTGGATCGGCTGGATTTGGCTGAGGGCTATTCCAGCGGCAGAAGCCAGGTCAGTTCCGAGGCGTCGCCTTCGATATGGCGGGCCAGTTCCTCGTTGAATCTGGCGCCGTAATCGGCGCCGATGTGTTCCTGGAACGCGGCTTCATCGCGGTAGACCTCAAAGACAAAGTACTCCCGGGGGTTCTCTTCCCGGGTGCAGGGAAGGAACAGCTCGTTGCCCGGTTCACGGCGCACATGCCGGGTCAGTTCGAGCATCATTTCAGCAACGCGGGCTTCGCTGCCGGGCTTGACGGTGAACTCGGCATACAGGGTCTTGGTCATCATGATCCCTTTCAGGTCGATGGGTTCGAAATATAGTTCAGGAGGCCACCCCTGTCAGGCCGGAGGGCGCAGCTCACCGGAACCTCGTTGTATGAGCTCAGACGGGACAACATAGGTATGCGGGGGCTGCTGGTCGCCATCGATCCTGGCCAGGAGCCGCTCTGCTGCCAGCTTCCCGATCCGCTCGGGGTGCTGGGCGATGACTGTCACGCCGGGATCCATCATGTCGGCAAGCGTGAAGTCATCGAACCCTATCAAGGCCACGCGTTTGCTCAGCCCGAGCTCTCCGAGAGCGCGCATGGCGCCGAACGTGATGAGGTTCTGGCTGGAGAAGATCGCCGTCGGTGGTTCGGCAGCGGTGAGAAGTTCCAACGTGGCCAATCTGGCCGATTCCTCATCGTGCAGGTTTTCACGGACGGGAATCGTGGAGGTGGGAATTCCCTGCCGGCCGATCTCCTCAATGAACCCCCGCCGGCGTTCCCGGGCGGTCTGGATGTCTGTGCGGTCCCCCAAATAGGCGAGCCTGGTGTGGCCGCGGCTGATCAGGTGAGCGGCTGCCCTCGCGGAGCCTGCGGCGTTGTCGGTCACGACGGCGTCTGCTTCCACTCCTACCGGTTCACGGTCGATGAAGACCAAAGGCAGGTCACGGGAATGCTCCGGGATCACATACGCCTGGCTCCTGGCGATGGGCGTGAGGATGAGCCCGTCGACACGCCGCCCAAGAAATGCCGCCACGATGTCCTGCTCCCGCTGGGGGTCATCGTCCAGGCTCGCCGCAAAGACCGCGATTCCCCTGGCCCCAAGAGCATCTTCTATTGCCCGGTTGATCTCACCGCTGAACGGGTTGGAAACACTCGGCAGCAACAGCCCGACCGAGAGCGTCCTTCTGCCCGCGCGGCGCAGGCTGCCGGCCGCCATGTCCAGTTGGTAGTTAAGTTGCCGGGAAGCGCTGAGCACCTTGTCGCGGGTGGCTTCCGATACGCCAGGTTCGTCATTGATCACCCGCGAGACGGTCTTAATTCCTACGCCGGCAAGTGCAGCCACATGGCGCATCGTCGGGCGGCTGGCGGAAAGGGCCGGCTGGCCACGATTGGACATCGTTGTCAAAAAAATCGCTCCTTCTCATTGCATCTATTGACTCTCCGGTGTGATGCTGATTACATCGTACATGACATCGTTGTCGAGGCCAGTGAGGGCCTCAAACACCAGGAGATTCAATGTTGAGTTCCAAAGCACCCCGTTCAACGGCCACCCGCCTGTTCGCTGCAGGAGCAGTGCTGACTCTGGGAGCGCTCAGTCTTTCTGCCTGTGGTGGCAGTTCCCCGTCCACCTCATCAACCGGTAGCTCGTCAGGGGACAAGGTCGGTGTCTCCCTGATCGTGAAGACGACGACCAACCCGTTCTTCGTCGCCATGGAGGACGGGGCGAAGAAGGCGGCCGAGGCCGGCGGCGTGGACCTTAAGCTCGCTGCGGGCAAGGCTGACGGCGACGAGGACACCCAGATCCAGGCCATTGAGAACGCGATCTCCAAGGGTGACAAGGGCATCCTGATCACCCCCAACGGCCCCTCCGTAGTGGACGCCCTGAAGAAGGCCAAGGACGCCGGGCTCTTCGTCATCGCTCTGGACACCCCGCCGGATCCCGCCGACGCAGCCGACATCACGTTCGC
Organism: Arthrobacter sp. 10T425; assembly: GCF_056393985.1. Taxonomy (NCBI): domain Bacteria; kingdom Bacillati; phylum Actinomycetota; class Actinomycetes; order Micrococcales; family Micrococcaceae; genus Arthrobacter; species Arthrobacter sp. 10T425. The sequence goes on along the minus strand of NZ_JBFTGZ010000008.1, from coordinate 209,832 downwards.
CACTGACAACTTCGCCGCCGGGGAGCTGATCGGCAAATGGACCGCAGCTCAGCTGGACGGGAAAAAAGCGACGATTGCCCTCGTCGATCTCTTTGATGACAAGGTCGTCTCGGTTGACTACAACCGGGACCAGGGCTTCCTGACCGGCCTCGGTATCGACACCGCGGATAAAAAGAAGAACGGCGACGAAGCCAAGACCGGCAAGTACACCGGCGGCAAGGGCGGCGACTACGAGATCGTCGGTAGCCAGGCCTCCCAGGGCGCCGAAGACGGCGGACGCACCGCCATGGAAACCCTCCTGGCCAAGAACCCGAACATCAACGTCGTCTACACCATCAACGAACCTGCGGCAGCGGGTGCCTTCGAGGCACTGAAGGCCGCCGGCAAGGAAAAGGACGTGCTGGTCGTCTCGGTGGACGGCGGTTGCACCGGCGTGAACAACGTCAAGTCCGGCGTCATCGGCGCCACGGCCCAGCAGTACCCGGTCAAGATGGCCGAACTGGGCGTCAAGGCCATCGTTGACCTCGCCAAGACCGGCCAGAAGCCGGCCAACTCACCGGGGCTGGACTTCTACAACACCGGCGTCGAGCTCGTCACAGACAAGCCTGCCGACGGCGTCAAGAGCATCACCACCACCCAAGCCTCCGACATCTGCTGGGGAAAGTAACCCACCCAGCTTCACTGCGGGGCGGGGACCCGGCGCCCGCTATCGGCCTCCCCGCCCCGCATCTCCCGAGCTAGGGCCTCCCCTAGCAACCATCACGGAAGATCAGGACCAATCGTGACCCAGCAACAGACCGCCGGCCCGCCCAGCGCCGGGCATGCCGACCTGGCGGAGGAATTCCTTGACCGCCAGACACCGCTCAGCCGGATACGCAATACCCTCCACCGCTACCCCGCCCTCAGTCCCGCCCTCGTACTTCTCATCGCGGTGGTGGTGTTCGGCCTCCTCAATGACAGGTTCCTGCGGGTTGAAAACCTCTCGCTGATTACCCAGCAGGTCTCCGTCGTCGGCACCCTGGCCATCGCCCAGACCCTCATCATCCTCACCGCTGGCATCGACCTCTCCGTCGGCGCCGTCATGATCCTCTCCTCCATGGTCATGGCCCAGCTCGCCGTCAACAACGGACTGCCCGCACCTGTTGCCCTGCTCGCAGGCCTGGTCGTAGGACTTGCCGCCGGAGCACTCAACGGATTCCTGGTCACCAGGTTCCGGCTCCCGCCGTTCATCGTCACCCTCGGCACGCTGAACATCTTCATCGCCCTGACACTGCTCTACTCCAACGGAGCGACCGTTCGCGGCTCGGCCATGCCTCCCCTGCTGACCTGGACCGGCACCACCTTCCCGCTCGGCCCCGTGCGGATCTCCACCGGCGTCGTCATGATGCTCCTGCTCTATGTCGCGGTCGCCTTCATCCTGGGCAAGACGGCCTGGGGCCGGCATGTCTACGCCGTGGGCGATGACAAGGAAGCCGCCCGCCTGGCTGGCATCCCCGTAAACCGGGTTCTCATGAGCGTCTACCTCGCCGCCGGCGCCGTCCTGGCCGCCGGCGCCTGGATCCAGATCGGGCGCACCAACGCCGCCAGCCCCAACGCCGGCGTAGACCTGAACCTGGACTCCATAACCGCCGTCGTGATCGGCGGAACCAGCCTCTTCGGCGGCCGCGGCTCCATCTGGGGTTCACTGCTTGGAGCGCTGATCGTGGGTGTCTTCCGCAACGGCCTCTCGCTCGCCGGGCTGGACGTGCTTTACCAGACGCTCGCCGTGGGCGTCCTGATCATTGTTGCTGTGTCCGTCGATCAGTGGATCCGAAAGGTCAAGTCATGACCACGACAGAATTTGAAGCCCCCCACGTAGCCACGCGCGAGCCCATCCTGCAGGCCCGGAACCTCGTCAAGACTTTCGGCCGTGTCGTGGGACTGGACGGGGTCAGTCTCGACCTCTACCCGGGCGAAGTCCTCGCGATCATCGGCGACAACGGCGCAGGCAAGTCAACCCTGATCAAATGCCTCACCGGAGCAGAAGTCCCAGACTCCGGCGAGCTCTTCATGTCAGGACAGCCCGTGCACTTCAAGCGGCCGCAGGACGCCAGGGTCCACGGCATCGAAACCGTGTACCAGAACCTCGCTGTCTCACCGGCCCTCGACGTCGCCTCGAACTTGTTCCTGGGTCGGGAGGAAAGGCGTGCGGGACTCCTCGGGAGCGTGTTCCGGATGCTTGACACCAAAGGTATGCGCCGGAAGGCCAAGGAAGAGCTGACCCGGTTGGGCATCTCCACCCTGCAGGACGTGACAGTGCCGGTGGAGAACCTCTCGGGCGGCCAGCGCCAGGCTGTCGCCGTGGCCCGCGCCGCAGCGTTCGGTTCAAAGGTCGTTGTGCTGGATGAACCGACGGCGGCACTTGGCGTCCGGGAATCGAACCAGGTGCTCCAGCTGGTCAGGGACCTTCGCGACCGCGGCCTGCCGGTCATCTTGATCAGCCACAACATGCCCCACGTCTTTGACGTAGCGGATAGGATCCACATCCAGCGCCTGGGCAAGTGCGCTGCCACCATCACTCCGCAATCACACACAATGACCGACGCAGTGGCGATCATGACCGGCGCAGCCACCGCCTGATGGCCGGCTAGTACCCTCCCGCTCTACCGGAGCTCCCTTCTCCGTCCGCGGACCTCCCCCAGGTCCGCGGACGGATCCATACCGGGAGTTCCCATCATCACCATCCCACGAGAGACAGACCATGGATTACCTCACAACAGCCCGGAACGACGCTCACCAGACGCTCGACGTCATGGTCATAGGCGAAGCGCTGATCGACGTGGTCACCACGTCGCACGACACGGTGGAGCACCCCGGCGGCTCACCGGCCAACGTGGCTTACGGACTTGGCCGCCTCGCCGTCACCACAGGTCTGCTCACGGCCATCGCCCCGGACGCGCGTGGGATTTCCATCGAAAACCACCTCAGCAGTGCAGGCGTCATACTTCTGCCCGGATCAAAATCCCTCACCAAAACGGCATCGGCCACAGCAACCCTTGGACCCGACGGCTCCGCTAAGTACGACTTCGACATCTCCTGGGACCTTGCCCCGACAGCCCCCGCCTACTTCCCAAAAATCCTGCACACCGGATCCATCGCCACTTTCCTTAATCCCGGTGCCCGCGCCGTGAAATCCCTGCTCGAACAAGCCCGCACACACTGCATGATCACCTATGACCCGAATATCCGTCCAGCCCTGCTCGGCAGCCACAGGGAAGCTTTGGCCACCTTCGAAGAGCTCGTGCCCCTAACCGACGTCGTCAAACTCAGCGACGAAGATGCCTACTGGCTGTACCCCCAAAAAAGCCTGGACGAAACCGCAGCACACATCCTCGGTCTGGGCGCCGGACTTACCGTCATCACCAAAGGCGCCGACGGCTCACAATTCACCACCCCCGCCGCTAACATCAGCATTCCCGCCGTGAAGTCCAAAGTTGCCGACACCATCGGCGCCGGGGACTCCTACATGTCCGCCCTGATCCTGGGTTTTCTCACCCGAGGAACCGAAGGTTTCGCCCCAGCTGTCTTGGAGCAGCTTGGACACACCGCAGCTGCAGCCGCGGCCATCACCGTGCAGCGCCCGGGAGCAAACCCCCCGACCCTGGAAGAACTCAACATCGCAATCGAAGCCCATTCCGGTGCCCAATACGGGGGTTCCTGAACCACCTAATCAAATGACGGTTGTCCCGGATACCGCTCCTTCAGCGCCACCCTCGCCCGCCTCCCAGACCGGAAAATCCTCTACTGACGCCGGGATTCCGGATTCGCTTATGCCCCGCCGGCCAAACTGTTCCGCTTAGGCAGCTCAAACGAAACGCAAAAACGGATACTTCGTGAATGGCAGTCCGACCAGGTCAGCTCCCCCGAGGCCCTAGGCAGACACCCCGTCGGCACCGGAACGAATCAAAAAGCACACGACGTCCGACGCCGGATATCTCCGACGACGGCGACCGGCGCCCTCGCCTCCGACCACTCACGCCCGGCCGCTCATCGCCCTCGATGCCACTGTCTGAAGACACGCCAGAGAAATAGAGACGAGCCGGGGTGGTGGTAGAGCACGCTCTGGCAGTCATGTCGAAAACCGCGAATCCAGGAATGGATGGGTATGACTGATCAACGGACCAGCACGGCCACGGAAGAAGGCCCCGGTCCCACACAAACACTGGACTCCCCCGGGAACATGCGAGGTCCGGCCCGATCCGACCCACATACGACTCGATCCGAAGGCGGAAGTGTGGACAATGTACACACACCGCAAATTCGCCGTTTCAGAGCGTTCCGGCCGCCAGCCACATCCCAGACCGCAGGGGCGCGGCCCTTCTTTGCGCGCCTCGGGCGCTGCGCAACTGCCCGTCAGACGTGTCCGCAAGCCGGTCCTGAAGCGCGACACGTTCCGTCCGCTCCCCCGCCGCGAGAACTTCCCTAGGTGTGAATCTGTGACTGTGGGCTGAGAATGGCGGGTTAATACACAGTTGGGATGGCGGTTTCGGTGCTCCGTGTGGAGAAGCATCGGTGCTGCTGCACAGATCCCGTTACATCGTTACTCAACAGGGGACATCGCCACTCAGGTTAACTGCGTAGAGGCCAAGTTCGTGACGCGTCAGAAGTTCCTTGCGCCAGCAGCACCAACCGGTCGATATCCAGGTTTGTAACTTTCTGACAGCGCCGTCACGGCGGCAATATCCTGGGGGGTCGTTCGACAGCACCCGCCAACGAGCCGGGCACCAAGTTCACGCCAGATTGGCGTTCCCTCCGCAAGGCTTGCGGGCTGTTTACTATCGGGGCCCGACGGGCTCGCCGCGGCCGGCCCCCACGTTTTGGTGACTGCGTCATAGCTTTCGCCCGAATTCGGATATGCGATCAGGGGCGTATCAGTGGCTCTGCCCAGGGCCTCCAGCGATGGGGAGACCAGCTCCAGCGGCACGCAGTTCACGCCGATAGCCGCCACGAGCGGCTCTGCCGTCAAGAGCCTTGCCGCCTGAGCCAGCGGCGTACCGTCGCTGATGTGGCCGCCATCCCGTAGCGTGAAGGAGAGCCAGGCTTCGACGTCGAACTCTTTTATGAGTGCCAACAGGGCCCCGGCCTCCGGCAATGAAGGCAGCGTCTCACAGGCAAGAAAGTCCGCTCCGGCCTCCACCAGCGCTGCGATTCGGGGCCGGTGGAACTCCAAAAACTCGTTTCGGCTGAGGACATAGTCGCCCCGGTATTCCGATCCATCGGCAAGGTACGCGCCGTAGGGCCCGACCGATCCTGCAACAAGCAGGGGGCCCGCATCCGGGTTTTCCGCCAGATACTCGCGGCGTGCCTCGTCGGCCAGGCGCACACTCAATGCCACCCGTTCCAAGGCCGCTTGCTCGCCGATGCCGCGGCGCGCGAATCCCAGGGGTGTGGCTTGATAGCTAGCCGTGATGGCGACAGTGGCTCCGGCGCGGAAGTAATCGTGGTGTACGCGCTTGACCAGTTCCGGTTGCTCCAGAAGGACTTTAGCCGACCACAAAGGGTCTTCCAGATCGCAGCCGTGCGCTTCAAGCTCGGTGGCGAGCGCACCGTCCACGGTCAGGTTCGCTCCGGCGTCGAGCATGCGGGAAAGGATGGTACTGGGCATCGTTCAGGGCTCCAAGCATTTCGGTTTGTTCTTTCCTGCGGGGCAGTTGCGGCGCCTCGTGGCCCGGCAATGCAAAGTAGCACAACGTGGAGTGCCAAAAAGAGCAGTGCAGCCCGGGGCTTGCAGGTGACGGTCAGCAGCCGCTTGCAGCAACCGGTGTTCCGTTGCTCAGTCACGCCCAAAGTCTGGCGGATGTGCCGAGTGAACGCGAACACCTCTCAAAATTGTGCGTAATAAGCATATATTCATGCTTGTAATGAACATCACTCTCTGCCAATATGGCATTCTGACACCTTTTGCGAACTGCCCAGGAAGAGGCTTCCCTTGAAAATTGCAATGAAATCAGTCCGCAAGCTGCGCGTGCATTGGCCTATAGCTTCGGAAACCTTCTCGCGGCTCGCCACGGGGGACGCAGAAGCGTTCAAAGATGAAGCCGGCATCGCGGCCCTGCTCCAGGCTTCGTCGGAATCCACCGACTTAGGGGATTTTGGCAACTACAGGCATGTATTTGAATCCGGCCTGGGTTTCGAGGGTTTCACCTGCACTGAAGGCGCCAACCCTACGTTGGGGCAGGTGGGGCAGCGGACAATTTCGCCTACCTTTGTCTTCACGACGTATTTCGATGCGGCGCTCCCTGACGCCGCCGTGGAACGCTTCCTGCAGCACATCGTGGATATCCATCCCTGGGAGGTACCGGTCATCGAACTGACCGGCCCGGTCAGCGTCTCCAGCACAGCCCTTCCCGCACTCTTTGAGAGCGAGGCCGCATCATGATTGAAGCCCCCACAGCTGGACTTTGGGACGGTCTGCAGGCGTTGCTGGCGGGCAGGTCATTCACCGACCTGACGCACGCCTTCCACCCCGGCCAGCCGCATTTCCCGGCCTTCCCCGACGAAATCAGGGAGGCGGTCTTCGACCTGGAGAAAGGCGACGGTTTCACCGCCCACCGGTATTCGATCATCGGCCAATGGGGTACGCACGTTGACCCTCCCTCGCATTTCATCCGCGGGGGACGGACCTTGGACCAGATTCCGGTGGAGGACATGGTCCTCCCACTGGTCATCCTCGACATCACCGCCCGGGCCACCGTAAATGCGGACGCCACTCCCACGATGGAGGACATTCAGGCATGGGAGCGCCGCAATGGTGCCATCGCGCCGGGGTCCTTTGTGGCGTTGCGGACAGGGTGGAGCCATCGTTGGCCCGACGCCGACGCCATGGCAAACAGGGACGATGAGGGTGTCAGCCACACACCTGGCTGGTCGCAGGAAGTCCTCTCCTTCCTGATCGAGGAGCGGTCGGTAACGGCCGTCGGCCATGAGCAGACGGACACAGACCCGGGGCGGGCTACGTCCCGCCAGGATTTCACCTTGGAGACCTATGTCCTGGCGCGGAACCGGTGGCAGATCGAGCTGATGGCGAACCTGGACGGACTTCCAGAAGCCGGCGCGATCCTCATTGCAAGCTGGCCTAAGCCACTGCAAGGCAGCGGCTTTCCAGCCCGTGTCTTCGCCATCCACTAAGACACGTTCGTGCAGTGACTAGAATCGGATCCATGTCTAAGACGTCCAGCATGGGCCGGGGAATCATGGCTGTCCTCGCTGTGGGCTCCCGCAACGCAGAAGGCCTGTCTGGCGGAACGGTCGCTGATATAGCAGCCGATCTGGGCAGGGACCGCAGCCAGGTTTCGCGCAGTCTCCGGACCGCCGAGCAGGAGGGGTTTCTGGCACGCGGAGACCATCGGTCCTACACAATGAACTGGTCGCTCCTGACAGACGCACAGCTGTTGACAGAGCAACGGCTGCAGACCGACGGCGTAACCGCTCTGGAAGGCTTGGCCGGTGAAACTAACGAAGGATGCTTCCTTGGAGTTATGAGCGGAAACAGTACTGTCACCATCGGTGAGCGTGTTCCGGCAAGTAGCAACATGGTCGGTTCGTGGCTGGGCCGGCCCTACCCGGCGTTTTGTAGCGATGCCGGCCAGGCCCTGCTGTGGGAAGCCTCGGACGCCGAGGTCCGAACCATTTTCTCCGGCGTACCTTTCGTGCGCCATGGCCCCAATACGCCGCTTGACGTCGAGGACTTCCTGTCACGACTGCGCGGGGCGCGGGCACGGGGGTACTCCATTGTCGACGAGGAAGCCGAACCAGGACTTTACTCGCTGGCCGTTCCGATACGCGACTTCAAGGGCGATGTGGTGGCAGCGCTTCAGGTCGTCGGCGCCAAGACACGCTTGGAGCCGCGCCTGGAGCTATGCGCCACGGCTCTCGTGTCCTGGGGAAAGTGGCTTGAGTCAACGCTGGGTCACGCGGCGCTGCAGAAACGGCTCTAGCTGGCAAGGCCCTTCCGGACCGCGTTGTCCCGGGGACGGCCCTCAAAGGACCCCAGCCGCTCGGCTGCTGCCGTAAGGGCCTCTGCAATGTCATTGGTGCTGGGTTTGATCTCGGCCCGGCTGCCGAGGACGCTGAGCGCGGCAAGAATCGATCCTTCAGCGTTGCGGACCGGAACGGCCAGTTCGTAGACTCCGTGCTCGAATTCTTCCTCCGCGACAATGAAGCCCCGCGCCCTGTCCCGGTCCATCAGTTCGGCGACTTCTTGCGGCGAATGGGCCGCCCCCGGACCGCCTACGCCGATAAAGTTGACATCCTGGAGAAGGACTTCCACGGCTGGCTGTTGGTCGTCCCACAGCAAGGCCCGTCCGGAGCCGGTGCACCACACGGGCGTCACCATGCCGGGTTTCACGAAGCTGCCGGGTACCGCATCGTTACTGGAGGCCCGCAGTAGAACGACCCGGAAGCCATCACGGACGGAAACTCTGGATCTAAGGCCGAAAGAAGCCACTAAAGCCTCAAGTTCGGTTTTTGATTCGCGGACCCAGCCGGTATTCAGCGCTGCGGCCAGGCTGAAAAAACGTGGACCGGTTCGGAAGGGACCGCGTTCGACTCGCTCCAGCAGTCCCAGCTCACACAATTCCTGCGTCAGCCGTGAGACGCGGCTTTGTTCCATATCCAGCTCGGATGCGAGCTGGGAAACGCCGAGAAGCCGCCTGCCCTGCTTCTCCCGGTCTGCGACCAGCCGAACTATTCGAAGTCCTTGGGCCATGGACGACGCTTCCGAGGAAGAATCCATGCTCCGTGCTCCTTCCGCCCGATGACTACGCCTATTCTCACATGTCTTCATTGTTGACCAGGACGCGGTTTCCTTGCGCCCACACAGTGTAGAGGTCAGCGAGTATCGCTGAATTCGCTGCTTCCAGTTCTGCGGGAGCGATTTCTGCCCGTCCCTGCCGCCCGAACAGCACGACTTCGTCTCCAGGGGAAACTCCCGCCACGTCGGTGACGTCGACAACCATGGAATTCATCGAAACGATGTCGACTATGGCAGCGCGCCGGCCGCGGACAAGTACGCTGCCTTGGCTGGCCAGTGCCCGCCGGTAGCCATCTCCGTAACCCGCTGTCACTGAAGCCAGCCTGGAGTTGCGGTCCAAGGTGTGGGTGAGCCCATAGCCGACCTTAGTGCCTGCTGCATAGCTATTAATGGACGCAATCCGGGCTTTGAAGGCCAAACACCGTTGGAAGTGCGCTGTTGAAGGTTCCGAATCGCCGTAGAGGACTGCCCCGGCACGGACCATGTCCAGCCACGAGCCGCGGACGTGCAGGGCGGCGTATGAATTGGCGCAGTGGAGCAGCACTTCATCCCGGGGAGTTCGGGTCAATTGAAGCAGTGTCAACGCCTGGCTTTGGAACCGCAGAAGAGTCGTTTCGATATGACCGTCGTCGTCCTTGGGAAAATGCGTCATGATCCCGGCCAGTTGAAGCCCCGGGTGGCTCACGATTCCTACCGCGGATGCCCGGCCAAGCGAGGATGAGACGTCGAGGCTGTGCCTGCTGATCCCGGAAGAGTTGATATCGAGGTGGATGCGGACCACCTTCCCAGCCACGGCAGCGATCTTGTGTATCTCCCACGCGCTCTGCGGGTCGGCGACAAGTTCCTCGATGTCGTGACGCAGGCCTGCTCTGATCTCCTGCGGCGCCGCGGCACGGACACGCAGGATCCGGCCCTCAAAACCGCAGCGGCGTGCAATGGCTGCCTCCTCGTTGCTTCCTACTCCGATGAATGGAACGCCCAGACGAACAAGGGACGGGAGTAAGAGGTCAGCTCCGTGCCCGTAGGCATGGGACTTAACCACTGCGCACAACAGTGCGCGGTCATCGATCATGGACAGGAGGGTCCGGACGTTTGATTCGAAAGCGGCGGCGTCAATCTCCAGCCAGCTGCCGGCGTCCTGGACCGAACTGCGCACGTGTTGCATCAGGCCTTGTGAGTTCATGGTTTATCCCTTGAACAGCCTCGTGGCCGGGAAAGAAAGACCCCGGCCACGAAGCTGAGAAGACGATGGTTGATGATGGCGTCAGGACAGCTGGTCTGCGCGCGCCTTACGTCCGTATTTGAAGTAGAAGAAGGCGTAGCAGGCACCAACAAAAGAGATTCCGAAATAGAGGGCTGCCACCTGATTCGGGTCAAAGGCGATGCCGATGAGCGATATTAGGCAGAGCGAAAAGGCCAGGATGGGCACCAGCGGGAACAGCGGGGCCTTGTAGGCAAGGGCGGCGACATCGCCGCCGTTCTTGACAAAGGATCTCCTGTGGAAGAAGTGCGAGGCGGTGATGGACATCCAGACCCCGACGACGGCGAAACCTGCCACTGAAACGAGAGCCAGGTAGACCGTTTCGGGCGCAACGACGCTGCTGATGAGCGACGCAAGGCCTCCGAGCATGCTGACTGAAAGCGCGATTAGGGGGATACCGCCCCGGGTCAGTTTCTTCAGCGCCCGGGGGGCATGCCCCTCGTCGGCAAGGGAGTAGAGCATCCGTGCGCAGGAGAAGAGGCCGCTGTTTCCGGCGGAGAGGAGGGCGGTGATGATGACGAAGTTCATGATGTCGGCGGCAAAAGGAATGCCTATGGATGAGAAGACAGTCACGAACGGGCTTTCATCCAGGCCTACCTGATCAAAAGGGATGGTAGCTGCGATGACAGCGATTGCCCCGACGAAGAAGATCAGCAGGCGGATCACTGTGCTGCGCATCGCTTTGGGGATGCTGGTGGCGGGGTCAGCTGTTTCGCCCGCTGCCACACCGATGAGTTCCGAGCCGGAGAAGGCGTAGAACACTGCAAGTGCAGTGACGAGGACGCCGCTGAAACCGTTGGGGAAGAGGCCGCTGGAGGTGTTGAAATTCTCAAACATGAACGGGTGGCTGCCTCCCTCACTGAGCGGGTGGATGCCGAACAACGCCGCGCCACCAAGAACGATGAGAACCACGATGGCGCCGACTTTGACGATGGCAAACCAGAACTCGGACTCGCCGAAGAACTTCGAGGAAACTGCATTGAATCCGAAGAGGACCGAGGCGAAGATGACGCACCAGACCCAGACGTCAACATCCGGGAACCAGCGCTGCATGAGGAGACCGGAGGCAGTGAACTCCGATCCGATGGCCACTGCCCAGCAGAGCCAGTAGAGCCAGGCCGTGGCGAACCCTGTGGCCGGCCCGATCGACCTCGCCGCGTAAATGTGGAAGGCGCCTGAGACCGGATACGCGATGGCAAGCTCGCCGAGGCAGGCCATAACCAGGTACACAACGAAGGCGCCGATCAGATAGGCGATGACCGCGCCGAGCGGTCCGGCCTGGGAAATGGTGTAGCCCGAGCTCAGGAACAGCCCTGAGCCGATCACCCCGCCCATGGCGATCATGACCAGATGGCGTGCCCCCATGGACCGCCGGAGCCCGGAGTCGGTCGACGGGGGCAACGTGGGTTGTGTGTCTAGCTGGACAGGTGATGAGGGTTCCATGGTTTCTCCCCGGTGAGTGGATAGGTCTGATGCGAAAGATGCGCACATCGCCCCGGCTTGGGGGACAGGGCGCCTCGGGCTGTGCAGTGGCGGTAGTGATGAAAGTAACACGAAAACGGCCTTTGGGTCATTAAAAACATTTCAACATGCTTATGTTGCACCTAAGTTACTTCGAGGCGCTCCTGCCGAATCGGCGTACAGATGGTCAGTTCGCCCTGTTGTTCGGTCACAATGACATGCGCTGACGGACATGGAATGCGGTGAGCATTGGAGGACCGATGTATCTGACTTAGGGAGCACCATGACCACCTATGACATTGCGCTGATCGGCTTCGGCGGCGTCAACAGGACGCTGGCCGAACTGGTCGCAACACGCGGTGACACACTTCGTTCCGAGCTGGGCTTCGGCCTGCGTGTCGTCGCCATCACCGACCTGCGTCTCGGTTCGCTGGTCCAGCCCGAGGGGATCGACCTCGGCATCGCACTCAATTTGGACGGTGGAAGCGAAACCTTCGCCGCCCATGGCGGGTCCGCGGACACCAATAACGAATCAGTTATCCGTGACTGCACCGCCGACATCATCTGCGAGGCCACGTTCACGAATCCCGACGACGGCGAGCCGGCAGTTTCGCACGTACGCTGGGCCCTCGAATCCGGCAAGAGCGTTTGCACGACGAACAAGGGCCCGGTTGCCCTCCGCGGCGCCGAACTGACCGCCCTGGCCGAACAGAACGGCGTGCACTTCGAATTCGAGGGTGCCGTCATGAGCGGCACTCCTGTCATCCGCCTGGCCAAGAAAATGTTCGCGGGGCTGAAGCTGAACGGGTTCGAAGGCATCCTCAACGGCACCAGCAACTATGTGCTCGGGCGGATGGAATCCGGACTGGACTTCGAAGAGGCCATCAGCGAGGCACAGGAACGCGGCTACGCCGAAGCCAATCCCGCAGCAGACATCGAGGGATACGATGTTCAGCTCAAGGTACTGATCCTCGCCAACGAGCTGCTCGACGCAGGCATCGAACTAAAGGACGTTCAGCGGGCGGGGATTTCGACAGTGACGCCGGAGAATATCCAGAAGGCAACCCGCGAGGGACGCCGCTGGAAGCTCGTGGGTTCAGCGCGGCGGAACCCGGACGGGTCAGTGACCGCAGGCGTCTCCCCCGTAGCGCTCCCCCTCGGCCATGGGCTGGCCGGCGTTTCCGGCGCAACCAATGCCGTGTCCTTCGACACCGACCTTCTGGGCCCGGTAACCGTCTCCGGACCGGGAGCCGGCCGTGTGGAGACCGCCTACGCCCTGCTTTCTGACATCATCGCAATGCACGCAGCCAGGACGGAAGTAGCCGCAAATGTCTGAATCAACGCTGTGCTCGACGGAAACGGCGCTGCCGCAGTTCCGCGACGTGATGAGCCCTTACGACGGCAGAGTGGTCGGCGCGGTTTCGCTGACCGAGGCCACCGCCGGCAAAGCCGTGATCGAAACGGCCCGCGTCGGCGCCCGGAAGGCACGGGCACTGTCCCGCAACGCCCGCGGGAAGATACTGGACGGCGCCGCAACGGAGATCGAGCAGCGCAGCGAGGAGTTCGCGCAAACGATTGTGTCCGAGGCCGGGAAAACGATCCGCCAGGCACGGAAGGAAGTGATGCGCGCGGTCAACACGCTCCGCCTCTCCGCTACCGAAGCGCGCCGGAACGCGGGCGAAGTCATACCCTTTGACTCGTACGAGGGCTCAGAGGACCGCACCGGCTGGTACTCGCGCGAACCACTGGGCATCATTGCCGCGATCACTCCTTTCAACGACCCCCTCAACCTGGTGGCACACAAGATCGGCCCGGCAATCGCCGGAGGAAACGCCGTGATCCTCAAACCCTCTGCATTGACTCCCCTGTCAGCCCAGCTGCTCACGGACGCCCTCGTGAGCTCCGGCCTCCCGCCGGAAGCCCTCACGATTGTTCACGGCGACCGGGACGTGGCCGAAAAAATCATTCGGTCCCGGGACGTACGAATGGTGTCCTTCACCGGGGGGTTCTCCACTGGGGAGAGTATCGCCCGCACCGCAGGCCTGAAGAAGCTTTCCATGGATCTCGGCGGAAACGCACCCGTGATCGTCCTGGACGATGCCCACATCGAGAAGGCCGTGGAATCCTGCGTCTCCGGAGCGTTTTGGGCTGCCGGCCAGAACTGCGTGGGGGTGCAGCGGATCCTCGTAGCCGCCCCAGTGTACGGCGCGTTCCGCCAGCGCTTCCTGGAGGCAACGGCGCGGTTGGTTGCCGGGGATCCAATGGATGAACAGACGGATGTCGGACCCATGATCAGCCCCACAGCATTGCAGGAGCTCCAGTCCAAACTGGACGTGGCCCTCGACGCCGGCGCCGTCCTGCTCTCAGGCAACGTCACGGACGGCAATGTGCTTCAGCCGACCGTCCTGGAAGCCGTCCCGGCGGACAGCAGCCTGTGGAGGGAGGAGGTTTTCGGCCCTGTGGTCATGCTTCGTAAATTCAACACCTTCGAAGAGGCCATCGACGTCGCCAATGCCATCGAGTTCAGTCTTCATGCGGGCATATTCACCGACTCCCTGGCCAGGGCCATGGATGCGGCCCGCCAGCTCGAAGCAGGCGGCGTCATGATCAATGATTCCTCTGATTACCGGTTCGACGGCATGCCATTCGGCGGGGCTAAGTACGGGAGCATGGGCAGGGAGGGCGTCCATTTCGCGTATGAGGAGATGACCCAGCCCAAAGTCATCTGCATCAAGAACTGATCGAACTGGAGGGGCGCGGCCGAGGGCCCGCGCCCCTCCAGTTCCTCCGGGCAGCCGGCACAAAACTGCGCACCACCCAAACTTCCACACGGAGGACAGAAAACCATGGCCACCCGCATCGAGACGGATTCGCTCGGGAGCGTTCCTTTTCCGGCCACAGCCTATTGGGGAGCACACACCGCCCGGGCCTTGGAGAACTTCACCATCAGCGGGATCACTTTCACTCCGTGGCGCGGGCACCTCCGGCGCCCCGCCTGATGAAACTGGAAAGCGTCATGGCCGTCACCGTGTCCGTGACTCCGGGAATAGCAGCGATCTGCTCCCAGATCTCCTGCACCCTCTCCAGCGACCGGGCCTCGAGCCTCACCAGAAGATCAAAGTCACCGCTCACGACATCGCACAGAACCACCTCGGGAATCGACCGCAACACGGAGATGACGTCCGCCCCCCGAACCCGGTCCTTCCTGTAAACCATCAGGAAGGCGGACACCGGGCCCTGGCCCGGAGGTCCGGCAACAATCGTGTACCCCTGGATATACCCTTGCCGTTCCATCCGCTCGATCCGCTGGCGCACAGCGTTCCTCGAAAGGAGGACTTTGGTCGCCAGCTCTGCATGGCTCATGCGAGCGTTCTTCGTAAGCTCCGCAAGAATCCTCTGATCAATCTGATCAAGACTCACTCGATCCATGCCTGCCCTTCACCGCAATAATCCCCCGGACCCAACCGGAACGGAAACAACTTCAAGACCGAAAGCCTCGAAAAATGACACTTCATCAAGCCCGGCCGTCTCTCACTGGCATTAGCTGCATCTTGTTCGACATGGACGGCACGCTCCTGGATTCAGCACCGGGCGTTACAACAAGTGCTGCACAGGCATTGGCAGCTGTGGGCGCGCCGGTCCCCAGCATGGACATACTGCGCCGATTCGTTGGTCCGCCCATGATCGAGTCCTTCAGAACAGTCTCACAACTGGACGAAAAGACGGCCCAAAAGGCCCTCCAACATTATCGCAAAGCGTACGCCGATCATGGCGCCGAACAGTCCAGCCCCTACGACGGGATCATCGATCTACTCGAACGCCTACATTCGGCCGGCATTCCGATGGCCGTAGCCACATCCAAGGTTGAAGATCAAGCAAAAAGACTGGCACGAATGTTCGGAATTGATTGCCACTTCATCACCGTATGCGGAGCGTCAGATAGCGAGGGAAGAGCGAGCAAGGCAGACGTCATCGCCGAATTGCTGCTTCGGCTCCATTCCACAGGCGTAGACATCTCCAGTCCCGCAATGGTCGGAGACCGAAGCTACGACGTCGCGGGAGCAGCTATACACGGAATCCCCACAATATTCGCACTCTGGGGATACGGCGAGGCCGAGGAAGCCTCGCAGGCCGCCGCCGTTGCTGCCTCCCCTGCGGCCCTTCTGCCACTGATCCTGGAGAACCGCCGGCGGTCAGCCGCGCAGCATCCCTCGTGCGATGAGTCCACGAATGCGACCAGCAGTCATTCACATTCCACTGTTTGACGAGCCGTCGAAGCCGGCGTTTAGGGTTCGCACGCATTCCTCCCCGACTGTGGAGCTCCCGCACTGGCTGGGAGAGCGCAATCGTGCCTTAAATGGGGCCGGAGACTCTCAGGGATGGACGAACTCGAGCGGCGCTAATCGTGATGGTTGTATTCGAACCGTTCGATGATAATGCTGCCGCTGGTTGCCGCCAGTCCGACAACGCGGCCGGTGAACCCGCCGGCGACCTCTGTGGACAGATACCGGCCGTCCATCCGCGCGAGCGTCGTCAGCTCGCCGTGCTCTCGAAAGCCCAATGTGACTTCGTCCGGCCCAGTATTTATGCCCGGTTGGCCCGCCAAGGGTGACTCGTTGCATGCGATTTCCAGCTGAAATGGTCCAGGTGCTGGGTCGATTTCCGCTGTCGCTACCACCTGCTGAAGGGGTCCGATCTGGGCCACGACCCGGATTTGGCGTCCGGAGACTTCGATGCCATACCAATGGAAGTCGTCCATCCTCAGGAGGAACCTGACCGCCTTGTCACCCGAGAGAAGAACCGACGCGCGTGCACCCCAAACGTGTCCGAGGACCCTGGTTGCCAAGATGGGAACGCTGCCAGTCTGGCTCTGCCCGATAAGGAGACCTTCGGGGGTTTCGGCCGTAAACGAAGCCGGGTCCTGGCCGGGTGAAATCCACCGCGGGTGAAGGCTGTCGGAGGAGAAATCATCAATAAACGAAGACCCGACGACGGGAACCTGATAACGGTCCTCATCGAACCGCGGCCAACCCTGGTCCCAGGAGATACCCGCAACATAAGTTTCTCGACCCAGGACGTGAAAGCCAGGAACAACGCCACGGGGACGAACACCGAGATAGACCGCGGCCCAATCACCATCGACCGTTTCGACCAGGTCCGCGTGGCCGACACTCTGGACGGGCGCCGCCATGCTGCGATGACTGAGGATGGGGTTGTTCGGATGCGGTTCGAAAGGACCTGCGGGACTGCTGCCACGGCTGACAGAGACGGCATGACCGCGTTCAGTGCCGCCTTCGGCCAAAACCAGATACCAGCAGCCGCCCGCCTCATACAGGTGCGGCCCCTCCGGGTAGGCCAGCCCTGTTCCCTGCCACACCTTCCTGGGAGATTCCAAGAGGCGGCCAGCGTCGGGATCCAGCCGCGCCTGGACGATACCGGACTCATGCTCGCCGGGGCCGAACCCCACCCAGGTGAGGTAACAACTTCCGTCGCTGTCCCACGCGATATCCGGGTCGATGCCCAGCGTTCCCGGTATCTGTACCGGGTCGCTCCACGGGCCGGCAGCCTCCTTGGACCGCAACAGCAAATGACCGCCACCGAAGTCGCTCATGTTCGTGGTGACGAACCAGAATTCACCGTTGTGATGCCTGAGCGTTGAGCCGAAGATCCCGCCTGAAGGACGCCCGTCCCCAACAGCGAACTGGCTCCGCCGGGTGAGGATGTTCCCGATCTGATCCCAAGTTACGAGGTCCCGGCTGTGGAAAATCGGCGCTCCGGGGAAGTACTCAAAGCTCGACGTTGCCAGGAAATAGTCGAAGCCGACCCGACAGATTGTGGGGTCAGGGTGGAAACCCGGAATGACCGGTGTGATGGCTGCGGGAGATGCTACTTGCCGAACCTGCTCGACTGCAGTGTCAACCAATGGGGCTCCGTCCGTTGCTGGCATTGACTACCCGGTCTGCGGGGGTAGAGGAATTTCAACCCTAGGATGTCCCGCCTTGCAGTCCCACCTGGACTTTCACTGGTTGGAACACCTTCCCTGCCTCACACCCGCATCACAGCCGGGGACGCCACGTCATTCAG
The DNA here is from genome assembly GCF_056393985.1 of Arthrobacter sp. 10T425. Classification (NCBI taxonomy): domain Bacteria; kingdom Bacillati; phylum Actinomycetota; class Actinomycetes; order Micrococcales; family Micrococcaceae; genus Arthrobacter; species Arthrobacter sp. 10T425. The sequence continues at coordinate 192,235 of NZ_JBFTGZ010000008.1, read as the reverse complement.
CGCTGCCGCTGCATGGTCCAGAGCGTTGCACCAATTGGCCACGATGCCTTCAAGGGACGCGACGGTACCTGCCCGGCTGCCTTTCGATCACATGGAAACGCCCCGGACCAGCGTGGTCCGGGGCGAAGCAGACGGAATGGAAGATGCCGTGGACGGGGCGATGCGTACCGGCCTGATGGTAGCCAGCCGAATCGGCGAGCAGCTTGCCAGAATGCGCGAACTGGAACAGCGCACCATCGCCGCAGCAGAGGAGGAGAACCCCCTATCCTTGCTGCGGTGGTCCACGTGCCCTAGCCTGTGCATGCAGGCCAACACGGGCATGGGTAACCCGGAGGGCGTGGCTGAAATTAGTGCGGTGCTGGCAGGACTGACGGCAGAAGAACTCGAGGAGATCACCGTCCTGGGGCCGAAGGGACATCTTGGCCGGCATCTGATAGCCGTCATCGACAGAGCTACCGGAGGCCCGGACGCCGGACGGGGGTTTTACGTGACGGACGGAACGGTCAACGGCAACGGTGGACAGTTCCACGTCCTCCACAGCGACCTGAGTGACCGCATCTTCCGAGTCGGGACAGGCCAAAGCTAAGCCGGCAGCCCCTTGAGCTATGGTGTGCCATTACTGTCCATTTACTGAGGCCTGGCCTGATTGACCCCAAGCCTGCCAAACGGAACCGTGCAGGCAAACTCCATTTCCGGCGTGGCGCCGGCCTGAATGTCTTTACCAGACTGTAATAATTCAATTTGTTTTACATATTGCTGCTGTAGCCGCGGTCCCATAGAGTCGGGCCATCAGCTGGTCGGGGCAGCGACGCGTCAGGCCAGCGATCATTGGGGGACTATTTCACTTCACTTCGCTGTGCGCCCTGATGTCAGCTAGCGGAGTACTGAAATTGGGGGATTCAATTGAAGAAGTTTCTTGGTGCGACACTAGCTGGCATTCTCGTAACGGGGCTGATGACCCTTGCATCTCCGGCCCAGGCTGCCCCGGACACAGGGGGGGTGGTTAGTCCACAGGGGCTATGTGACAGCTCGACGGTCTACAAGACGGTCACGTCCAAGCAAAACTACTATCAGGCCATCGGCCCGGTGTACCACGCCATTAACGGGACGAGCTATGCGAACACTGTCACGTTTACGAATACCTTGTCTGGCACGATAGGAGCGTCAGTGGGCGGTTATATTGAAGGCGGCGTGAGCGGTGGAATCGCGACTGCTAAGGCACAGGTGTCCGGCAGCATCACGGCCTCCGCTTCCTATACGACCTCAATGTCGGTCCAATACACCGTGCCGGCTTTGCGGACCGGCTACGCGCAAATCGGAACCAGCAAATGGAAGGTAAACATCCGCACTTGGAAATACAACACCAATTGCGTTAGTTCGACTATTGGGACGGGGACGCTGGATGCTCCCACCAGCATCGGGTGGAAGACTTGGAATGGCTGATAGATCAGCGGGGATGATGCTGGCCGGGGCCGGGCTTGCTGCAGTGTGCCTTGCCCTGGTGGGATGCGACGCCGTGCCGCCGCTGCCCCCCGGTACTGCCACAGCTACGGCAACTCCGTCGAGCACGCCGCCCGAGTCAGTAACTTCTCCGACGACCGTGAACCACCACGTTCCCAACGGCGAAAAAGTGGTCGGATCGCTGGACAACCAGACTGCAACGATGAGCCTTGGTCAATTCAGCGTGGAATCGAAGTTCATCAAGGTTTATTTGACGTGCTTTGGCCCGGGGGAAGTACTCATAAACGTCGATGGCGTAGGTAAGTTCCCGCTGCCCTGCAATCAAAACGATGTGGTTCCTTCGGAAAACCAATTCGAGGTCAGCCACCTCAAGTCCTATTCGGTAGGCATCGAATCGGCTGTGGGCCAGCGCTGGGCAGCGACCCTGGCCATACCAAAGGCGTAGCGTTGGGATCAGCCGTTGCGTGGAGGCGGCTGATCCCAAAGGCCGGTCACCGCAGGGAGATACTCGGATCATGACGCGACTTGAGTTCTGGACGGACTACGGTCCGGGACCGCTATGGACCGATGAAGGCAAACCCGTCGATTTGAACTCGGGTCTCGGTGATTCTGCTCGTGGCCGCAGATCGGCTGCACTCAACTGATTCCAACGCCGATATCGGAGATTATGACGAGCGGCCACTCAGAAGCGGCTACGACGGCAGGTTACGTGAAAACTATCGATGAGCCTCGTCGGGCACTTGTGTCCCAGGCAGGGAATAATGCCGGGGCGCAGTGAAGCCGGCGGCTCGGTTTCTGGCCGCTTATTCGTGGCCGGGCGCCGGGACGGTCGCGGGTGTGTGCTCGATGACGAGTGTGCTCCGCTGGCTTCCTGCTGCTACCAGGCGGGCATTGCGTTCGTCATTGCCGGTTGCACGCCATTCGGCGATGGCGGCGTCGTTGTCGAACCTCAGGTGCCGGGCGGTGAGCCGGCGCAGGCGTTCGCCCTGTTCGAGTTCGACGAACCAGGTTTCATCCAGGAGGGATGCGACCTCGCTCCATGGGGCCTCGTCAAAGAGCAGGTAGTTGCCCTCGGTGATGATCAGGCGTGTTTCCGGCGGGACGGCGATGGCCCCGGCGATCGCGTCGTTGACTTCGCGGCGGAACACCGGAGCGAAGATCTCCCGCGAGGTCTCTGAGCGCAGCCGGCGGAGCAACGCGACGAAGCCGGCACCGTCGAAGGTGTCCGGAGCGCCCTTGCGGTGCTCMAGCCCGCGGGCCACGAGCAGCGACTGCGCCAGGTGATATCCGTCCATRGGGACCAGGGCGACCTGCCGGGGATGGTCGGTGAGCAGGCGCTCCAGCAGCCATTCGSAGATGGTGGATTTTCCGGCMCCGGGCGCCCCGGCAATTCCGAGCAGGCACCGGCYKCGCCGCTGGAGCAGCGCTTCAGCCCGGGCGAGGAGCTGCTGCTGGCCTGATTCGTCCCAGCGCAGGTATGGAGGGGTGTTCATCGCTTCTCCTYTCCGGCTCTCGCCTGGACCAGGGCAGGAGGTCACCGGTGTTCTACGGCATCACGTTACATCGGCGTGGACAATGTCCACACAACCTTTGCCGCACAAACGCCCGCTCACCTCTCCCCGGCCAAGAAAAGGAACGAATCGAGGACCAGAAAATCTCCCAGAAACWTCCCTCAGGTCATGTCATCACCACAACTCCGGGAGATGAACAGGTACGAGGCCGACCACGTCCGGCACAAACAGCAAGGAAGGAGGCCCGAGTGATCCCAAGTCGCAGCAAGTCAGGCCGTTCCAGGCGCTACCGGCCATGAACGCGTAAGCAGCAACAGCGCTGTCCACGCCAAGACAAGGAGCCGCCAGACCAACCGCCACTAACAAAAATGGGCCCCTGCGGGGGCCCATAAAAGGAGATTTGTACACATTCAGAGGACCACAAGCCCCTGAACAGGGAAAACACGTGCCCGAGGTGGGACTCGAACTGCATTCCCTCCCCCGCAAACACTGGGAACTCCCGGAAACATGCGGAATCCGGCTCGATCCGACCCACGTACGCCCCGAGGCGAAGCCCAAAATGTGCACAATGTACACACCCCAATTTCATCGCTTCCAGCGCCCTTAGCCTGCACACCGTATCCCGGCACGGAGGGATACGGCTCTTCTTTGTGCTGACAAAATTCGTCGACCTTGAAATCGGAATGATCACCATGTTCACGGGGGATTTGTCGGGGCGGTGACGGGCATCCGTGTCAGGCGACTACTGGGACTAACGGGGTGCTTGCGACAGCCTTCAGGGTGAACCCCTCGGTTTCTGCCCGGTCGCGGGTGATGCCCGTGCCGGCGGCGAGTAGTTTGCGGGCGGCCATATGGTCCGCGGGCGCGTTGACCGATTCCACAGCCGTGAGGACGCCGTCCCTGAAGCAGAGGACGGAGAACTTAGCTGCCGCCTGATCACCCAGGACCAGCGTGTCGTCATCGGGTCGTGCGATCCCAGCCATCTGCAGCCGGTATGGGCCCTGTGTGGACCAGAACCAAGGCAGCTCCGTGTACGGGTGGTTAGCCCCTAGGACCGTGCGGGCGGCATGACGGGCCTGATCGGTGGCATTCTGGACCGACTCCAGACGCAGACGGACCTGGGCGTGTGCGCTGGGGAAACTGGCGCAGTCGCCGACCGCCAGAACGGCAGGGTCAGCTGTGCGCAGCGTTTCATCGACAACGATGCCGTTGCTGGTTTCGAGGCCGGCGTCCGAGGCCAGGGTGTCGTTGGGCTGAACGCCGATGCCCACGAGGACCAGATCAGCAGGATAGGAAGCCCCTGTGGTGGACACTGCGGCTCCGACGCGGCCATCCGCGCCGGGCTCGAAGCGGTCAATGCCTTCGCCGAGGCGCAGGTCGACGCCTTGTGAACGGTGGGCGGCTGCGAACCACTCACCCATGACGGGGGTCAGTGCACGTCCCATCGGGCGAGGCGCGAATTCCAGTACGGTCACGCCGCATCCGTGGGCCAGGGCGGCGGCGGCGAATTCCAGTCCGATGAATCCGGCACCGATGATGACGATATTGCGGGCGGTGGGCAGCGCCGTGTGCAGCGCTTCTGCATCTGTCAGGGTTTTCAGTCCATGGATGCCGGACAGGGATGCGCCCGGGCAGCTCAGCATCCTGTTTCGGGCACCGGTCGCGAAAACGAGGTGGTCGTAATCGAGTGAACCTTTGGTGAGCTTGACCTTCCGTTCCGCCCGGTCGATAGCGAGTGCCTGGGCGCCTTCATGGAGTGTGACGTTCTTGTCCACGAAAAAGGAAGCTCCGCGCAGCGGCAAGGGAGCTGGCTCCTGGCCCGGGGCCAGGTAGTCCTTGGACAGCGGCGGGCGCTGATAGGGCAGTCCGGATTCCTCGGCGATCACATGGATCTCGCCCCCGTACCCCTCGGTCCGCAATGTATCGGCGACCTGTAGGCCGGCCTGTCCGCCGCCAATGATGACAACGCTCATGTCATTGCCCCGCTTCTAGAGTTGGCCGGCAGGGATGTCGACGACAATCCCTGTGAGTTCTGCGTCGATTTTGATCTGGCAGCCCAGCCGTGAGCTGTCCATCCGCTCCGCGGTGGTGCAGTCGAGCATTTCGTCTTCGTCGTCGCTGATCTCGGGCAACGCCTCGGCATATTCCGGCCGCACGTAGACGTGGCATGTGGCGCACATGGCCTGCCCTCCGCATTCGCCGATGATGCCGTCAATGCCGTTGCTGACGGCGGCGCGCATCAGTGTTGTGCCTTCCTCGACCTGGAGGGTTTGCTGGGTGCCGTTTGGCTGGGTGTAGGTGACGGTGGGCATCGTTGCTCCTTGTATTCGGGGGTGCTCTTAGTTCCAGGTGACGGGAAGGCTGGTCAGGCCGCGGAAGACCCAGCCGTCCCAGCTCTCATTCCGCCGCTCGTCTACACGAAGCCCTGGGAAGCGCTTGTAGGCCATCGGTACGGCAATCTGACCGATGGAGGTCTTTGCGGCCCAGTGCCCGGCGCAGAGGTGGACGCCGCTGCCGAAAGCGAGGTGGGGGCGCTTTGGCCGGTGGATATCAAAGTCTGCTGCAGAGGCGCCGAAGTGGGCGGCGTCGTGGTTGGCGGATGCAACGACCACGCCGATCCCGGCGCCGGCGGGGATCCGGACCCCTTCGAGGACGGTTTCCCGGGTCGTTTGGCGCGGGTACATGCCGATCGGTGATTGCCACCTGACGGCTTCGTCAAACACGGACGCCCACAACGAGGGGTCGGCGAGGACCTGCGCCCGCTGTTCGTGGTGGCTGCTGAGGACCCAGACCATGTTGGTGACCATGTGTTGGGGCTCGTTCAATCCGCCGGAGATGGTCAGCTTGACATTCGCTGCAACGTTGGATGTTGGCAGCCCGCTGTTTGCGAACGCGGACACCATCGAGGCATCCGGATTCTGCCGGTAGTAGGGGATCAGTTCCCTGAGTAAAGCATCGGCCTCCGCGGTCGAAGCGTCACACCGGTCCCAGATCGACTGATCGTCCAGGACGTTGCCCATGCCCGCGATGAAGTCGTGGGACCAGCGGCGGACCTGCTCCACTGATACGTCCTTCAGCCCCAGCAGGTCGATGAGGTTCTGCGAGGCCACAGGGGCGGCATAGTCCCGGTTCAGGTCCGCCTCCTCTGGGCCAAGCTCGGCGACATTCTCAAGGTAGGTTTCGGCGTTGCGCTCAAAGACCGGGCCCCAGACTTCCTTGATGGACTTGGGACGAAGCACAGGATTTACCGGTGCCCGGTCTACTGAATGCTCCGGATCATCCTTGCGCAGCATCGGCTGGGCACCGATGGCCCGGGTCATCGTGGCGCCGGAAACGTTGGCGGTGAAGATCTCCTGATCCTGTTCCACCGTGTGGCAGCCGGCGTAGTTGGTGACGAGGAACTTGTTAACCTGCGGAACCCAGGCGACCGGCGACTCTGCCCGCAGCCGGGCATAGGTCGGGTAGGGATCCGATGCAAGTTCGGCCACGTCAACCCAGTCAGCCACGACGTAGTCGGCGGCGTCCTGCGAAGCGGTGGTGCGAGCTTGATCGCTGCAGCCGGGCACCGAGGCCGCGTCATCGCTTCGGGTCTCCGAGTTCCCGTGGTAGGGGCACTGTGCGGCTTGTGTCGTCATTGTTGTCTTACTCCTACTGGCACGTCGTTGTGTAGCCGGTCCTACTGGCACTTCCTTGTGTAATCAGTGTCACAGGCAATCTTTCTCTAGTAAACTGCGAATATCAGTAGAAGTATTTCGATTCTTTAGGAGAAGTGATATTCGTGCCGAAATTCACGTTTCGTCAGCTCGAACTCTTCGCCGCACTGCCGGAACACACCACCCTGGGATCCGCGGCGCAACAGCTCCACATCTCCGAATCCGCGCTCTCGCATGCCATCAGCGAGCTGGAGGCAGCGTTGGGGGAACAACTGTGCATCCGGAGGAAGGCCCGGGGCATGCACCTGACGCCGACCGGGCGCCACTTCGCGAAGCGGGCCGGGGAACTGCTTCGCGAGGCCAGCGCACTGGCAGACGGATTGGGTGAGATCCGCGGCGAGCTGAAGGGGCCGATGTCGCTGGGCTGCTATACGGGCCTGGCAAGCAACGTCCTTCCCGCCGTGCTTGAAGGCATGGCAAGCCTGCACCCCAAAGTCGAAATCAGCATCACGGTAGGAGACCACGCCGACCTGTTGCCGGCACTTGAAGATGGAACCCTGGACACGGCCATCGTCTACGACATTAGCTTGCCAGCGGACGTGGAGCGCAGGGTCATCTACAAGACCGAAGTCATGGCCGTTCTGGGGGCCAACGATTCACTTGCTGAAGAAGACGACGTGGATCTCGCTGATCTGGCGACCAAGCCACTCATCATGCTCAACACGGCCCCCAGCACGGAATATACGCAGTTGATGTTCGCTCAGCGTGGGCTCAAGCCAAACGTGGGTGCAGTAGTCCCGCAAATCGATCTTGTCCGGGCGATGGTCGGGCGGGGGCTCGGCTACAGCCTCTTGATGTCGCGGCCCAATCAAATCCCGGTTTCCAGCGAGGGCAAGGGACTCGTGACCCGGCACCTTCGCCCCCGCGCCGGCCAGACCTCCGTCGTTGCGGTCTGGCCAAAAGAAACGATGCTGACTGCCCGGGCACTGGCTGTCATCCAATATGCAGTCGAGGTCCTGGACGCCATTGAACCCGAATAGCGACCGCCGGGCGCAAGAAGACTCAAGACCGAGGGTCGGCGCCCGCCCCATTCCTGGACGGTTTCAGGGTGCGTTGCGTGCTGACTCTCGAGTGGACGCCTGGATAATGACCACGTAGTTCCGGAAGCAGGAACGCTCTCTTACCAGGCGGACCGCTCCCGGGATTCCCCGAACGGCACTTCTTCACTGAGTTCTAGGACGTACCGGCCTGCGTGATGGCGGGTGACCAAAATGCCGGCGGGCCGGCGGCTCAGAGCCACTTCGACGAGCGACGACTCAGCCTCGTTCAGTAACTTGTCGACAAGATTTGGGTCAGCAGTGGACACCTCGCGCCACCCTTCCGAATATTCCGGGAGAGAAGGGCTTTGATCGTGTACCGCGGATCTGGTCGGAGTCGGGTTGGGGAGTAACGTCAGATGGGACATAGTGTGACGCCATCCCCGCGCAGGAACAGCCTGCGGTCAGCCGTTCCGTTCTCGATCACCCAAATCAGATGCCCGCGATCTCCGACCGCGTCTACCCATCCGGCGTACTGGAGATCCCCCAGACACACCTCGACGCCGTCGCCTGGGCTCAGGTATTCCCATTGGTGGATGGGCCGCTGGGTGGGCCGTGGCTGAAGCGTGACTCCAGCATTCATCGCATACTCACTTTTTGTCCCTCCGGTTCCTTGTGAGTGGGTTGGATGCGGCGGCCGCACGTTTTGCACGTGCGGCCGCCGCAGGTGATGGAAAAGAAGCGTCAGATGATGGCGGCCTTCAGTTCTTTGGCGGCCAGGCTGGGATCCGCGGCTCCGTAGATTGAGCCGCCCGCTACGGCCACGTCCGCCCCTGCCCGCTGGACAGCGTTGATCGTCGAGAGGTTTACTCCTCCGGCTACTGAGAAGGGGATGCGCGCTTCTTCGCCGGCGGCCAGTAGCCCCTTGAGGTCATAGCCGGGCTGTGACTGCTCATCAAGGCCGGCGTGGAATTCCACGAACTTGGCGCCAAGGGCACGCGCTTCCTTGGCGCGGGAGACTTTATTGGATACCCCAATGAGGTCCACAACGATGCCTTTGCCGTGCGCGCGGGCGGCTTTCACGGCGCCGGCGATGGTCGAGTCGTCTGCACTGCCCAAGACTGATACCAGGTCGGCGCCGGCTTTGAAGGCGATGTCAGCCTCCAATTCTCCGGCGTCCATGGTCTTCATGTCAGCGAAAACGATCTTGTCGGGGTGGGCATTCTTGATGGCGGTGACAGCGGAGAGGCCTGCAGCCTTTATCAGGGGTGTTCCGAGTTCGATGATGTCCACGTATTCGGCTACTTTGGCGGCCAATTCGAGGGCGTCTTCGACGGTGAGGAGGTCCATTGCAACTTGGAGTTTCATGATCGGCTCTTTCTTTAGGAAATGTTGGGCAAAAGGAATTCAGGGGTGAGTTGTTGACGGGTGTTTCCGCTGCATCAGTCGTCGCCTCCGTCGTCGCCATCCTGAGTCCTGCTATTCGAGATTGGCGTGCCGGGTCCAGAGCTGTTCGGAAGAAATGCTGGTTTCCTCCCAGAGGGCTTGGAACACCGCTTCGGTGGCGAGGAATAGCACCTGTTCGAAGAGGCTTCCGGAATATTGCCGGGACGCACCCGATTGGTGGTCGCTTTTCTGCGGGGCCGGGATTACCACGAGCATGTCGGATACTGCAGCCAGTGGGGAGTTTGTGTTGGCAGTGAATGCGGCCACCTTTGCACCGGCCTTTGCCGCAGTTTCTGCCGCCTTCACCACGCTTGAGGTTGTTCCGGATCCAGAGGCCACCACCAGCAGATCCCCGGCGCGGATTGCAGGAGTGGTGGTGTCCCCTGCGATGTGGACCGTGAGGCCGAGATGCATCAGGCGCATAGCGGCCATCCTGAGAACCAGTCCACTGCGGCCTGCCCCTGCGACGAACACCCGGTTAACGGTGGTGAGATGGGTGGCCAGGTGAGCAAGTTCCTGTTCATTGATGCAGTCTGCCGTCTCTCCAACCTCGCCCCGGATCAGAGTGAAGCTGTGGCCGATGGCGCCCGCGGTTTTTTGACTGACAGGTGTTGCTGTTGGCATGGTTCCCAATGTCTCTCCTTTGACGGGGTGAGCCGTATTTAGCCAGCCGTTGAGTCGCTGGATGTTTTATCCTCGATACGTCCCGGCGCCCATCACCCATTACGGCGGGCCGAACCTGTCGGAAGCCGGTAGCGGCGCCGCCTACGGTGATATCGTCTGCCGTTCAAGGGCAAACCGGGCATATTCTTCCAACAGCACGGGATCATCCACCGACCCGAGATCCGCGACCGTTTCCAACCGCGCTCCTTGAAGAAGCCGCTTGATGGGGACTTCCAGCTTCTTTCCTGTGCGGGTATGCGGAATTCCGGACATGAAGACAATCTCGTCGGGCAGGTATCGGACGGAGAGGTTCTCACGGATTGATCTTGTGATCGCCTCTTGGGTCACGTCCGGGTTGGCGCCGTCGGCCAAATGGACGAACAGCGGCATGTAGTAGTCAGTGCCCAGTTCGGCACCGACCACCAGCGCCTCGGCGACTTCCGGCAGCGATTCGACCACCGTGTAGATGTCTGCCGAACCGAGCCGCAGCCCGTTGCGGTTGAGGGTCGAGTCGGAACGGCCGTGGATGAGGATGCCCCGGTGCGTGAACTCGATGTAGTCCCCGTGCCGCCACACCCCCGGATACATCGCGAAGTAGCTCTCGTGGTACCGGCTGCCGTCGTCTCCCCAGAAACTCAGCGGCATCGAGGGCATTGCCTTGGTCACCACCAGTTCGCCCTTTCCCCGGGTGGGATTGCCGGCTTCATCCCACGACTCCACGCGCACTCCGAGGGCCGGAGCCTGGATGTAACCGACATGGACCGGCAGTGTCGGAGATCCTCCCACGAAGATGGAGGCGATGTCGGTGCCACCACTCATCGAACTCAACCAGATGTCACCCACATTGCCGTAAACCCAGCGATAACCGTCGGCCGAAAGCGGCGATCCAGTGACCTGAAGGGATTTCAGGGCACCCAGGTCGTGGTCGCGCATCGGTAGCAGTGCGGCCTTCGCGCAGGAATGGACAAATCCAGCACCGACACCTAGGACCGCGACCTGCTCGGCAGCGGCAATCTGCCACACCCTGTCGATGGACGGGAAGGTGGGGTTTCCGTCGACGAGTACCGCCGTCGCCCCCACGCCCAGTGCGGAGACGAGTGCATTCCACAGCACCCAGCTCGTCGAGGCCACATTGAGATAGCGGTCCCCGGGCCCCAGGTCGGAGTGGATGAGGAGCATCTTCATTTCCTCAAGCAGCGCCCCGCCGTGGCCATGCACAATGCCCTTGGGAATGCCCGTTGTCCCGGAGGAGAATAGGACCCACAGGGGGTGGCTGAACTCGACGTCGTCAAAGACGAGCTCCGCCCATTCGGCCACGGCCTGTGCCCAGTCCACGGCCGGGGCCCTGGTTGGGACACTCGGGACGGAGGTATGCCGTCCCACCCAGATCACGTACTCGAGGGTGGGGAGCTGGGCGAAGATCTCCCCCAGCTCCGCGCGGCGGTCCCGGTCCTTCCCGCCAAGCATGTAGCCCGGGGCGGCGATGACGACCTTTGGACCGAGCTGGGCGAACCGCGAAACGATCGCACCCGGGCCGAACTCAGGGGCGCAGACGGACCAAATAGCACCGATAGTGGCAGTGGCGAGCAGCCCGACGACGGCTTCGGCAACATTCGGAAGGATTCCGACGACCCGGTCCCCGTGGCCCACCCCGCGGTCCCGAAGGTGCGCGGCGAGGGATGCCACCTCGCGCCTCAGCGCGTCCCAGGTGACCTCTTCGCGCGTCCCGTCCTCGGCGATGCCCACCAGCGCAATTCCTTCGTGGCCCTGCAGCAGGTGCCGGGCGAAATTGAGAGTGCGTCCCGGAAACCACCGCGTGTGCGGCATGGCGTCATTGGTGCAGACCGGTCCTGCCGTACCGCCGAACTCGACTCCCGCAAACCGGGCAAAGAGTTCCCAGAACTGTTCCGGCTCATCCACCGACCACTGCCAGAGCTCGTCGTAGCCTGCACTGACATCAATGCCTTGCCGGCCCAGGAAGGCGGCGAATTGCCCGATGCCGGTCTCCGCGCTGCGTTCGAGGTCGGGCTCCCAGATCACTTCGCCGTCTGCGGCGTGGGCGTTGAGGATCATGCGCTCTCCAAGGGCCGGGAAGCTTCCCTGCGTCGCTCGGCGATCTGGGATGCTGTGAGGGGCTCGGTTCCGATCAACACAAAAAGGACCCGGGCCGTGCGGTCGGTGCGATTGGACCACGCGTGGCTGGTGGCGCGTTGCACGGCCACGTCGCCGGCGCGCATGGTTGCCTCACCCTCGTCGACCAGCAGCGTGATCTCGCCCTCGAGCACGACAGCGTAGTCCAGCGAGTCGGTGCGATGGAACCAGAAGTGCTTGGAGCCGCTGTGCTCGGCGCCTGCTTCGGCCTCGTCGTGCCCGTCGAGCTCGCTAAAGATCACCGAACCCGCCTCGTCCGGATAGACGGCGTCCGGCGGGAAGTCTGCAATGCGCAGGATCGTCTCGCCGGCAGCGGGGAAGCTGGGAATCTCGGCGTCGGCCGCGGCCGGGTCCGCGTCGGTGACGTGGTCGATGCGTCCGGCCGCGGTCAGCCAGGGCACGGTGGCACCGAATCCCGGAATCACTTCCGAGGACCAGTGGTTGGGCGCGGCACCGTCCGAGAGGATGATGGCGCGTCCCTGGTCGTCGTGCCCGGTGACGATGCGGCGTACTGGGGGGCGGGTCATCAGACCACCCATTCTTCGTGCGGGTAGGTGCGCGGCTCGGGCCACCAGGGAGCCTTCTGGCGTTCGGTGGAGATCGGTGTGCGCAACGTGCCGACGCCTTCGAGCTCGAGTTCAATGACGTCGCCGGGCTTCAGGAACTTTCCGATTTCAACGCCGGCGCCGAAGCCCATCGTGCCCGATCCAATGATGTCGCCCGGCTGCAGGCGGTCGGAGATCGAGACGTAGGCCAGCAGCTCTGCGGGGGTGTAGACAAAGTCCTCGACCTTGGTGTCGGAGAGCACCTCCCCGTTGACGCGGACCTGGCCGCGCAGTCCCTCGATGGAATCGATTTCGTCCATGGTGGTGACCCAGGGGCCAATGCCGTAGCCGAAGTCCTTGCACTTCTGCGGGCCCATGCCGATCGCCATTTCCGCGCCTTGGATATCGCGTGCGCTGAAGTCGTTGAAGACGGTGATGCCAAAGAGGTGGTCCAGCGCCGTGTCCGGGGTCAGGTCGCTTCCGGACTTGCCCACGACGTAGCCGACCTCGAGTTCCCAGTCGAGGGCTTCGGTGAAGTCGGGGTAGGGCAGAACCTGGTTGTGGCCATAGGACATGGCCGTAGTGCCCTTGAAATACCCCGGACGCTCGTAGATCGACCTTGCCGGCTGTGCCTTGGCGACAATGCGGTGGAAGTTCTGGATGTGCTGCTCGAAGGTCAGCCCGTCGCGAATGACCGGGGCGTCGACCGCCGCCCGCCACGAGACCTCATCGATGGCAAGCGAAGCGTCGTCGGCCGCGGCAAGCGCAGCGTGTGCGGCGTCCAGGAATACGGCGCCTCCGCCGATTCCCGCCGCCAGGCTTCCGGGAAGCACCGCCAGGGCGAGAGCCCGGGCGCGCTCGGGCTCGGCAGCCTTGCGCTGCAGCGTCAAGGCATAGGCGCGGGCAAGGTCAATAACCCGGCCCTGCTCCGGCTGGGCCGCGACGAGTCGAATCTGCTCGCCGTCGGGCGTGGGCACTGCTATACGTCCCAGTTTCATGGTTGCTCCTTTGGACATCAAACATACGATACGTACAGTATCGCATTGGGTTGGTGGGGTTGCAATAGACAAGTTCGTGGGGGTGACGCTCAGTTACCGACCGTGGCGGCCCGGGTGGCCCTCAGGAGTGGTTCGCCGTCGCAGAGCTCCTCCAGCCCGATGTCCGGCGGAAGCATGCCCAGGCTTCGACGGATCCCGGTCAGCAGTCCAAGTCCGCGCTGATCCACCGCAAGCGTGCGGGCGCGCGCGCCCCAGGCCGCCGTGGCCGCCGCCTGGTAGCCGCAGCGTTCAAGCAACTCGATTCCCTCCGCGTCGGTCATCGACTCTCCGGCCGCCACCCCGCGCACCAAAGCGCCCAGGTAGCGTTCCAGCTCTGCGGAAGCGAGAAGCTCGGCGCGGACCACCAGGCCTTGGCCCGGCAGTTCCGGCAGCAGGGCATTGACGTCCACCACGCGCCGCATCCAGGCCTTTTCGGCCAGTTTGTCGAACGGCGGCCCGAGCAGGGTCGCGTCCACTTGGCCGCCGAGCAGCGCGTCCAAGCGTTCGCGAACGCCGCCCACCACCACGTAGTCGACCTCGACGCCGGCGTCCCGTAGCAGGTGCTTGGCGATGAGCGCGAAACCGTTGTCGGGGGCGTCCACGGCGAACCGGCACCCGGCCAGGTCCGCGAGGGATTCCACGTCACCGCCTGCATGGATGCCCAGCTGCGTGGTCTGCTCGACCTGGGCAACCAGGCGCACGTCGGCGCCGGCCCGGGTCCATTCGAACAGGTTGTCGATAGCCGTGACCACCATGTCCTGCTCCCCGGCAAGCAGGGCCCGCAGCTGCTCCGCGCTCGAGGGCGTCCGGGTGGGCAGCACCTCAACACCGCGCAGAAATCCCAGCTCGGCCGCCAGCAGATAGGACACCGGCGGAACGAAGTGGCTTTGACGCAGGATCACGGGGCGGCCCCGCCGGCCGCGGCGACCGCGTCCGGGCGATCCACATACCAGGGAGGCAACTGCCCGCTAGGCCCACGGACCGTTGAACGCTGGATGCCGAGACCAGAGATTTCCGCCTCCATCACGTCGCCGTCCCTCAGGTAACGGCCCCAATGCGAACCGTTGCCCGCAGGCGAACCGGTGATGAGGACATCGCCGGGCAGCAGCACGGCCACCGAGGAGGCGTAGGCGATCAGGCTCGGGATGTCGAAGAGCAGGTCATCGGCCAAGGCATCCTGCATCAACGTGCCGTTGAGGCTCAAGCGGATGCGGAGCTTCGCAGGATCCGGGACGAACCGCTTCGGCACCACGTAGGGGCCGGTGGGGAAGAACGTCGGCTGGTTCTTGGCACGGAACCAGTCGGTGCCCATCATCGCGATGTCGTTGCGCGGTACGAGCGTGCGCGCCGTGATGTCGTTGACGATCGTATACCCGGCCACGTAGTCGAAAGCGTCTTCGGCCCCGACCCGGTGCGCCCTGCGGCCGATGACCACGCCAAGCTCCAGTTCCCAGTCGACGTTTCCGCCGACATCCGGCAACTTCACGTCATCGTAGGCGCCGCAGACCGCCGAGGGGATCCCGGTCCAGACGTAGGGGTCGCCCGTCCGGCCGCGCTCGTCGATTTCGGCTGCGGCGTCGGCGGCCAGTTGCGCCGCATCGGCGCCTTCCTTGCCGAGCTTGTGGGCCACACTCATCTGCAGGACGTGCTCACGGTAGTTCGCCCCCGCGGCGATGATGGTGCCCACCGGCTGCACCGGCGGCAGCACCCGCAGCCCGTCGAGCGGGCGTGCGCCCGCCGCTGCCGGGGCGATGGCCTCGAGGGCGTCCAGGTGCGCATCCCAGTCAGCGAACAGGTCCCCGATCCGCCCGATTCCCGGCACCACTGTGCGCAGGTCAACGACGTCGTCGCCGAAGACCACACCGGGAAACTCCTCCCCGCCGTCCTCGAAAGTGCCCAGCATGAATCCGTTCACGCGTGCCTCTTCCATGAATCCTCCATTAGTCATTGTCTGCTGCCGCTATACCGGTGGGGCCACGTACAGGCCCTTGTCGCGGTCGTTGAACATTTCGCGGGCGATGAATTCGTCCATGTCGCCGCCGGTTCCCCATTGGTCGGAGGTCTCGGGGTCGCGCGTGTCAAAGATGCTTGGATGCCAGGTATCCTCATCCACCGAATCCAGCTCGGTGGTGTATTCCATGGTGTTCCCGTTGGGATCGTGGAAGTAGGTGAAGGTGTTGTCCCCGGCCTTGTGGCGGCCAGGGCCCCAGATTTTCTTGAACCCGGACCGCAGCAGCTTGCCGCTTCCGCGCATGTACTCGTCGATGCCGCGCAGCTCGAAGGACGCGTGCTGCAGCGAGGCATGCGGACCGCGGGAGATCGCTATGGAGTGGTGTTGTGCATTGCAGCGCATGAAGTAGAAGAGGTCGCCCATGTGCGGGTGGTTCAGGGTGTCGGAGAGACGGAAGCCCAGATGCTGTTCATACCAGGCGCGCATCTTTTCCGGTTCCGGGGAGTTGAGCACCACGTGGGAGAGCCGCACCGGGATCGCCTCGCGTTCCTCGATCTTGCGGTGCTTGCGCACCTCAACATCGGAGGAGACCTCGATGGTGCGTCCCTCCAAGTCGAAGAAGCGGAAGCCGTATCCCCCACCGAGGGTCTTGACGTCATCGGGTTCGCCAATGAGCTTCACGCCCTTGGCAATGAGGTCCGAGGCGAGCTGGTCCACCGAGGCCTTGTCCGCCGCGCCGAACGCGACCATGTCAAGGCGCTTCTCCTCGGCCTCGCGCACGCGGACCGAATACTGTTCCGGGGATCCCTCGGCGGCGAAGTAGGTCACGCCGCCGTCGTTCTCCATTTCGGTGAGGCCCCAGTGGTTCTTGTAGAACTCAACCTGCTTCTGGTAGTCGGGCACCGCGATGTCGAAGTGCCTCAGGTGTGTGATGGGGCTGAATGCCATGATGGTCTCCTGTGTTCTGTCCGTTTGACGCGGATGTGGGTTTAGATGCGTGCCGGCACGTTGTGGCCGGCCTGCGGAATGCTGCGGATGAGGCGCTCCAGGGCCTCGGGGGTGTCGCCGAGGCCCAGGATGTAGCGGTCCGGGCGAACGACGACCGCCTGGGCGCCGGCGGCGGCAAGGATCTGGCCGACCTTGGCCGGATCGAACAGGACCACGACGTCGGCATGTTCCTCAAGTAGTTCCCGCAGTGGGGCCGGGACCGCGGCATAGAGCTCGCGGGTTGTTGCCACCAGGAAACGGCTTCCCACCATGTCATCCAGGCGCACCCCGTCGGCGAGGATCGGCTGCATGCCGAGCCGGCCGGCGCGTTCGTCGGTGCCGCCGTCGTGCAGGCCAGGGCCCAGCGCGGGTGAGATCGGTGCGGATGCGGCGGGGTTTGCGCGGATGAAGGCGTCACGCTGCTTCGCGGTGTCGGCGTCGGTGGTTTGCATGAAGCCCGCCGCCCGGGTTGCCTGCTCGACCCAGAACCGTGCATGCGGCATGCGTTCACTCTCGTAGGTGTCAAGGAGGCTGTCGTCGGCCGCACCGCGCTTGACGGCATCGAGCTTCCACACCAGGTTGGCCACGTCGCGTATTCCGGCGCATAGGCCCTGACCAAAAAGCGGTGGCGCCTGGTGGGCTGCGTCCCCCGCCAGGAAGATGTTCCCGGCGCGCCACTGCCGTGCGATGCGGCCACGGAAGGTATAAATAGCGAGCCGGTCTGCAGTGAATCTGTCTGTCGGCAGCACGCCGTGGCTGATCTTTTCCACACCCGCAGGGGTGGCAATTTCCTCGGGGTCGTCCCCCGGCATCAACATGAACTCCATCCGCACCCGTTTGCCGGGGAGGCGGATCCACAGGGCGGGCCTTGTGTGATGACCCAGGAAGATCATGTCGGAAGACAGGCCGGGGCCCTCTTCCAAAATGCCGTCCGCGACAAGCCACTGTGCATCCTCGCCCAGCTTTTCGCACTCGATGCCCAGCGCCTGGCGGCTTGGTGAACGTGCCCCGTCCGCTGCGATGGCCCAGCGGGCGCGAATTAAGGATTCCGCGCCGTCGGAGCCACGCACCGCCACCTCGACGCCCGGTCCCTCATTGCGCACGGAGAGCACGCTGGTGCCTCGGCGGAGCTCGACGCCGGGAAGTTCTTCCACGACATCCCGCAGCAGGACCTCGATGTCCGGTTGGTGAAAGGTGAGATCGTCGTGCCAACCCTGGGTGCCAAACTGACCCGTGGGCAAGGACACCAGGACTTCCCGCTCCTCGTTCTCGATGTGGAAGGAGGACATCGGCAAAGTTACCTCGGCAAAGCGCTCGGCGACTCCCAGCGATTGGAGGGTGCGGAAGGTTTCACCATCAAAGTGCACGGCGCGGGCAGTTGGCCAAACCTGGACATCACGCTCCACCCCGATGGCGGTCAGACCTGCGCGCCCCAGCAAGGCCAGCGCAGTGACTCCTACAGGCCCTCCCCCGATCACTACCACGTCGACGTTGACGTTAGCCATCTTGCTCCTTCAAGTTCAGTACGTATCGTTTCGAATAAAAAGTAACATGCATCACTTAGCCGCACAAGGGCACGGGTGGGCTTGAATGCGCGTCTAGCCTTGCGACTCAGGCCTTCCAGACGGTCTTGAGGTTGCAGAACTCCCGGATGCCGTCCGCGGCGAGCTCACGCCCGAACCCGGAGCGCTTGATCCCGCCGAACGGAAGCTCCTGGTGCGAGACGGTCATGCCGTTGACGAACACCGCGCCGGCGTCAAGATTGGCCGTGAACCATTCCTCTTCCTGGGCGTCGCTGGTCCAGACCGCGCTGGAAAGCCCGAAGGTGGTCTGATTGGCGATCCGCAGGGCGTCCTCGCGGTCCGCCGCACGATAGAGCGAGGCGACGGGCCCAAAGGTCTCCTCCTGGATGATCCGCATCCCGTCGCTGAGCCCGGCGAGCACCGTGGGGGCGTAAAAGAAGCCGGGGCCCCCGGGAGTCACCCCGCCGGTCAGCACCTGGGCACCCAGGGCGCGGGCGTCCTCAACGAGCCCGGCCAGCTCATCGCGCCCTGACAGGGTGGCCAAGGGCCCTACCTGGGTCGCGGGATCCAGCGGGTCCCCGACGACAAGCTCCGACATCAGCTTCACGAATTCGGCGGCGAACGCGTCATAGACCTCGGTGTGCACGATGAAGCGCTTGCCGGCAATACAGGACTGGCCGTTGTTGCTGATCCGCGCACGCACGGCGGTCGCCGCCGCGGCCGAGACGTCCGCCGAGGGCATGACAATGAAAGGGTCCGACCCACCGAGCTCCAGCACGGCCTTCTTCACATGGTCCCCGGCAATGGAGGCAACGGAGCGCCCCGCCGGCTCGGAACCCGTCAAGGTGACCGCCTTGACCCTCGCATCGGCCAGGACGCCGGCCACCTCGGAGCCGCCGATCAGCAGAGTGCGGAAGGAGCCGCGCGGGAACCCTGCCCGCTCAAAGAGCGTGTCAAGGAAGAGCGCCGCCTGGGGCACGTTCGAGGCATGCTTGAGCAGGCCGGAGTTGCCCGCCATAAGCGCCGGGGCCGCAAACCGGATGACCTGCCAGAGGGGGTAGTTCCAGGGCATGACCGCCAGTACGGTGCCCAGCGGTTCGTAGCGAGTCCACGCGCGGGTTGCGCCGACAGTTGACGGGTCCGCCAGCGGGGCATCGGCCAGGAATTCCCCGGCATGCTCGGCGTAGAAACGCATGGCCTTGACGCACTTGTGCACCTCGGCAATCGATTGCGCAATCGGCTTGCCCATCTCGACGGTGATCAATTCGCCCAGGCCCTCCGCCTGACCCTCCAAGATGTCCGCCGCGGCGAGCATCCACTGCCCACGCTGGGCGAACGTGCTGCCGCGCAGGAGCCGCGCCGCTTCGGCGGCTTCCGCGATGCGATCCTGAACTTCCTCGGCCGAGTGCGGCTCAATGATCATTTCGGTCGAACCGGTGGTCGGGTTGACGGTTGCGATTGCCATGGTTGGGATCCTTTCCTGGAGACGTGTTCTCTGTCACGACTATATAGGATACGATTCGTATCGGATACTATTTGGGTCTACTCAGTAAATCCACCCACGCCCGCAGCCCGTGGACCGGCTGCCCGACATCCAAGGAGTGCCCCCGTGAGCACCAATGGCGAGTTACCGAACAATCTTCCGCTCTTTCTCACCGACGCCGACGTCGCCAGCCTTTCGGACTGGGCCGGGGCGATCGAAGCCATCCGCACCGCCTACAAGGCCCCCGACGACGAGGGCGGCACACCGGGAAGGATCTTCGCCCAGACACCTCGCGAATGGTTGCGGATCATGCCCTCGGTGCCGCCCAACGGCCAACTGTTCGGCGCAAAGTCAATCGCCGGGTCCTTCGCGGACGGCCTGCGCGTCAGCTATCTGATTTCACTCTTCGACAAGGACACCGCGGATCTGGTGGCTCTCGTGGACGGAAATCGCGTCACCGGCCTGCGCACCGCAGCGACCACTGCCGTGGGCACCTCCACGATCGTGCCGCAGCGGCCGCTGATCGTCGGTGTGATCGGCTCCGGCTTTGAGGCGCGTTCCCACCTGACAGCCTTTTCCCACCTGCTTGAGTTCGCCGACATCCGTGTGTTCAGTCCGACCCCTGCCAACCGCGAGGCCTTTGCACGCGAGTTCGACGGCACGTTCGGCGCACCCGCACGAGCTGTCGGCTCGGCCCGCGAGGCCGCGGAAGGCGCGGATCTCATCCTGTGCGCGGCACGCTCCCGCGACGAGTCCCCTACGCTGCTGGCCGAATGGGTCGGCCCGAACGCCGCGGTGGTCTCGATCGGTTCCACGACCCCCGCACAACGCGAGCTGCCCGCGGAGCTGATCGCCCGCGCCGCGGTCGTCGTGGTGGACACCCGTGACGAGGTCGTGCACGGCAGCGGGGACATGATCGCGGCCCGGGCACACGGCGTCGATGTCGATTCGCTCATTGTCACACTCAATGCCGTCCTGACCGGCGAAACCGCCATCGACGCGGAGCACGGGATCCGTATCTACAAGTCGACCGGTTCCGGCCTGCAGGACATCGTTGTTGCCGAGATGCTCGTTAACCGCGCCCGCGCCGAGGGCATCGGCACCGTCCTGCCCATCGGCATCGTCACCAGCCGCAAATAGACCCCACTGACAATAAAGGAGAACAACATGGTGGAATTCACCAAATCCGAAGCCCGCTCCTGGGCCCGGGAGAACTTCGTCGGCACCGTCGCGGTGACGCACCCGTCCTTCACCCCGGACTTCTCTGCCATCAACGAAAACGCGATCCGCCACGACATCCTCCTGCTCAAGGAACGTGGCTACAAGGGTTCCCTGCTGATCGCCGAAGCGAATATCACCCCGGAGGAGAACGCCCGAATCACAGCCATCGCCCGCGAAGCAGCCGGCCCGGACTTCGCCCTCTTCTTCCACGCAATCTTCGGCACCCTGGAAGAAAACATCCATGCAGCAAACCTGGCTACCAAGGCCGGCGCCGACCGCGCGCTGCTGGCCTACCCTTCATCGTTCTGGCCGACCTCGTACGACGAGGTGTTCGACTACACCAAGCGTTTCACCGACGAAACCGATCTGGCCACCATGCTGTTCCCGCTCCCCGCCTGGGGCTTCGAGCGCATCCACCCCGCAGGCATGAGCGTGGACTTCGTGCGCCGCGTCCTCGACGCGATGCCGAGCATCGTCGCCATCAAGGCCGAACAGGGCTACCCGGGCATCCCCGGAGTCATGGAGATGTACCACCACTTCCGCGATGAAGTAGTGATCTCCTGCCCCATCGAGGCCGAAATAATCCCCCTCATGTCGGTCTTGGACGTCCAGTTCTCCGGCACCGCGAACACGAACTGGATGGGAGACTACTACCCCAAGGCCTTCGAACTGGCGCGCACCGGCAAATGGGAAGAAGCTATGAAGCGCTACTGGGAGGTCCAGCCGGCCCGGGCCGCCAATATGGCTGTATCGTCCACTTCCACCCCGGGCACCAGCTCCATCAACCGCACCCAGTGGAAGTACCAGGAGTGGCTCTCCGGCTTCAACGGCGGCGCCCTGCGCCCGCCGGCAGTCAGACTTCCCGACCGCTTCATGAAGCAGCTGCGCGCAAGCCTGGAAGCCTCGGGACTGCCCGTCACCGATTCCCCGGACTCGGAATTCTTGCGCGGACGCGTCAGCCCCTAAGCGGCCGTCCGGCGGAGTGCCGGCATTGGAAAGCCCCTTGGACCACTGAACCGGCATGCTGGTTCAGTGTCCCAAGGGGCTTCTTTGCGCGTGAAAACGGCTTGAATGACCTTTGAATGACTAGATGCAGCACCGGAACCGATCCGGCGACCGCGGGCCACCCTTGACGAAATCAGAGGACGCAGGGAACGGGATCGTGCGTCGGCCGCCGAAACGGACTACAAACAGGCAAGCGGCCGGGGTCTGCAGGACGGACGGTTCTCGTGCGGCCGCGTACCCTGAATCCTGGCTTCCGCGCCGGCCGGCGCGTTCACCGTGCAGCCCAACAGCAGGCGAGGGCCCCTTCCGGGTGGATGTCGATTCGACATCCACCCGGCGGAAGAGGCCCTCGGTTCCGGTCCAGGACCGGTGATGAGTGTGCTCCTGCGTCGGCGTCAGGCCCCGGGATTATCCGAAAAACGCGTTGAGTCGTTCACCGGCCCGGCGTTGGTCCCGGCACCCGGCACCCGGACATCGGCAGGCCGGGTGGAGGATCATCGCTCGTGCTCATGACTCGCACCTCCCCTATGCGCCGGGGTTTGAGAAGAATGCGTTGAGCCGGTCGGTGGGCAGGTAGTCCGCCGGGTCGCCGGCCAGGTCTGTCAGGTCATTGTGGTCCCACGAGGGGTCCGCGACCTTGGCGAGGTTCTCCCGAGAGACGATCACCGAGGGTTCAACGATCTGGTTGATCTTCGGTCCCTCGCCCTTCAGGATGCGCAGGGCCACATCGACCACTGCCTCACCGGTGCGCACGGACGGGGTCGTGGTGCCGAAGTAGGGGTAGCCGGGGTTTGCCAGCGCCCAGGAGGAGAATCCCTGGCTGGACCCGTCGTCCGCGATCGGCGGCACCTCCATGCCCGATTCCACAAAGGCGTTGCGGATGCCGACGCCCATCGTTCCGGCCTGCAAGACGGCGTCAACCCCGGCAGGGTGGGTCGCAAGGAACTTCTGGACCTCCGCCTGGGCCGTGGCCGGCTGGAAGAAGCCGGTGACCGACCCGGCGACCTTGACCTCCGGGCAGTTAGCCAGGACGGCGTCGATGCCCAGGCCCGCGAAGGTCGAGACCGGGATGCCCGGGATGCCGTCGACGCGCAGGACGTTGCCCTTGCCCCCGATTGACGCCACGGTGCCGGCGGTGACCTGGGCGATAGCGAGCGGGGTATTCCTCGTCACACTCACGGCGTACTCGGAATCGATCGGCACCTGGGCGGCAACCAGCGGGATGCCGGCGTCATGGGCGGCCTTTGCCAAGCCCACGGACGGCTCCGGTGCGATGGCGGTGTAGATGATCACGTCCGGCTTGAGCGAGAGCGCTTCGTTGAACTGCTGAAGCTGCAGGGGCACGTTCGACGGGTCATCTGGGGCGAAGTCGCCGACGATCTTGACACCATTGGCCTTCAGGCTCGTGCGGATCGCCTCCGACATGGAGGCAATGAAGGGGCTGGCAGGTGGCATGCCCACGATCGCAGCCGTGAAACCCTCAGTCTTCTTCGACTTGTAGTCGGCCCATGCCGATTTCCGGATCTCGTAGGGGTAGAGGTTGTAGCCCGCGGCGATCTCCTTGGGCAAACCGGACAGCAGGCCGTTCGGATCGTTCGCCCTACCCGTAGGCAGCGACCCGCAGGTCCCGGCTGCCGCCGGCGACACCTTGGCGGGGGTTGCCCCTCCGGAGGAGCCCGGGGCCGCTGGCGCCGATGCCGAGCAGCCCGTCAGGACGAGGGCGCCAGCCCCCAGGATCGCGGCGCCGACCGTCGAGAAGCGGGGGAAAAAGGTCGTCTTCTTCATGGTTTATCTCCTGCCAAATAAAACGATTCGTATCGTATGGCATCAGGTTAGGCACATGCGGTACGATTCGTCTAGTTTCGAATATGACCTGAGACACATTTATCGGCCATTCAAAGGAGATTCGCCGTGAACAACCAACCATCCGGCCTGATGCTCGCCGGGGTGAGCAAGCGGTTCGGTGCCACGCGCGCCGTTATCGACGGTGACCTCCATCTCCGGCCGGGCGAGATCCACACGCTCCTGGGCGAAAACGGCTCAGGGAAGAGCACGCTCGTAAAGATCCTGGGTGGGGTGCACCGTCCTGACGCCGGCTCCGTCACATTGGACGGCGTCCCCGTCAACAGCCGATCGCCACGACAGGCCATGGACCTGGGGATTGCGGCGGTGTTCCAAGAGGTCCTCACCGCGGGGAGCCAGTCGGTCCTCGAGAATGTCTGGCTCGGGTCCCACGGGACGTTCCGTCGCCGGCTGGGCCGCGCCGAGCAGCGATCAATAGCGCAAGATGTCCTCTCGCGTATCGCCGGCGAGGTACCCCTCGATCTTCCCGCCGGCCAACTCTCGCTCTCCGAGCGGCAGTCCATCTGCATTGCGCGGGCGCTCGTGCGAAAGCCCAAGGTGCTCATCCTTGATGAGTCAACGGCTTCCCTGGACGTTAGGTCCCGTGATCGGCTCTTCGTCGAGCTGCGCCGACTCGCGGCCGGGGGGACCGCCATCCTGTTCATCTCGCACCGGATGGACGAGGTCGCGGAGATTTCGGACAGGGTCACCGTTCTGCGGTCCGGCCGGAGCGTGTCCACCGTGGACCGTTCGGACCTGTCCGTCGACCGGTTGATCTCGGACATGACCGGAAACTCCGGCCACAACGAGACCCGGCGGCAGCCACACGACCCCGGGGACGTCATCCTTCGGGGATCCGCCGTCCGTCTGGCACCGGCCTCGGCACCCATCGACTTCGAGCTGCGCGCCGGTGAGGTCGTGGGTCTCGCCGGGCTTGAAGGCCACGGACAGGACCAGTTCATCAAGCGCCTGGCCGGCGTGGCTGCCGGGCCGGGCAGGGTTGTTCGCCTCCCGCCCGAGGGCGCCGCAGACCTTACCGAGCGGAACGGGGATGCCTTGGGGGTCGCGTACCTGCCTCGGGAGCGTCGCGGTGAGTCACTGTTCGAGTCCATGTCGATCCGGGAGAACTTCGCACTCCCGACCCTGGGGGAGGACCGTCGCTGCGGGTTGCTGGACACCCGCAGCATCGCCAGGCGGTTCGATGCGTTCGCTCGGTCCTTGTCACTGCGCTTCGGCGCCGCGCAAGATGCAATTTCAACCCTGTCCGGCGGCAACCAGCAGAAGGTGCTGCTGGCCCGCTGGCTTGCCACGGACCCCAGGGTCCTGCTGCTTAACGACCCCACGCGAGGGGTCGACATCGGGACCAAGCGGGAGATCTACGCAATCCTGGACCGGCTCAGTGCCGAAGGCATGAGCGTCGTGGTCCTCTCCAGCGAGGTCGACGAACTCGTCGACCTCGCAGACCGCGTCCTGGTTTTCCGCGACCAATCAGTGTTTGCCGAGATCCCCCATTCCGAGCTTTCCACCGAGTCCATCGTCGCCGCATACTTCGGCCAGAAATCAGAGGTGCATACATGAACCGCGTCCTCCCCCTGTTCCAGCGCTGGCCTTTCGCCTTTGCCCTGCTGCTCGCACTGGTGCTGCTGGTGTTGAACCTGATCGTCTCACCGTCCTTCCTCTCCCCCGCGCGTCTCCCCGGCACCCTGGCAACGCTGGCGCCGTTCGTGCTGGTGGGATTCGCCTCCACGCCCTCGATCCTCGCCGGTGGCATTGACATTTCGGTCGGTCCCCTGGCCACCTTCAGCAACTGCCTGTTCGTCGCCATCCTCATTCCCGCGGGGCTGGGCAACTGGCATCTCGCGGCACCCATCATCCTGGCGGTGGCCGCCGGAATCGGAGCCCTGAACGGAATCCTGGTCGCCGTCGTGCGCCTGCATCCGGTGGTCGCAACCACCGGGATGCTGTTCCTGCTCGTTGGCCTGTCGCTGACCATCGCCCAGAATCCGGTGGCCGCCCCGAATAATTGGACGGAGGTCTTCGCCGGGGGCATCGGCATCGTCCCGGGCGCTCTCCTGACCATCGGCGTCGCCGGGCTGATTTGGTTCGCCCTGCGCCGCACGGCCTTCGTCAGCAATCTCCTCGCGACCGGCGAGAGTGATGTTTCAGCCTACGGTTCTGGCGTGAACATCAAGGCAATCCGGATCCTGGCCTATACCCTCGGCGGCCTCTTCGCCGGAATCGCGGGAATCGCCCTGACGGCTATCGTGCAGTCATCGCAGTCTTCGCTCGCCTCCACCTATGCCCTGCTGGGGCTCGCCGCGACCGTGCTGGGCGGAACGAGCCTGGCCGGCGGCCGCGGCGGGCTGTTGGGTGCCCTCTTCGGGGCGGTCTCCATCTATCTGCTGCAACAGTTGCTCACGGCCTCGGGCGTGGCACCCAGCCTCATCCAATTTGCCTACGGCGCCGTCCTCGTCGTTGGCGTCGTGCTGGGCGCGACGCTGCTGGCCCCCCGCTTGAAGAGGAACGCATCATGAGCAGTGACACCCTGTCCCCCGCACCAAAAACCCAGGCACCGACGGTCCGGCCCAGACCCTGGACCAGGTTCAGGGCCTGGGTCTTCGAGGTACCGGCCCTGCAGGTCCTTGTCGTGCTGGCCCTGGCGGCCTGGCTGGTGATCACCATACCGGCAATCGCAAACCCCAGGTCAATCACCTCGATACTGGTCATCACGTCCCTGCTGGCCCTGGCAGCCATGGGCCAGACGCTTGTGGTGATCCTGGGCGGGCTTGACCTGGCGGCCCCGGGTTACATCCTTTTCGGTACATTCATGGCGGCGAACGTCGCGGGTAAGCTCGGGGTCCCTGCGGTCGTAGCCCTGCTGATCACAGTCGTGGTCTGCGGCGGCGTCGGCGCCCTGATCGGCTGGATCTGCCACCGCTTCGCGGTCCAGCCACTGGTCGTCACGCTGGGCACCGGCGCGGCCATCACGGGCGCGACCCTGTTCCTCGCCGACGGCGACTATTCCTCCGCCCCGCCGGAGGCGCTGCGTTCCCTGGCCAGCCTAAGGGGGACCACCCTTGGCCTGCCATTCCCCCCGATCATCCTGATCGTGCTTCTCTGCGGGGTGGGAATGTGGCTTTTCCTCAATCGCACCGCGGCGGGACGTCGCTTCTACGCGACGGGAATCAATTTCCGGGCCGCTCAATTGGCAAGGGTCCGGACCGCTGCCGTGTGGACCATGGTCTTTGCAGCCTCCGGAGCCCTGGCCGGGGTTGCCGGCATCTTCATCGCATCCTTCGGCGCGGGATGGTCGCAAACCATCGGGGAACCCTACCTGTTCTCCGGCCTGGCCGCGGTCCTCGTCGGCGGCTCGATCTTCGGCTCGATTCGCGGCAGCTACACCCGGACGCTGCTGGGCGCACTCACGCTCACCCTCTTGTCAACGATCATCGTCAGCAATGGGCTGACGGAAGCCCAGAGCCGCATCGTCTTCGGGGTCATCATCCTTGCTGTGGTGTCGCTCTACGGTCGGGAACGCCACGTCCGCGACAGGTTCTGAGTTCCGGCGCTCATCCACTTCCCGGGCAGCCTGCTCCCGAAGCTCGAGCTTCGGAAGCATCTGGATCACCGAGCTTGTGCGCGACCGTAATCTCGATGACGTGCTGACGGTAGTTGGCGCCCGCTGCCAGTAATTGCCCCATGGGGCTGACCGGCGGCAGGATCTGCAGCCCAGCCAACGGCACTGCGGCTGCCTCAGCGCGCCGCTGCTGGTCTTCGGCGAACAGGCTGAGGGCATTATAATTCTGCTGCCAGCCTTGCAGAAGGGTGGCCGCATCGACGACTCCGGAGAGCACTTTGGAGATGTCATAGACGGCCTCATCTATAACAAGCCCGGGGAAGGTCGACATGCCATCGTGAAAAGTGCCGATCGCGAAGTGGACGGTCATCAGTTTTTGCCGTCTATTGAGGACGCTCCGCCTACAGCCGTCAACAAGCGGCCCCTATCTGGGCAAGACTCAGTTGAACGGTCGCCCCGCTCATGACACGCGTCGAGGTCGATTTATGTTAGAAGGCATATGGGCGTAGATATCAGCTGATCCGAGCAGCAGCCCATCCCGGTTGAAGGTTAGAGTCCGACCTGCCATGTACGAGGATTCCATGCAGGTAATTCGATGTAGTCTCCATGCCGTCAGAATCCCCCTGGCCGATGCAGCGCTCCTCATGTAGCGGGTGATGCGGTCCGCTTCCCTGTCGAGGCCGGCCCGATGGTACCCACGGGCCGGTCGCACACCGCGACAAAGATGAGCGAGAACTTATGCATGCCTGTGAATGGCCCAGCGCGACGGAATTCATGTTCCACGAGGGCTCGTGAATGGCCCGTTAGAAAGCTTCATCGAGACACGTGTCCGCACATACAGGTATCGCGAACCAAGCCCTTTCGGGCCATCCATATGAAATACGGCACAAGCGCGATACGATACGACACGACTCGAACGTGATAAAGGATGAATGGCTTCATCCAGATTCCATTGACAATCCAAGGAGAACAAATGTCCGCCGAGACCTCCACCGTCGCCGAGGTGCTTTCCAGCCCCTGGAAAATCGACGGCCTGACCATCAAGAACCGCTATGTGCTCAGCCCCATGGCGGTGCTGCAGCCGACGAAGGACGGCCATCCCAGCGACCAGACGATTGCGTTCCTCACCACTCGGGCGCGCGGCGGCGCAGGGCTACTGATCATCGGTGGCGGCGTGGCCACAGAGCGCGGGAACCAGGAGGCACCATTCCAGCCCCTGATGCGCTTCGACGGCGACGAATTCATTCCGGGCCTGAAGCGCATGGTCGACGCCGTGCACGAGCAAAATGTACCCATCTTCGCCCAGATCTTCCCCAGTTTCGGCGCCATGGGCGTGCCCGGCGAGGGACGGCCCACGCGGGCTGCGAGCCCAAAGCCCGTCCGCATGGCCGCACCCCGCCTGCCGCACGGTTTCTACATTCCCGGCGGCAGAACGAACCCGACACCGGAGGAGATCACCAAGGCGGAAATCCTTGAGGTCCAGGAGCAAACCGTCGCCGCGGTGCGGCGTGCCAAGGCGGCCGGCTTCGACGGCATCGAACTGGGCGCACACATGCGCTACCTCTATTCCTCCTTCCTCTCACCGCGCACCAACTGGAGGACGGATGAATACGGCGGCAGCGCCGAGAACCGCGCCCGCATCCTTGTCGACACAATTCGGGCGATTCGCGCCGAGGTCGGAACCGAATATCCGGTGGGCTTGAGGATGAGCACCAACGACCACCTTCCCGATGGCCAGGGGCCCGAAGGCTTCGCGGAGGTCGCCGCGATCATTGAGAAGGAAGGGGTGGGATATATCGCCCTGAGCGATGCGAACTACGAGTCGATGGACAACAACGTCACTTCCGAATCGGGCGCAATCCTGGAGCACGGAGAGCCACAGGCGTTCCGCGCCGCCATGCCCGAGGTTCCATTGCTTCTCAGTAGCACCTATGACCCTCAACAGTGTGCAGACGCCATCACCGCCGGGTTCGCGGACGGAATCATGCTGGCCCGGCAGATGCTGGCCGATCCGGAATTCCCCAACAAGGTCCTGCAGGGACGACAGGATGAGATTGTGTGGTGTGATCACGACAACTCTTGCCTGCGCCGCCTGATCTTCAACGTGCCGGTGCGGTGCCACAAGAACCCGGCAATGGGACGCGAAGCGGTTCTCGCGGGGGCAAAGGAACCCGTATCGATTGTGCTCAAGCGTCCGGTGGAGAGCCTGCTGATCGCCGCGACCGGTTCTCCGGTCCTCATGGGCATCGCCGACAAGCTGGCGACCGCCGGCGCGAAGGCCTCTAAGAGCTGACGCCTTCGCCGCGCGTCGGCCCCCGCCCGCCATGGGGCCGACGCGGCAGCCTTGGTACAAAGACGTGCGTGTGCCCGGGCTCCGACTTGGAGCCCGGGCACACATGCATTTTGACCTATGTAACGGCAGCTTTTCAGAAACCTCAGTCCGCCGCGCGCAGGGCCCTGCCGGTTCCGCGGTAGATGGCCACGGTCCGGTCCCCCGCCCTCACCATGACATCCACAATCATCCGGCGGCCCTCGTGAAAGGTCACTTCGGCGGACGCAACCAACTCCTCGGCGATGCGGGCCGGGGAAATGTAGGAGATGGAAGCCTCGGCGGTCGCGATTCCGGTGCCGAACGTGTTCGCGGCCATGGCGAACGCCGTGTCTGCCAGCGCGAAGACCAATCCACCATGGGCAATTCCGTGCCCGTTGGCCATCTCTGGCGTGACCGTCAGGATTGCCGTGGCGCGGCCCTCGCTGGCACGCAGCACCTGGATGCCGAGGCCTTCCAGGCTCCGGTCCGCGGCCAGCATCGAGCGTGCCGGGTCGGCAATGAGCGTTGACTGGTTCATGAGAGCCTCTCCACTACCATCGCCATGCCTTGGCCACCGCCCACGCAGAGCGTGGCCAGGCCGAGCGATCCATCCATGGTTTGCAGTCCATTGATGAGGGTTCCGACCAGCCGCGCGCCGGTCGCCCCGAACGGGTGGCCCAGGGCGATCGCACCGCCAAACGGGTTGACCCGCTCCGGATCCGCGCCCAGCTTCCGGACCACGGGAACCACCTGGGCAGCGAAGGCCTCGTTCAACTCCACGATGTCAATGTCACCAATCGAGAGGCCCAGGCGATCAAGAAGGCGGTTGGATGCGTCCACCGGGCCCAGTCCCATGATCTCCGGTGAAAGGCCGCTGGCGGCACTGCCCAAGACGCGGGCCAGCGGCTTCATTCCGAGTTCACCGGCACGCCTGGCGCTCATGACAACCAAGGCAGATGCGCCGTCGTTGAGCGGGCTGGCGTTTCCTGCCGTGACTGTTCCGGATTCGTGGAACACGGGCTTGAGGCCGGAGAGTGCCTCCCAGGTTGTTCCCGGCCGCGGGCCGTCGTCGGCAGTCACCACGGTGCCGGCAGCCGTGGTCACCGGCGCGATCTCGCGCGCGAAGTACCCGGAGCCGATCGCCCGTTCAGCGCGGAGCTGGGACTCCAGAGCCCATTCGTCCTGGTCGCGACGCGTGGTTCCGGTTTGGCGTGACACGAACTCGGCGGTTTTGCCCATGGAGAGGTACACGTCGGGCAGCTGCCCGTGCTCGCGGGGGTCGACCCACGGCTGACCGGATTCAAAGACGTCGTCGGCCCGCCGTGCCGCGTCCGCGAAGTCGGGGTGCGGATTTTCCACCACGGGAGGAGTCGAGCTGGTCGATTCGACGCCCGCCACCAGAAACGCTTCCCCGTCGCCGGCCCGCACGGCCTGGGCCGCCATCGCGGTGGCCTGCAACGAGGAGGCGCAGAAGCGGTTCACGGTGACCGCCGGGACGCTATCCATTCCCGCCAGCACCATGACCCGGCGTCCGATATTGTCGCCCTGCGCGCCCTGCGGGACCGCGCAACCCACGTAGGCATCGGCAAACTCGGCGGGGTCCATCTGCGGAATCGCCGAGAGCGCTCCCCGGATTGCTGCCAGCGCGAGGTCTTCGGGTCGCTCCCCGGCCAGCGAGCCCTTGCGGGCCCGGCCAATCGGTGTCCTGCGGTAGGCGACGACAACCGCGTCATTTGGAGCAATGGCGGTGTTCAAGATGATGTTTCCCTTCTTTGTGGTCCGCATGTACGTCCGGCCGGCCCTAAGTGCCGGCAAGTGCGGCACAGACCGGGACGCATTCGCAACAGGCGCGGACCAAGCTGGTGCATCCAGTATCTCCCGAATATATACGATCCGTATCGTACAGCACAAGGTCCACATCCCACCTGGAACTTGCCGAGACGTGGACCGGAATGACCGAAGCGCGCCCTACCGGTAGCGAAGATGTTAGATGGAGGCGCGAGGAGTCCTTGCGACCCGAAAGGTTGCCCAGTCAGTTCTTTGGCCACAGAGATCATCAGGGCCCATATGCCCGGACGGAACTATGGAGGTCTTGAGGCCGCTATCGTGCGGCGAGCCCTTCGAGGGCCGCCTGCATGATGGAGTCGGTGGCCTCGGCGTCAAGGGGGCCCGATTGGAACAACAGTCGGAAGTAAATGGGGGCATATAGCAGCTCCGTGACGACCGGGGCATCGAGATCTTTGCGCATCGACCCCTCGCTTATGGCTCGCTCGACCAGCGACGTAACGACCAGCGCGCGCGGCGTCCAGAAATGTTTCTTGAATTCAGCCATCGCCACCTCGTCCTGCTGGCACTCACCGATGAGTTGCGCCACGAGCCGCCCCTCATTGCCCGCGTAGACCTCTGCAAGGGAGGCCATATGCTCCCGAAGTGCGTCGATCGCGGGAACGTCCTGGCGCACAGGAGTCCGCGCGACGTGGTTGTCCAAGAAAGTATCGATAACCACGGCAACTTTGCTCGACCACCACCTGTAGATGGTGGTCTTGCTGACGCCGGCCTCGCGGGCAATGCGCTCGATCGAGAGCTTTTGCACCGTAAATCCGGCGGGCCCTGAATCTTCGAGCAACTTCATGGTCGCTTCCAAAATCGAGCGACGACTTTCTTCACTTCTGACTGCCATGGGTCAACCATACGTGCAATGTAATTCAATACGAAACGTACACGATCAAATTCGTCCGAATTAAACGCTCCGGCAGCGTGCCACAGGTGCGATTGGCTGCACGCTAAAGGGTGACCTGCGCCCGCGCGCAAGATGAAGCGGCCTCATTGCATTGCATTGTAACCCACCTTACAATCAGTACGAAACGGATCGAATCTTCTAAGGAGATGCCATGACTGCATCTTTTGCCGGCGACGGCCGCCGCTCCCTACTCGGCATGTGCTTGCCTGCACCGCAGATCTGTCACGGAACCTCATCCGAGGTGGACCGATGACTTCCGTATTGGACACCCGGTCGGTTCCTCCGGCCGAGCGGCGCGACTACTGGTCGGCGGGAATCGCCGAACGCTTCTTCCCCATGCACGTTGAATCGGTCGGGGCGCCCTCCTTCGAGGCCCGCTTGGCCAGTGGCCAGGTCGGGCCGGTCAGGGTCCAGTCCATCCAAGGGCTTGCGCACCGGGTGGCACGCACGCAGCGGATGATCGCCACCGCCGATCCGGAGTGCATCTTGCTGTATCTAATGACCAGAGGCACGATCCATATCGAACAGGACGATCGCAACTGCGCTCTTCGCCCCGGTGACATTGCGTGCCAGGATACGTCGCGGCCTTCCACTTTTGAGGGCCGCGATGGTTTCGAGGTGCTCGTATTCAGCATTCCCAAATGGTTCATAGGGTCGCAGGCCGAGGGCATCGCCCGGCGTTCCGCGACGCGGGTGGATTCGGGCCAGGGACGGCTCACTGGGCCGGCAACCCCGTTCCTCGCACAGCTCGCACGAACCACAACGAGCGGCGGCGGACTCTCGAGCCGTGATGGGGAAGGCGCTGCACAGATGCTACTCCCCTTGCTTCGCAGCATGTACGGCGCGCAGGAGATTTCCGACCCGCGCTCCCGCCCGGAGGCACTGCTCGCCCGGATGCAGCGGTATGTGATGGACCACCTGCACGACCCGGAACTCGGACCAGAGCGGATTGCGCAGGCCCATTACGTGTCCACGCGCTACGTCCACAAGATCTTTGCAGCCTCCGGCACCGGAGTGTCGGCCTGGATCCGCGAACGCCGGTTCGAGGGTGCCGTTGGCGAGTTGAGGCGCTCCCCGGAAACGACGATCGCGACGGTCGCGACGAGGTGGGGATACCGCCATCCGGCAAGCTTCAGCAGAGCCTTCCGCGAGGTCCACGGCTGTGCCCCACGGGACGCCAGGCACCTGCCGGAGCCGGTGGGGAAGACCCCGCCCGTTTGTTAGGGCGGGGGCTCCCCCGAAGATGCGCCATCAGGCCTGGGGGAAACCGGCCTCCCGCAGGCGGGTGCCCCAGATTCCCGACTTGCCCGGGGCGATGATCCCGTTCGGGTCAAGGGTGTCCTTGATCGTCTCGTTGAAACGCCGCAGCGCGTGGTCGTTGAAACCGAACTGGTCGGCCGCGAGATCCATAAAGGACAGGTGCGCCCGGTATTCGCCGTAGCCGCGCTTGCCGGCCTCGGCGACCATCCGCTTGGCCAGGGCATACGCCTTGGCGACCTGCTCAGGGTTCTTCGTGTCGAAGGGGATCACGTTGATGAACGTGGTCGACCTGGCGTTGATCGGGAGCATGCCACCGAGGAAATCAAGGCCCACCTCGGCGCACATCTCGGCCATCAGCTTCTGCGCGGCGATCGCGTGCTGGGCCGTGAGCGGGATGACCGGCGAGAAGTCGACGTGGCCGCCCTCCTCGCCGCCTGACCATCCGGCCATCTTGTAGAGATCCTGACTCGGCACCCCAATCTGCACCCGCTCGTGCGGGTTGGGCAGCGTCTCCCAGGCGTCTGCCCCGTGCTTCTGGCCCATGATATCCACGCTCGGAATCTGCAGGAAGCGCGCCTTGAGCTTCTCGAAGTTGTGGTCGACCACCGGTTCGTCGCCGTAGAGGGCGAAGCGCATCATCCAGCGGCCCAGTCCCATCTCCTTGGCGATCTTGTCGATGATCTCCTCCGGCATCGGGCCCTCACCGGTGTACCACTCGGCGCGTGTGGTGAGCATCGAGGCCATGCACAGGGTGTTCGACAGCTGCGGGCGCATGTCGATGGTGCCGGCCAGCATGAGCTCGCGCAGCGCATCGACCACGGCGGGCATCTGCGCCTCATCCCAGACGCGCAGCCACAGCGGCATGTATAGCTCTGGCTTCGGCATCAGCCAGTAGCCCATCTTCGTGACAATGCCGTAGTTCGACTGCATGAACATTTCGGTCGACGTCGGACCGAGGCCGCGCTTGTACAGCGGCCAGGTCGGGTTGTTATCCATTGCACCCGAGCCGGTGCGCATGAGGTCGCCGTTCGGGAGCACCACCTCGAAGCCGCAATGTGAGGCTTGGTCGATCGAGTACGGCATGTAGGTGAGCCCGTGCTCGAGCGTGTTCGAGACGACGCCTCCCCAGCCGATGTCCACAATGGAGGCGACGAGGTTGTGTCCGCCGGCCTTAATCGCTTCGTGCAGGTCGTACCAGCTCACGCCAGGCTCCACTATCGCGTAGCCGAGCTCCTCGTTGATCTCCAGGACGCGGTTCATGTTCCGGAACGAGAGCATCACCGAGCCGCGCACCTGGGGCGCGGCTCCCCCGTAGCCGTTGTTCTTGCCGCGGCTGATGGGCCACAAAGGGATGCGATACTCGTTGGCGATCCGAACGACTGCCTGGACGTCCTCTGTACTCGTTGGGCTGACGACTGCGGACGGGAGATTCGTGGCGGAGCCGGGAACCTGGAAGGGATCCTGGAAATCTTCCAGCGACTCGGCGTCGCTTGCGACCTTGTCTTCGCCAATCGCGGCGGCGAACGCCGCGAGTGCCTTTTCGAGGTCGAACTCGGTGACGCCGGGTGGAAGCGGGCGCGTCGACGTATCGGGGGTGATACTCATCATTCATCATCTCCTTTGATGCGGTGTGTCGTGCGTAACACGTGCTGCTCATCCTGCGCCACCTGATGCCGGGGTGGGGAGATTTCGGACCCATGGTGCAGTCCGTGCACAGAAGTGTGCACGAACTGCACCATCACCCCGCTCCGGCCTCCGGTCCCCTGCGCGCTGTGGTTCCATGGGCTCACTACATCGGACGAGATGAATGGAGAAGGAACCATGGCTGGTGGTCGTCTGGAAGGAAAAGTCGTTCTGCTGACAGGCATCGGGGGCGGAATGGGCCGGGTTACCGCCCGGCTATTCGCCCGCGAGGGCGCCACGGTCGTCGGTTGCGACCTCCATGCCGACGGAGCCGCAGAGACGGTCCGCCTGGTGGAAGCCGACGGAGGCGCGATCGAATCAAGCGCACCGATGGACCTGGGCAACCGGGAAAACATCGATCGCTGGGTCGGCGGCGCAATCGAACGCCATGGCCGCATCGACGTCCTCTACAACAACGCCAGCATGCCGAAATTCGCGCCGTTCGCACAGATGAGCGACGAGGATTACCGGTTCACCATCCAGAACGAGCTGGACCTGGTGTGGCATGCCAGCCAAAGCGCCTGGCCGCACCTTGCCGCCGTCGGCGGTGCGATCGTGAACATCGGTTCTGGAGCCGGGATCCTGGGTGCCCGGGCCCTGCCGCAGGCCGCCCATGCTGCCGCGAAAGGGGCCGTCATCGCTCTCACTCGGCAGCTCGCGGCCGAGGGTGTCGCCGTCGGCGTTCGCGTCAATTGCGTAAGTCCTGGTGTCATGGCGACGCCGCCGGTACTCGCGATGTTTGAGGAATTCGGCGAGAACGCACCGGTCGCCCCGATTATAGAGCGCACGATTGACTGCAAGCCCGGGGACCCACTCGCCGTCGCGTATGCAGGCCTCTACCTCGCCTCCGAGGAAGCGAAATGGGTCACGGGATCCCACCTGGTGGTAGACGGCGGAGCCAGCGCGATGATGTAGATCCGAGCGAGGCCGAAAGGGTCGTCATCGGCCAATCCGCGTCGCTGGCTCGATTCCGGAGGCAGTTTTGCGTGCCCGGCGGCGACGGAAACAACGGTAGGAATGGCAATTTTGCCTCCGAAGCTCCTCGAGCTCACGTCTCTGCGCCGTGCCTCCCGCATCGGAGGGGCGGGCACGAAGTTTGACCAGGAGTGTCATTGTGGCGGCACAGTCCACAGGGCCGCAACCTGCAGACAGTCATCGGACTCAGTTGGGAGTGCCGAATGGACGAGCCAACTGTGCACGTCCGCTACTTGAGAAGAGTCATGTAGCCGCAGCCTCACCCTGCCATGAAGAGTCAAGAACACAGATCCACCAGCCGACCCAAGGGAGGAGTCACCGGCCACAGCAATCGCCCACCAACAAAAATAGGCCCCCAAAGGGGCCCATCAGTGAACAGTTTGTACACATTCAGCGGCCCACAAGCCCCTGAACAGGGAAAACACGTGCCCGAGGTGGGACTCGAACTACATTCCAGCCCTAGCAAACACTGGGAACTCCCGGAAACATGCGGAATCCGGCCCGATCCGGCACCAGTACGAACCGATCCGAAGCCCAAAGTGTGTACTTTGTACACACCCCAAATTGGCCAATTCCACGGATCAGGACGAAGCCTCACCCTAGCTCCTTCGACCGCGGGGAGAGCCCGCTTATGGCCGATATCGAGTCGCGTCAAGGCTAGGCCGCCGGCTGAAATTCGAGTTCAGCCCAGTCGACCCGGACGGGTCGGGAGCCAAGGGCGGCGGATATCCGGCCCGCCACTTGTCTCGCGGGATTCGATTATCTAGTGCGATTTTCTCTCGTTCACCCAGAAGATCCGACAGGGCGCCGACAACCCTCCGCACGCTGCTTGACACTCCAACCCAACGCGGGATATGTCCTATCTCACATCTACTTACGCGCGTTAGTAACGCGCATCAGTAGATTTAGCTAGACTCTCATCCAAAGTTCAGCCCGTATTACTAGACATCGGACGGTCAATGAAGACGAACCCTCGGCAGGCCAAAGTGACAATGCAGGATGTCGCGAACCATGTCGGAGTCTCTCGGACGACGGTTTCCTTTGTCCTAAACGGCGGAACGGGAAACGGAATTCCACAAGAAACCCGTGACCGCGTCCACCGGGCCGTGACCGAACTGGGCTACCGCCCGAACGCTGGAGCCCGAGCGCTGGCAGCCAAACACACCAAGCTCTACGGGCTGATCACGGAAATTGTTACGGCGCCTTATGCCGCCGACATCGTCCGAGGCGCCGAGGAACAGGCCGCGCGGGAGGGTAAAACACTACTGATCGCCAGCACCGACGGCAGCAGTGACGCCGACCGGCAGGCAATCGAAACGATGCTCGAGCACCGTGTCGAGGGTCTGATCTATGCAACAAGCTGGCATAGGGGCGTCCGGCTGCCGGCTGTCGCAGACGAGGTGCCGACGGTCCTGGTTCACTGCTTTGACGAAGCGGCCACCCTCCATTCCGTCATTCCTGACGAGGCTCAGGGCGGCTACGCCGCCACTATGAGGCTCATCGGGGCCGGACACGACCGGATAGGGCTCATCAACCTTGATCCCGTAATTCCAGCAGCCATCGGCCGCCGGGCCGGTTACATCCGCGCTCTGGACCAGGCAGGTATGGGCCTGGATGAGAAGTTGATCATCAACGAGGACGGCGAGGCAGACCAGGGCTACCGTGCGGCATCCTCCCTCCTTGACAGCGCGGTGCCGCCTACGGCCATCTTCTGCGCCACTGACCGTATGGCCATGGGCGCATACGACGCCATCAAAGAACGAGGGTTTCGTATTGGGGAAGATATCTCCGTGGTTGGCTTCGACAACCAGGAAGTTATCGCCAGCTACCTGCGACCCAGCCTGACGACTGTCGCACTGCCATTCCGGCAAATGGGGGCAACCGGCGTCGCGCTGCTGGCCAAACTGGCAGCGAACCGCGATCTAACACCGCTCCAACACATTGTCGAATGCCCTCTGGTGGAGCGTACATCCGTGCGCCTGCCCCTCCTGACGTCCACCACCCGCTAACCCCATCTCCCTTTCACTGACGAAACGAGCTCCCTCATGCCCAAAATCAACCCCAAAAGATCACTGACCGTTGTTGCAGCCACACTTGCGATCGGCGCCCTGACTCTCACCGGATGCAGCGCCGGAAACACAGCTGGAAGCACAGCAAACGGCGGAAGCGCCTCCAGCGGGCTCCTGACCATCCCCCGGGAGGACACCGCAACGTTCACCAGCAACTTCAACCCGTTCTCCCCGAAGGCGCTGCCTATGACGCAGCAGTCGGTCTTCGAGCCACTGCTGATCGTCAACCCCGTCAAGGGCGAACCCGTGCCCTGGCTCGGCGCTTCGTGGAAGGCAGACGAAGACGGCAAGGGAGCGACGTTCACCCTCCGCGACGGGGTCAAATGGTCGGACGGACGGCCACTGACGGCCGATGACGTGGTGTACACCTTTGAGCTCCAGAAAAAGATCCAAGGCGGGTTCGACTACTTGGCCAAGGTCTCAGCCGTAGATGCGCACACTGTACGCTTCGATTTCAACAAGCCCTACGCGCCCGGACTTTACGAAGTCGGCCAGCAGGTCATCGCCCCTAAGCATGTCTGGTCCCAGATCGCGGACCCGGCAAAAGCCACTAACGACAATCCGGTCGGCACGGGTCCTTACACGCAGGTCTCCCATTTCCAGGCACAGTCATTCGAGCTCGATAAGAATCCCAACTACTGGCAGCCGGAAAAGCAGCAGCTGACCGGCATCAGGATGCTGGCCTTCGCCGGCAACTCCGGTGCCAACCTCGCCCTGCAGAATGGCGATGTGGATTGGAGCGACCAGTTCATCCCCAACGTCCAGAAAACCTTTATCGACAAGGATCCGGCCCACCGCCACTTCTGGTACCCCACCATAGGTGGCACCATCAACTGGCAGCTCAACACCACCAAGGCTCCCTTTAACGATTCCGTCGTCCGCAAAGCACTCAGCATGGCCGTGGACCGCGATCAGGTGACCGGCCTGGGCATGGCGGGCTACACCCATCCGGCCGACTGCACCGGCCTCAGCGACGCCTACAATAGCTGGCGCGACCAGAGCATCGTCGACAAATGTGACTGGACCAAGCTGAACGTGGACAAAGCCAACCAGATGCTCGATGACGCCGGTTACAAAAAGGGAGCCGACGGCATCCGCACCCTCAAGGACGGCAAACCGTTCCAGTTCAAGTTCTCTGTCGGCTCGGCATCTTCGGACTGGCTCTCCGTCGGCCAGATCATCTCCAAGAACATGGAAAAACTCGGCGTTAAGGTCGAAGTCAGCTCCCCTGACTGGTCCCAGGTCGTCTCCTCCTACACCGACGGATCCTTCGACAGCGGCATCGTCTGGAGTAGTGCCGGCGCGTCCCCGTACGAGTTCTACCGCGGCGTAATGTCCCAGAAGGTGGTTGTACCGGCAGGGCAAAAGGCGAACGAAAACTACCACCGCTTTGGCGACGCGGAAGCGACCGCAACCCTGGACAAGATGGCGGCAACGGCAGACCCGGCAGCACAGAAGACCCTCGTCGGCACCCTGGAGGCCCGCTTCAACGACGCGGCCCCGGTGATCCCGCTGTTTTCCGGCCCGGCGTGGGGCGCCTACACCGACCAGCGATTCACGGGCTGGCCCAGCAGCGATAACCCGTATGCGACCCTTTCGGTCCGCTCCGCCACCACCGTGCTGGTTCTGACCTCGCTCAAGCCGGCGCAGTAGCCATCTCGTGGCTGTCCGGGGCAACCGGCCCCGGACAGCCACCAAGTCCGCCGCACATGCGGCCCCCGCACCGTTACCACCTGCCGGACCCGGACCGATCCCCGGGCGGCGCAACAATCATCAAGAAAGAAGCGGAATCATGGTATTCCTCCTCCGCCGTCTGGGGTTCTACGTCATCGCCTTCTGGGCCTGCATCACCCTGAATTTCTTCCTCCCCAGGCTGATGCCCGGGGACCCTGTCAGTCGAATGTTCTCCCAGGTACAGTCCCAGATGCGCCCCGACCAGGTGGATGCGCTCCGGCGGCTCTTCGGCCTGGACGACCGGCCGCTATGGGAGCAGTATCTGGCGTACATCGGCAACATCTTCCGCGGGGACATGGGCATCTCGCTCTCCCGGTTCCCCACCCCCGTTTCGGAAGTGATCGCATCACAAATCGGATGGACCCTCCTGCTCGGCGGCACCGCCCTGGTTATTGCCGTCATTCTGGGCAATCTCCTCGGCGTTCTGGCAGCATGGCGGCGCGGAAAGTTCCTGGATTCCGTCTTTCCCCCGCTGCTGATTTTCGTCGGATCATTTCCCTACTTCTGGCTGGCCATGGCCGCTCTATATCTGTTCGGGATAACCCTCGGGTGGCTGCCTCTGAACCATGCCTTCTCCACAGGCCTCAACCCGTCGTTTTCCCTCGAATACATCGGCGACGTAGCCGCGCATCTCGTCCTCCCGGCCCTGACCATCGTTCTGGTCTCCATCGGCGGGTGGATGCTGGGGATGCGTAACACGATGATCGCCACCACCGCCGAGGACTACATCACGATGGCCCGGGCCAAGGGACTCCGCCCGGCACGGATCATGTTCCAGTACGCGGCCCGCAACGCCATGCTGCCTTCGGTGACGTCGTTCGGCATGTCCCTTGGCTTCGTCGTCGGCGGCGCTCTCCTTACCGAAACCGTGTTCGCGTACCCGGGCATTGGCTACCAGCTTCTGACCTCTGTCCAGGCGCTGGACTACCCGCTGACCCAAGGCATCTTCCTCACCATTACCGCAGCCGTGCTGGCAGCTAACTTCCTGGTCGACATCATTTACGTACGACTGGACCCCCGGGTCCGGGTCAGCTAGAAACAGGTCCCCATGTCACTTACAGACTCAACACCCACCACGATCACCACGGCCGGCAACCCCACCGTTCAACTACCTGAACCCCCCGCCCCCGGGCGCCTGGTTCATGGAGGATTCGTCCACGGCATCCTCACGAACAAGAAGGCCCTCTTCGGACTGGCCATCCTAGTGATATTTGCCCTCTTGGCACTGCTGGCGCCTCTCCTGGCACCGGGTAACCCCTCCGACTTCGGCTCCGAAGCATCTCTGGCGCCATCCGCGGACCACCTCCTCGGAACCACCTCCAAAGGCCAGGACGTGCTCGCCCTCACCCTGTGGGGATCGCGAAGCTCCCTGGCGGTCGGATTCACCGTAGGCCTGGCGGCGACCTTCATCGGCTGTCTCGTCGGCATAGCCTCCGCGTATTTCGGCAAAGCCATCGACGAACTGCTCTCGCTGTTGACCAATGTATTTCTGCTCATCCCCGGGCTACCGCTTCTGGTGGTTCTCGCCGCATTTCTGCCGCCGGGACCCGTCACCGTCGTCACTGTGCTGGTCATCACGGGCTGGGCAGGTAGCGCCCGGGTGCTCCGCTCCCAAGCTCTGTCCCTGCGCAGCAAGGACTTTGTCGCTTCGGCCGTCGTGACCGGTGAGAAAGCGTGGCGCATCATGTTCCGGGAAATCTTGCCCAACATGGCCTCCATCGTGATGAGCACCCTGCTGGGCTGCGTCATCTACGGCATCGGGGCCCAGGCGGGCCTTGAGTTCCTGGGGCTCGGCGATACCGGGTCCGTCAGCTGGGGAACCAACCTCTATTGGGCCAACAACGACGGTGCGCTCATGACCGGCGACTGGTGGGTGCTCCTGCCCTCCGGTGTCGCCATCGCCGTCGTCGCATTTGCCCTGGCCATGATCAACTACGCCGTTGATGAAATTACCAACCCTCGCCTGCGCGTGGAAAAGAAAGGCTGACAGATGGAAACCCTGACTGAACGGGACCGGGGAAACATCGGCCGTGCCGCCGTCGGCCCCGTGCTGAGTGTGAAGAACCTGCAGGTTCAATACACGGCGGAAAGCGGAAACGTCACCGCCGTGGATGGTGTCAGCTTCGACATCGGCGCCGGAGAAGTGTTCGGGCTCGCCGGTGAATCAGGTTGCGGCAAGTCGACCATCGCAAACGCGATCATGCGTCTCCTGCAGACCCCGGCAAAAATCACGGGCGGTTCCATCGAGCTCGCTGGAAGGAATCTCCTGGACCTGGGCGAGGAAGAACTGCGACGCACCCGCTGGCGCGACGTCTCCATGGTCTTCCAAAGCGCGATGAACTCCCTGAACCCCGTCATGACAATCGGAGATCAGATCGTCGATGTCTTCACCACCCACGAAAAGATGCCCAAGAAAGCCGCCCGCGAACGCGCCGCAGAGCTTCTGAAACTTGTCGACATCAGCCCCGACCGGCTCAAGTCCTACCCGCACCAGCTCTCCGGCGGAATGCGCCAGCGGGCAGTGATCGCGATAGCACTGGCACTTAATCCCTCCCTCCTCATCATGGATGAACCCACCACTGCCCTGGACGTGGTCGTTCAGCAGGAAATCATGCACCAGATCAAAGAACTTCAGCAGCGGCTGGGTTTTTCCATTCTGTTCATCACCCACGACATCTCGCTCATGGTCGAGCTCTCCCACCGCATGGCTGTGATGTATGCAGGAAAGCTGGTCGAAGTGGCTCCCTCGAAGCAAATGCTGGACAACCCTCTCCACCCCTACACGAACGCCCTGATGGGAGCGTTTCCTCCGCTGACCGGACCGAGAGTGGAGTTGATAGGTATCCCGGACGCCCCGCCGAACATGGCCCATCCCCCCACCGGATGCAGCTTCCACCCCCGGTGCCCGCTTGCTATCGACTCCTGCCGCACCATCGAACCGCCGCTTCTTCCCGGAGCCGAAAACCACGAGGCAGCCTGTCTGCTCGTACCCGGATATGTCGTCCCCCGCGAAAGGTCACGCCGATGAGCCCCGCACACAGCACCTCGTCCCGCCCAGGAACGGCGACCGAGCCACTGGTTCAGGTACGCAACCTGAGCAAGGACTATCAGCTTGGAAGTTTCCCGTTCCGTTCGACGGTACGTGCGGTCAACGACGTCTCCTTTGACATCAACCGCGGCGAGATTGTGGCACTCGTCGGGGAATCCGGCAGCGGAAAGAGCACCATCGCCCGGATCCTTGCCCGCCTCGAGCAGCCCACAGGTGGCCAGCTCATCCTCGACGGACAAGACATTTTTTCCACCGAACGCCGCCGGGCGTCGATGAAGTACCGCAGCAAGGTCCAAATGGTCTTCCAGGATCCCTTCGGATCCCTCAACCCGGCGCACCGCATCGAGCACTTCCTGACGCGTCCCCTGCAGCTGCACGGAGAAAACGACAGCCCGCGGGCCCTCAAACTCAAGTTGCGTGAACTAATGGCAACAGTCGGTCTGGGCGAGCAGATGCTGGACCGATACCCCCATCAGCTGTCCGGCGGACAGCGGCAGCGCGTCGCCATCGCCAGAGCCCTGGCCGTGGAACCCGAAATCATACTGGCCGACGAACCCACCTCGATGCTCGACGTCTCGGTCCGCATCGGAATTCTCAATCTGATGCGCAAACTCCGCGATGAACGGGGCGTGTCCATGCTCTACATCACCCACGACCTCGCATCCGCACGCTACATCGCAGACACAACCATGGTGATGTGCGCCGGGGACCTGGTCGAGGGTGGCGAGAGCATCGAGCTGATGGCCGCCCCCCATCACCCGTACACACAATTGCTGCTCTCCGCCGTACCCGACGCCCGCAGAACCCAGACCGTTCGCCCACCGAAGAGGGACGCCACAGGGCGGAACGCTGCCCGGGGCACCGGCGAGCGGGTCACCCTGACCAAATCCCATTGGGCGCTGAAAGTGCCGGAATCCGCCCACTGACGGCCCCAAATCCGCCGTCCGAGAGGCCGCTTTACCCGCGGAATCAGACCCGCACAGCTCCATTGGCTGCCGAAAACCAGAAAGAATCCCATGATGAACCCCTCTGCTGCACTGTCCGCCCTACCCGAGGTGGTCGTTGTCGGCGAAGCACTTGTCGATGTGGTCCACACGGGGAACGGCGTCACCGAGCACCCGGGGGGCTCCCCCGCCAACGTGGCCTACCGACTCGCCCGTCTCGATGTTTCAGCGTCCCATCCGTGGCAACCGTT
Source organism: Arthrobacter sp. 10T425 (assembly GCF_056393985.1). NCBI lineage: Bacteria > Bacillati > Actinomycetota > Actinomycetes > Micrococcales > Micrococcaceae > Arthrobacter > Arthrobacter sp. 10T425. The sequence goes on along the minus strand of NZ_JBFTGZ010000008.1, from coordinate 148,126 downwards.
GTCGCGGACACCATCGGGGCAGGAGATGCCTACATGGCGGCCCTCATCCTGGGGCTTCTGACCAGAGGACGCGAGGGCCTGGCTCCGCCCGTTCTCGAACAGATCGCCCGCATGGCATCCATGGCAGCCGCCATTACGGTGGGCCGTCCAGGGGCGGACCTGCCCTCCTTGGCAGAAATGCGGGCCCCGGTCAGCTGACCACCACTTTCCGTCTCCAACACCGCGGCCAATCTGACGATCACGTCAGATCCTGGCCCTTTCCTTGCCCCATCCCGAAATTGAAACGAGTGCACCTCCCATGACGGCTGTGACCACCACACACCCGGAAGCCTTCCGGCCCGCCCTGCATTACACGGCCCGAAACACCTGGCTCAATGATCCCAACGGACTGATCTACCATCAGGGCCTCTACCACCTCTACTACCAAAACAACCCCTTCGGAAACACCTGGGGAAACATGTCCTGGGGCCACGCCACGTCGGAGAACCTCACCGACTGGACCGAACAGCCTGTCGCGATTGCCTGCGACGAGCAGGAGGACATCTTCTCCGGCAGCATCGTGTTCGACAGCCAAAACTGCAGCGGGTTCGGCACCGAATCGGCGCCCCCGCTGGTGGCCATTTACACCAGCGCCTACAAGGAAGCCTCGCCGCTGCACGGCGTCCAGGCCCAGTCGCTGGCCTACAGTCTGGATGGCGGCTTCACCTGGAAAAAATACGCGGGCAATCCCGTGCTCAGTCGCAACTCGGCCAACTTCCGTGACCCCAAGGTTTTTCGCTATGACGGCGGGGCCGGCTCCTACTGGGTGATGGCGGCCGTCGAAGCCCACGACTACAAAGTAGTCCTCCACAAGTCCGATGACCTGAAAACCTGGGAACACCTTAGCGATTTCGGCCCCGTCAACGCCACAGGCGGAATCTGGGAATGCCCGGACTTGTTTGCTTTGCCGGTGGACGGCAATCCACTGGAGATGAAATGGGTTCTGACGGTGAATCTGAATCCCGGCGGCCCGAACGGCGGTTCAGCCGGGCAATACTTCACAGGAGACTTCGACGGCGTCCAATTCACCTCCGACTCCATCATCACCAGCGGGGAGCAGGACCCCGACCGCCTTCAGGAGTACAACTGGCTGGACTGGGGACGGGACTATTATGCCGCCGTCTCCTTCAGTGACGCCCCCGACGGCAGGCGGATCATGATCGGCTGGATGAACAACTGGGACTATGCCAATCAGATCCCGACTTCACCCTGGCGGAGCCCCATGTCTCTGCCCCGGGAACTCTCCCTGGCCACAGTTGGCGGCCGCACCAGATTAGTCCAGAACGTCGTAGAGGAAGCCGTATGCAGCGATCAGGAGCCGGCTGTTCAGGACGGCCCCGTCCATCTGGCCGGGGAAACACGCCCGATCCCAGCCGCCACGGGCACGGTTCAGCTCATTGAAGCCGAGTTCACGGCCGGGACGGCCGAAGAATTCGGCCTCGTCGTTCGCGGGAGCGGCACGGAAGGAACCCGAATCGGCATCAACCCCGCCCAGGGCCGCCTCATCCTCGACCGGACGGCCTCTGGTGACACCGGCTTCCACGGTGGATTCGCCTCCGTCGACACCGCCCCCATCAGCGCCCGGGACGGCCGATACAGCCTGAAGATCTACGTCGACCACTGCTCCGTCGAGGTCTTCGCCCAACACGGCGAACTGGTGCTTACGGACCTGATCTTCCCGGACGAAACAAGCACCCGAGTTTCCATCTACGCCCACGGCGGCTCCGCCACATTCGAGAGCCTGAGGATCACGCCCCTGGTATAGGCCGGCGTCCCACACGACGCAGCCGCACACTGCAATACGGCCGCAGCAAACCAGATATGAAAGGCACCAGCATGGAATACCGCAAACTTGGTTCATCCGGGATGTACATCAGCGAACTGGCCTACGGAAACTGGGTCACCCACGGTGAGCAGATCGACCAGGACGCCGCCACGGCCTGCGTCCGGCAGGCCCTGGATCTGGGCATCACCACTTTCGACACCGCCGACGCCTACGCCGGCACCCGGGCAGAAAACACGCTCGGTGAAGCGCTAGCCGGTGTGCGGCGCGAAAGCGTCGAGATCTTCACCAAGGTCTACTTCCCCACCGGCGAGGGCCGGAACGACCGCGGGCTGTCCCGCAAGCACATCATGGAATCCATCAACGGCTCCCTGAAGCGGCTGCAGACCGACTACGTGGACCTCTACCAGGCCCACCGCTACGACTACGAGACGCCGCTGGAAGAGACCATGCAGGCCTTCGCCGACGTCGTCAGGCAAGGAAAAGCCCTGTACATCGGCGTCTCCGAATGGACCGTGGACGAAATCCGCGCCGGCGCCGCCCTCGCCCGGGAACTGGGCATCCACCTCATCTCCAACCAGCCCCAGTACTCCCTGCTCTGGCGGGTCATCGAAAAAGAAGTCGTCCCCACCTGCGAGGAGCTGGGCCTGGGACAGATCTGCTGGTCACCCATGGCCCAGGGCGTCCTGACCGGAAAATACGTCCCCGGCCAAGAAGCCCCGGCAGCATCCCGCTTCACAGGCGGGAACGGCAAGCTCAAGTCAGACAACCGCTACCTGACCGACGACATCCTCACCCGAGTCCAGCAGCTCAAACCGCTCGCCGCGGACGCCGGCCTGTCCATGCCCGCACTCGCCGTCGCCTGGGTACTGCAAAACCCCAACGTCTCAGCAGCCATCGTCGGAGCCTCACGCCCGGACCAGCTCAAAGACACCGCAACCGCAGCCGGAGTGAAACTGGACCCCGCCCTGCTGGCACAGGTCGACCACATCCTGGACCCCGTCATTGAACGGGACCCCGCAAAAGTGGAGTCTTTCACAGCCCGCCCATGACCGCGCGGGTAGCAAATGGCGTGCGCCTCTGGGAGCACGTCATCGACGAGCGAGACGTAGAAGTTGAGCTTGCCAGCGTATTCGGGCTGGAACTTGCCGTCCTGAGCTCAACGACGACGTAGCCCGTTAACCGCATCAACAATGCAATTCACAGCTGATGCTCGGCACCGCTCCCCGTCAGGAACGGGGCATTTTGTGCAGACACTGTCTGCACAATCGTTCTGCTCAACTGTTCTGCCGGCCTGGCAAAGGTAACTGAGCCTGTCACTACCGGAGTCTGTGAGTCCGTCCTGCGGCCGATAGCGAATACTACGCCATGGACGGGCTGATCGTTACTGGTAATTACGCAGCCTCTCCCCTGCCACGCATTGCTCGACGAAAGGTCCATTATCGGCATTGCACGAACGCCATTGAATCCGTCAACGCCCCCTACCGGCGCGCGATCCGGGCCAGGGGCCATTTCCCCATCGAGCAGGCGGCCTTGAAGTGCCTGTATCTGGCGACCAGGGCGCTGGACCCGAAGGGCAAAGGCAGGGCACGATGGGCCACACGGTGGAAGCCGGCACTGAACGCCTTTGCCATCTTCTTCGAAGGAAGAATCAATTGAATGCCAACCGCGGATCCACCGTTAAACGGACACTCCCGGCGTCCCCACTTTTAGGGCTTGTTGCTGTTGGGCAGGTCCCGTTCCACTGTTACTCCGTAGGGAACGTCAGCGCTGAGGTTCACTGTGTAATTGTCAGGTCCGTGGCGGGTGACGAGAATGCCCTGCCATCCTTCAGTCATCGAGTGGTCACGGGCCATCTCTACAGCCGTGTTGATACTGTCTGCGATTTCCGTCGGGGATAGGCCTGTGATGTGGAAGTAGCGGTCGGCCTCGATCGTGGTGATCATTGGACTCCTGATTTGCTCTTTATATCGTCTTTGATTTGATGCTCATGATGTGGGCACGTAGCGAATCGGCTCTTGGGGACGAAGAAATGGTTTTCAGTGATGGCCGACTCGCCCGATCGGATTGCTCGTGACCGGGGGTTTGCCCCCGAACTTGCACTGCATCCCGGGTTGCGGTTCGCGGCCCGGGATGCAGTGGGTTGTCACTCGGAACGGTACGGACTTTGGAGAGCACCCCATCGTGACAAGGGAACGGTGGCAAATGAAGCTGACAAGGTCCCGCTTCTTGAGATCGCGTACGCCACACACAGGGACGGGCCTGGAGGCTGGTGTCCGGGCCCGTCCTTATGGCTCCTCGGGGTTTTAGATTTCGGTGCGCGGCGCCTGGGTGGCATTCTGCTTGGCTGACCGCGTGTCGTCAGTGTTTGGGTGCTGAGCCTCCTTGGTGGGTTCGTCCGGCTGGCCGTCGCGGTCGTGGAGACGCATCTCTGGTGGTTCCTTGCGGAATCCTTTAGTGAGGAAGGTTAGATAAACAACGCCCAGACCGATCCAGCAGAGGCCGATGGTGATGGCGATGGGACTGAGCTGGGTTAGAAGGTAGATGTCGACGGCGGCGCCCAGTATTGGTAGGACGATGAAGCCAATGACCGAAAGCTTTTTGCCTTGCCGGCGGTTTCGAATGAAGTAGGCGATGACGCAGAGGTTGACGGCTGTGAATGCCAGGAAGGCCCCGAAATTGATGAAGGAGGTTGCGGTTTCCAAGGAGATGTTCAGTGCCAGCATGGCCACGGCACCGACGAGGACCAGGTTGAAGATGGGCGTTTTGGTTCGGGGGTGGAGGCGTCCGAAGAGCCTGCGGGGTAGGACTCCGTCGCGGCCCATGACGTAGAGGAGTCGGCTGGTGCTGGCCTGGATGGCGAGGCCCGATGCGAACCCGCCGATGATGAAGAGCATGTTGGTGATGTTGGCGTAGAACTGCCCGCCGACGAGGACCTGCATGGAGTATGCTGCGGTCGCTGCGTGCTCGAAGTCTCCGCCTGGGTGAACGAGCTGCATGATGTAGGAGACCACGACGAAGATTATTCCGCCGACGAGGACGGTCAGGAGGATCGCGCGGGGAATGTTGCGCTGGGCGTTTTTGGTTTCTTCGCTGAGTGTGCTGACGGCGTCGAATCCCAGGAAGGCGTAGGCCGCGATAGCGGCTGCGGCAGCGACGCCGCCGACCGTCGTGGCATTGTTCCAGAAGGGGTCTGTGAACGACGCGGGTGGGTTTCCGCCGAGGTAGGCCAGGCAGTAGGCGATGAAGATCCCGATGAGGGTAACAACCAGAAGGGTCAGCGTTTTATTGACACGGTCAGCGAGCACGATGCCCGTGGCGTTGATGATCGTTGTCAGTCCTGCGTTGAGAGCGAGCCAGGCCCAGACGGGGATGCCGGGAAACTGCGCTGCAAGGTAGAACGATTGGAACAGCCAGGCCACGGTGGGAAGGAAGAGGTAGTCGAGGAGGATTGCCCACCCGACGAGGAAACCGACACGGGAATCGAGGAGCCGTCGTGCATACACGTAGGCCGATCCCGAGTTCGGAAAGATCTTTGCCATTTTCGCGTAGCTCAGGGCCGTCAGCAGCATCGCGACGGTGGCGAGGGCGAATGCTGTCGGGGCTGTTCCGTCGCTGGTGGAGGAGATGATACCGAAGATCGTCATTACGATTCCCGGAGCCATATAGGCCAAGCCGAACACGACGACCGACAGCAGGGACAGCTTGGGGGTAAGTTTAATGTTCTCAGCGGACATGGGGAGTTCCTTGGGCTGGGGCAGTGCTGAGGTTGGTCAGGGTTGACTGGGCGTTGGTCTGCCGCCACAGGCGGGGATCAAGCTGGCCGGCGTAGAGCGGCAATGGAATTGCGTCGTCGTTTTCAGCGAACTGGTCCCAGGGGCGGGTGACGCCCGCTGTGCCATATTGGCGGACGTTCCCTACTTGGTCCAGGTCGATGACATCGACCAATGTCGCGTCTTCGGGCCCGGTTGCCGAAATTCGCACGCGGCCTTCAGGGTCAACCAGAAGACTACGTCCGACCCCGTGGGGGCCCGCGGCGTTCACACTGGCGACGAAGTTCTGGTTCACGATTGCGTTGGCCTGGCTGATAACAACTTCCTGCACACGATCGTTGGTCGGGGTCTGGACAACATTGAGGACGAGTTCTGCCCCCATCCAGGCCAGGTGCCTGCTGTGTTCGGGGAACCAGGCGTCGTAGCAAATCGACAACCCGACGCGGCCGTAGCCGGTCATGTCGAAAACCACGAAGTCCTTACCGGAACAAACGGTCTCATAGGGCTTCCAGGGAAAGATCTTTCGGTACGCGGCTACTGCTTTTCCTTGTGGAGAGTAGACAACGGCGGTGTTGTAGATATGCCCGTCCGTACCACGTTCAAGCACGCTGCCAGGCAAAAGCCAGATCCCAAGGTCTCCTGCGAGCTCAGCAAGGGTACGGCCGCGTGGGCCATCAAGAGGTTCTGCCGAGGCGTCCATGTAGGCCTGCCGGTCCACAAACCCGGCAGAATCTACCGTGTTCAAGTGAAGCTCCGGGTAAACGAAAAGGTCGGCGACGGCATGCGCTTTGACCCTTCGCTCGAGACCAGCAGCAAAATCAGTCAAGGTCTCGGCGGGTGATTGCACAAGAGCCAGAGGGAGAAGTCGAGTCATGACGGTAGCATTCCTAGCGTGGGAGATTTCATTAACTAAAGATTAATTAAAGAATAATTAACGAACCTGGGTGTGTCAAGGGTCACTTCGAGGCCAGTGTGAAAGCATGGTGAGCATGGCAAGACCACGGAATCAGACAGCCCGCCGGGATCAACTCGTAGCAGCAGCAGGACGAGTCCTGCTGGACAGAGGGTCATCAGCGGCCCGCCTTTCCGACATTGCCAACGAAGCGGGCGTCACCCCGGCTGCGGTGCTGTACTACTACCGGGACGTCGACGAGCTCTTCAGCGAGGTCTTCCATCAAGGAGTTACGGAGTACTGTGACCGCCGGGAGGCCCGCATCCAAGCCGAAAGAGACCCTGAAGCGCAACTGAGGGCCTGCATCCACTCGGGCGTACCTTGGCCCGGGGAAAGCGAAACCGCTTCCCGGATCCTCGTGGAACTCATCCCAGTTTATCTGCGCAACGAGGCAGCCGCTCGGCAGCAGATGGCGTTCGTGGAGCGTCAAACGAACCTTTACAAAGGGATCCTGGAACGAGGCGCGCAGGAGGATGCCTTCACCCTCTCAGCGCCAGCCGGATTCTTGGCCCGGAGCTTCGTAGCCCTCGAGGACGGCCTCGTTATGGATGTACTCCTCGGCGACCTGACGCCGGAAGACGAGTACGAATTCCTGATCAGCTACGCGACGAACATGGTCAAAGCCAAGACCGGCAACAACTTGCAGCTCAGCTGACTCCCCGAGCAACAGCGGACACACGCAAGTTGACGGGCGCCACTCATCGGGCGCGCACCCCGGTGCGTCGGTATGCTCCGGCGATGCAGTCCTCGAAGGTCGTTGACCCCAAAGGATGTCGCGGTATCCGGACCGACGTGGGCCCAGATCCGCGAATCGCTGGGGATCACAAAACAGGCCGCCCACGGCTTCTACCGCCGGAAGATCGAAGAACAGGAGAAGTACCTGCCGAGTTTCACGACGCGGCAGCTGCGCGTGCGGTCCTGAAAGAAGTCCAGGAAGACTAGCCAGGCTCTCGCACCCAGCCTCCTGCGCGCGAAGAGTGCCTGGTTCGATCACTCCCCCAGTTCGCGATAGGTCCGGTATCGGCATTTTCCAGGGAGCGGAAGTAGCTTCGAGAGCTCCTGTCGATGGCCACTGCCCCTGGAGCCACGCCCCGCGAATCCCGTGAGCCCTTAGCAATCAGGGTTCGGGGGCCGGTCAACCACCAGGGCCGAGAGTTGAGGATTGCATCCCTTCTATATTCGAGCGGCGGGGTACAGCTCCGAGGTGAAACGTGAAAGGTTCTGCAGGCACTCCCTTATGGCAGGCGCGGCGAAATGCAGCGGATTCCAGACGCCGAAGAGAGTGAACACGAGGTCCTTTCCCCGATGAGTGATGGGCATAGCGTGCACCCCAAAACTCGGATCATCCGAGAGTACGCAGATGCCTTTGCCGGCGGCTGCCAAGGCTTGGCCGATCCGGGCGGAGCGTACTTCAAATCCGGTCGTGTAGGTCAGGCGCTCAGTGCTAACAGCATCGTCGAACATTGTGCGGACACCAAAATCGGCTGTCATGGTTATGAGAGGCCATTGGACGAGTTCCTGGAGGCTGATTTTCTCCCTCCCGGCAAGGGGGTGTTTGGCGTTGCACTGGGCCCAAAGGAACGCCCTGCCAACTACAACCGATTTGAGCTCGGATGGTGGTGGCTTTGTTCCCAGAGCTAAGTCAGCCTTACCCTCCTGCAGCGCATGGTAGACAAACTCGGGGGTCGCCTCGACAACATTGGTCAGGACTCCATCGGGCCCCTGCGAAACAATGAAAGGGGCGATGATGTCGGCGATGGTGGCAGAGGCTGCCGCTATCGTAAGCCGTTGCACCGAACCTCCGGCCATCGCCCGTGCGGATGATTTGGCCTGGGCGGCGCGGGTGACCAGGTCCTTGGCGATGGGCAGAAACGCAGTGCCCGCCGCGGTCAGCGACAATTTTGCTCCTGATCTATCGAAGAGGGTGAGTCCCAGGTCCTGCTCCAAGGAGCGAAGCTGCCGGGATAAGGATGGTTGGGCCACCCTCAAAGAGCGTGACGCAGCATTGATTGATCCTTCATCAACGATGCTCAGGAAATATGTCAGGTGCCTCAAGTCCACTATGCCTCCAAGGTATGAGTTTTACTCATCATAGGCATTTCCCAGGCATAGTCGCGCTTAGTTAGACTCGTCACACTTTCCTCCCTTCTTCAAGGAGTCTCTGTTGGCACTCTCATTTCCACACCCGGCTCGGACTGTGCTTGTCACGGCCACAGCCGCCGTCGTTGCCCTTAGCGCGGCGGGATGCAGTCCTGCCGCACCCAAAGCTTCTTCCGGCCCCGACGTTTTCTCTGTGGCCGCATCTGCAGCCATTACTACGTGGGATCCGGTTCGTTCGTTTTCCACCGAAGCCCTCTACATGGGCAACATATACGAACCCCTGCTTTGGAAGAACCCTGCAGGTTCCGCAGAAGCGTATTCCCCGGCAATAGCCGAGTCCTGGAGCGCCAGTGCCGACGGAAAATCCTGGACATTCAAGATCCGCTCCGGAGCCACCTTCCACGACGGCGAGCCGATCAATGCCGCGGCGGTCAAAGCCAGCATCGACGCTGCCAGGGACCATGCAGCCGCATCCTTCATCTGGGCACCGGTGGAGAGCGTTACCGCCCCGGACGACTCCACTGTCACGCTGCAGCTGAAGTACGCTGCGCCGATGGACCTCGTCGCCTCCTCGACCTACGGCGCCTGGATCGTTGCCCCGAAGGCCCTGGCCGCATCCGCCAAGAATGACAAGTACTTCGAGGCCGGAATCGACGCGGGCTCCGGCCCCTACACCATCGACTCCTACAAGCCCGGCTCTAAGGTCGTGCTGAAGAAGTACGACGGCTACTGGAACAAAAAGGCTGCATCGCACGTCGACTTTGTCGACATCTCTATCACCCCGGATGCAGTCACGGCCCAGCAGATGCTGACCGCAGGTGAGGTGGACTACGCGACCAACATTCCCTTGGAAAACGTCAAGACCCTGGCCAGCGATCCGAAGTTCACGGTGAAAGACTTCAACTCACCGTTCAACTTCCTGGCCATGTTTAACACGAGCCGCGCACCACTCAACGACCCGGAGGTCCGCCGCGCGCTCAGCTACGCGATTCCGTACAAAGAGATCATTGACATCGGCGGGCAGGGCTACGGCACGCAGTCCCACGGCCCTGCTCCCAGCGGCATCTTCCCCTACAGCCAGGACGTCCCGCAGTACTCCCAGGACTTGGAAAAGGCCAAGCAACTATTGGCCTCAGCTGGTCATGCCGACGGCATGAACCTCAAACTCACCTACGCCTCCGAGAATCCCGCGGAAGCACGGTTCGTGCCGCTGATCAAGGACGCCTTCGCCAAAATCGGTGTGAAGCTGGACGTGAAAGCCGAACTTTTCAACCAGCAATGGGACAGCGCAAAGGCTGATCCTCAGAGCGCCCAGGACATCTTTGTACTTAACTACTGGCCGACTTACAGCGACGCCGGCAGCGACAATCTCACGACGCTGTTCCATTCCAGCGAAAAGCCATCCTTCAACCTGAGCTATTGGAAGTCCCCGGAGTACGACAATTTGGTTGACAAGGCGGCAACCTTGACGGGAACGGACAGGGACGCAGCCCAGGGCATTTATAAGGAAGCCATGGACCTCCTCTATAGGGAAGCACCTGCCGCATTCCTCTACGATGCGCGCACAGTCTCAGTCGTTCCGGCCGGGTTGGAAGTTCCCCCCTACAACGAAAATTACCCGTTCACGGCCTTCTTCGCCCCCATCAAACGCGCCGCCTAAACGATACGACGCAGGCAGGGGCCCGGGCTGCACCAACAAAGCCCGGGCCCTTGCCCTGCCCGCCCATCCCGCCACACCAATCAAGAAAAGGAGAACCATGTTGCGTTTCGTCGCCCGGCGGCTCATCACCTCGGTGCTGGTTCTCGCCGTGCTTACCGCGATCGTCTTCATCCTTGCCCGCATCGTTCCCAGCGACCCGGCCGTCATCTACGCCGGCCCGAAGGCGCCCCCAGCCGAGCTGGACAGGGTCCGGGAGCACCTCGGCTTTAACCGTCCGATCCTCGAACAGTACTTCGACTACGTCGCAAAGCTGATCACCGGGGACTGGGGCCAGTCTCTGGCCACAAAACGCCCCGTGTTGGATGAGCTGTTCACCCGCCTCCCAGCCACATTGGAACTCATCGGGTTTGCCATGGTTCTTGCTGTTTCGGCAGGGGTCATCTTGGGCGTTGTTGCCTCCCGCCGTCCCGGCGGATTCATCGACGGAGCAATCCGTTTCCTCTCCATCGGAGGGATTTCCGTGCCCGCCTTCTGGCTCGGACTGCTCCTTCAACTGTTGTTCGTTGGGGGGCTGGGCATACTTCCGGCCACTGGGCAATTCAGCAACTCCATCAAATACTCCAACCCCATCTCTCACGTGACCGGGCTTCCCCTGTTAGACAGCATGATCACCGGCAACGGCGTGGCCTTCACCGATGGGTTGCAGCACGTGATACTGCCGGCCCTCACCTTGGCCGCATATCCCCTCGGACTCGTTGCACGAATGACCAGGGCCGCCATGCTCGATGTCATGAACCAGGATTACATCTTCACCGCCAGGGCCTACGGTCTGAGGGAGACCGCCATCCGTTGGCGCCTGGCCCTGAAAAATGCTCTACCACCAGTCCTGTCTATCGCCGGAATGGCTGCCGCCTACGCCCTGACCGGAACATTCTTCGTCGAAGCTGTCTTCAACTGGCCAGGAATTGGGCAGTTCGCTACATCTTCCATGCTTGCAGTGGACTACCCAGCCATCATAGCAATTACGCTCATGGGCGCCACAGCATACCTGCTGGCCAACCTTCTGGTGGACATCCTGCAATCCCGAATCGACCCCAGAGTGAGCATGTCATGAGCCCCACGACCCAAATCTCCGCCCCGACCCGTTCCGGGCCGGCCGGAGAACAGGCCACCCTCAAACCGATCAAACTACTTAAACAGACCCTGGGCCGTGACCGTTTGGCCGCTGTTGGCGCGATGATCATAGTCCTTGTCGTAATCCTTGCTGTTTTTGGGCAATGGCTGGCACCTTTCCCTGATCAGGGCATGGGGGCGACCAATGCCTCCGACCGAAACCTCGCTCCCAACGCCTTGAACTGGCTCGGCACCGATCAACTCGGTCGTGACGTCCTCAGCCGCATCATCATGGGCGCGAACCCGGCGCTGACCATCTCTGCCGTCGTTGTCGCGGCCGCGGCCCTCATCGGCATTCCCCTCGGCGCTGTCGCCGGATATCGCGGTGGCTGGCTCGACGAAGCCTTGATGCGTGTGACCGAGGTCTTCCAGGCCTTCCCGCCTCTGCTCCTGGCCATGGTGACCGTTGCGATCCTTGGGCCCAGCCTCACCAACGCCGGCATCGCCTTGGCCATCAGCTGGTGGCCCTGGTATGCGCGCCTTGTACGAGCGGAAGCAAAATCCCTTCGGGAACGCTCCTATGTCGAAGCAGCCCGCGCCATGGGCATTCCGCAACTGCTCATCATCAGCCGCCATGTACTTCGCAACTGCATGACGCCCATCCTCGTCCAAGCCACCGTCGACATCGGCACTGTGATCCTGGCCGCCGGGTCCCTGGCATTCATCGGCCTTGGAACGCAACCGCCCCTGCCAGACTGGGGCCTGATGGTCGCCGAAGGGCGCGGGCTCATATTCAGTTCCTGGTGGATAGCCACCTTTCCGGGGCTGGCCATCTTTCTGGCCGTCCTGGGATTCAACCTCCTCGGAGATTCGCTGCGCGACCTCCTTGACCCCAGGCAGGTAAAGCGATGACACATGTACTTAGCATCCGCGACCTCAACGTCGAATTCACCGACCGGGGAAAGCTTACCAACCGCCCCGTCCGCGGGATAGACCTCGATGTTTCCGCCGGTGAAATCCTCGGCCTGGTGGGGGAAACGGGGTGCGGCAAGTCCCTGACAGGACTCGCAGCCTTGGGGATCCTTCCACGCGGTGCACGGCGCACGGGGCAAGTGACCATCGGCAACGATCCCTTACAGGCCTCGTCAGAACCAGGTGGCTCGGCGGCCATCGTATTCCAGAACCCCGGGACTGCCTTCAACCCCGTCTTCACGCTTGGCCGCCAACTCAGCGATGTCCTGGCCCGGCACCGGCATATCTCGAGGGCCGAAGGCAAAGCTGAAATCATACGTCACCTAAGCCTGGTCGGCCTTCCGGACCCTGAACGGGTCTACCGCAGCTATCCGCACCAATTGTCCGGCGGGATGCTGCAGCGGGCCATGATTGCCATGGCTCTGCTACGCCAGCCCCGGCTGTTGATCCTGGATGAGCCCACAACGGCTCTTGACGTTACTGTTGCCCGGCAAATTTTGGTCCTCATTGACGAACTCCGACACAAGTTCGGGTTCGGTGTGCTGCTCATCAGCCACAACCTTGGCATCATCCGCGATGTCTGTGACCGCGTGGCGGTCCTTTACGCAGGCAGGGTGATCGAAACCGGACCTGTGGAAGCGGTCATGAACAATCCACGCCACCCATATACCCGCGGCCTCTTGGGCGCCCTCCCAGCAGGGCGAACCCACGGCCAGCGACTGAACGCTATTTCTGGAACAGTGCCGGGAAACCTCCTATCCCTCACCGGGTGCGCCTTCAGAAACCGTTGCTCACATGCAGTCACCGACTGCTCGCTCACCGACCCGCTGCTCACCGAGACCGGGCCACACCAGGCAGTCGCCTGCCTCCAGGAAGGCGAACTATGACCAACGTTCTCACGCTCGAAAACATCGTCAAAACGTTCCCGCACCACAGACGAGTCTTCACCGCAGTCGACGACGTCTCCCTCAGCATCAAGGAAGGTACGGTCTACGGCCTTGTCGGAGAGTCCGGCTCCGGCAAAAGTACCCTCGCCCGCTGCGCCATGCAGCTGATGCGCCCAACATCCGGGCGAGCTGTCTTTGAAGGACATGACCTCGGCAAACTCGGACCCAAGGCACTGCGGACCATCCGTTCCCGGATGGGAATAGTACTTCAGAATCCAGTGGCATCATTGAATCCACGAATGACTATCGGCGCTTCAGTGGCAGAGCCCCTCCGGACCCACACTGCCCTGACAGGGCAGGCCCTCCAAGCAAGAATAAACAATCTGCTGGACGAGGTCGGGCTGGGAGCCGGGCACGCCCATCGGCTCCCGCACCAGCTCTCCGGAGGACAGTGCCAACGCGTCGGCATCGCACGCGCCCTGGCCACCTCTCCCCGTCTCCTGATCCTGGACGAACCCACCAGCGCCCTTGATGTTTCCGTCCAAGCCCAGATTCTGAACCTGCTCCAGGACCTGCAGCAACAAAAAGGGCTCACATATCTGCTCATCTCCCACGACCTGGACGTCGTCCGCTATCTCAGCGATGAGGTGGCTGTCATGAAGACCGGAAAGATCGTAGAAAGCGGACCAGCCGAACGGATCTTCACAGATCCACAGCACGACTACACCCGCAGACTCCTCGAGGCAGCCCCAGGGCGCGGCCGGCCCGAATTGGCAGACTCCCACGCCCTCCCCACCCTCACCACGCAAGGCAGCGACTAGACATGCTAGAGACAACAGCAAATGGTTCCCTTCTGACCAGCCCCGGCAAGATCGACCGCTATGCCGGCCAGGACTTCAATGAGCACGTCACCCTGGACAACTGGCAGGAAAGCCCATTCAATCGCTGGGGCTTCGCTCACATCAGCGAACTCATCACTACCACAACGATCCGTCGAGGCAGAGCATCCGAGCCCTCTACTGGAAGTGAGTCAGCCACACCGGAACACGCGGAGAGGTGGCACAGCGTTGAGGAGTTCCTGGAATCCACGCACACAGATGCCATCGTCGTACTTCAACACGGGAAACTGGTCCTGGAACGCTATTTTGGCTCTTTCCAGCCGCACGACCGGCACGTCCTGATGTCTGTTTCCAAATCCGTCTGCGCGCTTACCATGGGTATTTTGGTGGGCCGGGGACTCATAGACACGCAACAGCCTGTCCACCACTACGTCCCGCCGCTGAAGGGAAGCGCCTACGGGAACGCGACGGTCCGCCAAGTACTCGACATGACCGCCGCAGTCCGGTACAGCGAGAACTACCTGGACGCGGCCGCTGAAGTCCAGCAGCAGGATAGGATCGCCGGCTGGCGCCCCAAGCTCGAAACAGACCCAGAGGACACTTACGAATTCCTCACGCTCCTCCAAGCTGTCGGAGAACACGGCCGATCATTTCAGTACTGCTCAGCCGGTACAGACGTGCTGGCATGGATCATCGAGAACGTCACCGGCAAGCGATACGCCGAAGTCGTCTCCGACGAACTGTGGTCCCAGCTTGGGACACTCGATGATGCACTCATCACCACTGATTCCGGTGGTTTCGCATTTGCGAACGGAGGAATCGCCTGTACCGCACGAGACTTGGCCAAGATCGGACAGCTCATGCTGGACGAGGGGAAAGCCAACGGGCAAACGGTCGTCCCATCATGGTGGATCAACGACACGATGCGCGGCGGAGACCCGCAACTGGCCAGAGGAACCGGCTACCAGAAAGTCCACCCCAACGGCTCCTACCGGAACCAGTGGTGGGTCCCCGGAGATAGCCGAGGCACGGTCTACGCTGCAGGCATCCACGGCCAATTCATTTGGATTGACCCCGTCAGCGACACGGTAATAGCGAAGTTTTCCTCTTGCCCGCAGCCGGTTGCACTCGAACTCAGCCGGGCACACGCCGCGGGCTTCAGGCAATTGATCAGCATCCTGGAATACACGAGCTGATTGAGGCGACCCCTCGGAGCGCAGGTCCTCAGCAATCCCCACTAAATAAAGGTCAAAGGATAAAAATCGCCTCCACGGGTAATCCGAAGCAGATCGCCGAAGCAGACCGCCGCCCGGCGGCCGTGCACCCAATTGCCGGCCTTCCGCTGCCCATCACAGAGCCAAACCGACTGCTGCAAATCCCGGTTTCCCACTCTGTTCGTTGCCTGCCCCTGTACTTCAGGGTTCGATTCCTTCTCCTGACAACGAACTACAACGGCTCAGACGCCACCTGACACTCCTAGCGGTCCTCCCCCTTTCCCCGACACATGGGCCCTTATCGGCACCGTGTAACAAAGGAGTGGTCATTCTCACCGGACGTGGCCTCGGGTTCCAGCGAAACCTGGGCAGCAGGTAGACGAACCCAAAGTGGTACGCGTCTTTGTCCTCGAGGACGGGCGCAACGCAGACAACTTCGGCGGCCTGGTGGCGGCCATTCCTCCCGAACACCTGACACTGGCCGCCCAGGCACTGGAAATTACCCGCAGCGGTACAAACACGGCCTCTTCCTGACGGTGAGCAGGGACCAGCCTGCCCACTCCAAACACAGTCGACAGTGCGCGCGTACTCGTAGCAGTCAACTGCGGCCATCGCATCTAAGGAATCAAAACCTGTACCCCGGAAGAGCACCAAACGATAGGGAATGCTTGGAAAGCGGAGGCGAAGACATCTGGCACGCACGAAATGTGCCTACGAGAGGATTCAAAGTGCTATCGCAATCAACTTCCAACGCCCGCCTAGCGGGCAAAGTCGCGTTGGTCACAGGCGCTACTTCCGGTATCGGGGAAACAATCGCCCGCAGACTGGTAGCCGAAGGAGCCCAGGTGCTGGCAACCGGGCGGTCAATCGAGCGAGGGCGACGACTTGAAGCGGCACTCGGTTCCCATCTGCACTTCTATTCCACGGACATCAAAGACGAAGAATCAGGCAATGCCCTTACCTCCGCAGCAGTTTCACGCTTTGGTCGACTCGACGTGCTGGTCAACAACGCCGCGGTCGATCATACGGGAGACCTTCTGTTAGTTCCCGACAAGGAGATCCGAGAAGTCTTCGAAGTCAACACTTTCGCTGCCATCCGCCTTCTGCAAGCGGCCGCCCGAACCATGCAGGACACTGGCGGATCGATCATCAACATCACTTCACGTTTGGCCTCAATCGGAGTGCCCACCATGGGGATTTACAGCGCCAGCAAGGGAGCAATGCTGGCGCTGACGAAGGCTGCAGCCGTGGACCTAGCCCCCTACAACATCCGAGTAAACGCCGTTGCCCCAGGCATGACAAAGACACCGCTATACGACGAGTGGCTGGAAACGCATGCAGATCCAGCAGCGGCCGAAGCAAGGGTTGTTGACCAAATCCCCCTTAAACGGCTTGCACTTCCAAGCGACGTGGCCGGAGCCGTGGCATATCTGGCCTCGGATGAAGCCTCTTACATCACCGGCACCTCGTTGCCCATAGACGGCGGATACACAGCTCAATAGCCGCCACAAGAAAAGAGGATGACATGTCAACGCCTTCAGTCTCCGCCATTAACATTCCCTGGGCCGACGGCACTAGCCACGTGGACCAATCCAGAGGGCGGCTTCTTCCTATGGGTCACCTTCAACAACGCGATTGACACTTCAAAACTGTTCGAGGTTGCAGTTGCCCAAGGCGTAGCCTTCATCCCGGGTCGCGCCTTCTCGGTTTCCGGAAGTTTCGGCAATGCACTTCGACTTTGCTGCGCATCGCAAACCCCAGAAAGGATTGAGGTAGGGCACGCGCGCCTGGCAACGGTTCTCAAAGAACTCTGACGTTCCAGAGCAACGTGCTGGCGGACCGTATGAGGAACCATGCCGCCAGCAGCGCCGTCGTGGGCACGGACGCCGGAGCTGCGAGGTGACGGGGCCAAACTGGTGAAAAATGAGGACGAGCCCGCCGGCATTGGAACTCCAAGGCAGCCGAAGAGATTTCCCCAAGCCTGTTCGCTCCAATAACCACGTCAACCCACGGTCAGGGACAGCTGAACAATCGTGATGTCAGAAAGGAACACAATGAGGGCCCTTGCCAGGAAGGGAGCATTGCGCAGTGGCGCAAGCTATTTCTCCACGACCCACTGGGCGGCGCAGCACTATCGTGCCCAGGAATACAGCGTGGCCCTCTTGGGCGTGATGTACCCGTGTGCGGTCCAACACTGCCACGACGGCCCAGAACATTTGGAGCCCACGCTGCCACCCGAGATCCCCATCCGTCGACGGAGCACCGACCTCATCTTTTACTACCCCATCCATACCGATGTAGGCCGGATTTCTCAGCCAACCGGCGAACAAACACCGGTACCAGCACGCCACGAAAAGCCCGCCGGCGCGAAGCACGCAAGCCGTAGGGCTTCCATCGACGCCGTAGTCCGCGACCTGGCGGTGCTTCTCCTCCGGAAACCACCCCAGTAAAACCGCCGCTGCATTTCCATGATCTAAGCGTGAGAAGGCTGCTCACCACGATTGATTCCCTTCGCCCACCGAGGACCAGGCCTTTTAGGAGTCCGATATCACCGATTACTCATGCCGCACATATGCAGCACGCCCTGTCAGGGTTAGCTACACCCCAGACTGACGTCAGGCGGCCAACCAAATATTGTCAGATTAGGGTCCAGCGGGCGTTTTCTGCACCCCACCGGTTACCGGTCTTGGATCTCAATCTGACAGAAGGAGGCGGAAACGCAGCGCCGGCGCAGCTGGATATCGCTGCCATCAACCACGAATTGGCACTGCTCTTCCCGTCCGTTGCTGTCAACGGACCGGATCCCGGCAGCCAGCAGTGCTCCAAGAACTGATGCATCGGCTGCCTCCGGGCATTCGCCGCGAGTTCCGCTCCTACCTGGCCGGGGCAGGCCTTGACGGGCCGCACTAGTGGACAGGGACGTCGCCGAGGCGATGACCGCCCCTTACCGCTGGCTCGCCCGCCGCATCGGCCCCGAGGCCTAGCCCTCACCGCTGCGAGGATGGGGGCCGCCGGCCGAGGTCCATGAGGCAATGACCGAACTCGACCGGGTCCGGGACTGGATCGTCAAAGGCAACCGCGAGGACCAGACCGTGCCCGGGCTCCTGCTGCGTGAAGGCGCCCAGCAGCTCGGCCTGATCCGCAAGATCAAAGGCAGGCTCGTCCGCGGCGAAGAGGCTGGGTGATGACCCGCGCAGTTGTGGCTGTTCCTCGCCCGAGCCATTGGCCGGACCTGCTTGGGCACCTCAGGCCGCACCTCAAGCTGTCCTCGCCGCCCGGAACTTGGACGGAAGCGCCCGTGCACTGCCCCGGAGTCCTTAATGGCCGTGCGCGCCGCGGTCGTCCCTCCGCACGGTTGCGCCCTGTTCAGGTTGATCTGTTGTTATCCAGGTCACATTGCGTCTATCGTTGTCGAGGGCCACAGCGCGGTGGCCCGTTTTAGAGCGGAGAAGTGTGTGAACGAGAAGCTGCGGGTGCTGGTCCGTGTGGACCTCGATGGCGCCAAGGCCCACGTCAAGGTCCAGGGCCACGTGACGGTTCAGAACCTCAATGGCCTCTACGGCGTGGTCCAGCGCGCCAGCTCGCTCGCCTCAGGACTGTCGCTGGAACTCGATGTGACGCGCGCACAGACTGACTCCGACGCCATGGGAGAGCTTCGTGCGTGCGCAAAGTCGCATCACCTGCCGGTGCACGTCGACCCTCGCCAGCACGACTACCAGATCAGCCTCCTGACGCAGAACACCGCGGTGTCCGCGGCCCTGTCGCCAGTCCTGGCAGCCTGACCTGCAGCACTGGCTACTGGGGCTGGCCGTGCCCTTGGCTCACAGCCTGGCCTGCGTGCCTGAATCTGATGTCAGCGCAGGGCGCGCGGAGCATGGGTGCGAGAGAGCGCGTTGAACTTGAAGCATCGCTCCTTTGCGCGACCGGATAGCTTGCGGCATGTCTTATCCCGCGCACTCGATGCAGTACGGGTGGCCGTCCCGTTCTCGCGCGAGCTGGGACCGGTGCCGGACCAGGAAGCAGGAGTAGCAGGTGAACTCGTCCTTGGCCTGGGGAATGACCTGGACGATGAGTTCCTCGGCAACGAACTCCCCGCCGGGGGTCATGGCCTCATCCAGTGCGTCGGTCTCGTCCAGTTCGCGGATGACGCTGCGGGCATCTGGTGCGCTGGCGGACTGCAGCGCTTCCAGGGACCTGTCCTGGGATTCCTTGACGTCGGAACGTACTTCGTCGTAATCAGTAGCCACTGAGGTGTTTCTCTTTCTGGTGTTCTTCTCTGACGGAACTGCAACATACACCATCGCCCGGGTATTCCCTTTGCCGGGAGACTGGCCGACCGGGTCCGGGCGCCCGGCGGAACGCCGGTTGGCGGAGAGGATGCCGATGGCTTCGCTGCGCCGGTCACGTTGGAGTCCATCGCCGATCAGGCCGGCGTAGAAGTTGGGTTTGACGGTGTTACGGGCAGCAGCGCAAGACCGGGGTGCCCCGGCATTGAGCTTGCCGGTCGCAGGCTCGATGGCGCAGTGGCCGGCCATCTGCACTCCGGGTGGCCCTGCCTGACCGCATGGCGGTAGGGGTGGCAGCGCGGGGTCCAGTCGGGGGGATCGATGTGCGTGGGTGCACCGGTGCATCCGGACCGGCAGTGCCCGCCGGTGTTGGGCGGAGAGTCTTGACTTACTCTCCCTCCGGCGAGACCCTGCAGGGATCCGGCAAGTTCCATCGACGAAGGACACCGCCATGCCCGCGGCAAACCACGAAAACGTCGGCGAGGACCTCTCACAGGTCGCTGAACTCGCTGCGCAGCTCCGGGTGGATTCCATCCGGTCCAGCACGTCCGCCGGATCCGGCCATCCGACGTCGAGCATGTCGGCCGCAGACTTGCTGGCTGTCCTGGTCAGCCGTCATCTGCGCTACGACTGGGACAACCCGGATCTGGACACGAACGATCACCTGATCTTCTCCAAAGGCCATGCCTCTCCCCTGCTGTATTCGGTCTTCAAGGCCGTCGGCGTCGTCTCCGATGATGAGCTCATGACCGGCTACCGCCGGTTCGGCCAGCGCCTGCAGGGACATCCGACGCCGGCACTGCCATGGGTAGATTTCGCGACGGGCTCGCTGGGGCAGGGACTTCCGGACGGCGTCGGAGTGGCCCTCGCCGGGAAATACCTGGATCGGCTCCCCTACCGGGTGTGGGTGCTGTGTGGCGACAGCGAAATGGCGGAAGGCTCCATTTGGGAAGCCCTGGACAAGGCCTCCCACTATGGCCTGACCAACCTGGTCACCGTCGTCGACGTAAACCGGCTGGGACAGCGGGGCGAGACCGAACTCGGCTGGGACATGGAGTCCTATGCCCGCCGGGTCCAGGCTTTCGGCGCCCAGGCCATCGTCATCGACGGCCACGATCTCAGCGCCATCGACGAGGCTTTTTCCACTGCGGCAGAAGCACCTGAAGGCAAGCCCGTTGTCATCCTCGCCAAGACCATCAAGGCCAAAGGCTTCGCCGAGATCGAAGACAGCCCGGATTGGCATGGAAAACCCTTACCGCCCGACATGGCCGAGAAGGCTATTGCAGAACTCGGCGGTCCAAGGACCCTGACATTGCGGTGCCCTCTTCCGGAAGAAGGGTCAAAGGCACGCATCGACGCTCCCGGCGCAACCTTCCCCAGCTACACAGTGGGCGAGAAGGTCGCTACGCGAAAGGCTTACGGCGACGCTTTGGCAGCACTCGGCGGCATCGATCCCGCCGTTGTTGCCCTGGACGGCGAGGTCAGCAATTCCACCCATGCGGACCAATTCGCGAAGGCATTTCCCGGCCGGTTCTTCGAGATGTACATCGCCGAGCAGCAGCTCATCGCCGCCGCCACGGGACTGAGCAGCCGGGGATATAAAGCCTTCGCCTCGACTTTCGCGGCCTTCCTCACCCGCGCCTACGACTTCATCCGCATGGGGTCCATCTCGAGCGCCGATCTTCGCCTGTGCGGTTCGCACTCCGGCGTCGAGATTGGCGCCGATGGTCCATCCCAGATGGCGCTGGAGGACCTGGCGATGTTCCGGGCCGTGCATGGTTCGACCGTCCTGTACCCTGCGGACGCGACCAGCACGGCCGCCCTGGTGCAGCGCATGGCGGAAACTTCCGGCATCAGCTATCTCCGGACCACCCGCGGCACCTACCCCGTCCTGTACAGCGCCTCCGAGCAGTTCCCGGTCGGCGGTTCCAAGCTCCTGCGGTCCTCCGGCAACGACGACGTTACCCTCGTCGGGGCAGGGGTCACCCTTCATGAAGCGCTTAAGGCAGCAGACATCCTCGACGCGGACGGAATCCGGGCCCGCGTCGTTGACTGTTACTCCCTCAAGCCCATAGACGCAGAAACACTGCTCACCGCCGCCGGCGAGACACAGGGCCGCGTCATCATCGCCGAAGACCACCGCATCGAGGGAGGCCTGGGATCAGCGGTCAAGGATGCCCTGCTCACGGCACCGCCGAGTGACCTGTCCATCACGCACCTCGCCGTGCACGGCATGCCCGGGTCCGGAACCGGGCAGGAGCTCCTCGCCTGGGCAGGCATCGACGCCGAACATATCGCCGAGGCCGCCCGGCGCCTGGTCGGGCCAAACGCGCGCCGGTCGTCATGGCGCGGCTCCCCGGGACCCACATAGACCCACGACAGGCCTCTCTCCCCGACTCTCGGCACCAAGCCGGGCGCGCGCGATGGCCTCATAGAACTCCTCACCAGGCGAGCCGACGGGCTTGCGAAACTGGGTTGCCTCCTCTACGAAGTAGGGATTAACGACGCCCAACCTGACACGGTGTTCGTTGCCGAGTTGTGGATATCCGAGAGCGCCCACCGGGCCTCCTTGAAACTGGACTCGGTCCGGAGCAGCATTGCCGAAGCGATGCCGCTGCTGTCAGGATCGATGAGCAGCCAGGGTTTCGAAGTCGTCGGATCTCCACTGCACGATTGAGGTTCCGCTTACGAATACCGCTTCCTAACCAAAACAACTCCCCCGTAAGCCGCTTCTCCACCGCGAGGAATCCGGAACAGTAATGGTCGCGCTATTGACTCGTCCTGAGGAGCCACAGCACACGGCCCTTCGGGCAGCCTTGTGAAGGCTTCCCAATACGCACGCCGCTAAAACGCCGGCACGGGATTTCGGTGCTCCTGGCGACGCGGCTGTTGTGATCGTTCAAGGGTGTCGCGAAGGATGGCGGGCCGCCGCTGGTGCGTGACTGCGGTGGTTGGCCCTAAGCGGCGGACCGCCCGGAATTTCCAGGTTCGATGACTCTGGGAACATGAGTTACCGGACGACTGTATTGGGGGATCCAGCCGCCCGGGCTCACTGCAAGGTTACTCCGTTTCGTCGGTGAATAGGGCGAAGATGGTCTGCCCAACGTCGCTACCGTGCAGCCCCAGCAGTTAGGCGTCGAAGTACGTCCGGACTGTCGGGTCTTGTGAAAGAGAGGCGACCACTGATGCGGCGATGTCCCGGAGTTTGACGTTTGTGCAAGGGCTGCCCCCTGCCGCAGCTTACGCGCCGCTGCCAAGTCCCGATCACTGTTGGGCCACGGACCATGGCAGCCCTGGCGCTTGGCAGACCCTGGATCTGCCTCGCCGTGCTAGGCCCGCCCCCAAAGTGTCCGTTGAGGGATCCCTCGACGGGCGCCTTGTGGGTGGCGAGTTCGGAGCCGTGGGGATCGGTTTTCGCGAATGCTCACGCTCCTTTTGCTGGCGTGAGCTGGATCAGCTTCGCGAGTTCGTACGCCGTGTGGCGGTCATCTTCGTTGGCGACGAAGACCCGACCGATCAGCAGGGCGGCGTGGTGGGGCACGTCGATCCGTGTCATGCCGTGTGGCGTATCCTCGCCATTTGGGTTCGCAGAGGAGGAAGTCGCCGATAGCGGTTCCAGTGGTGCGTTTGCCCACGTAGGCAAAGTTGGCGCCGCTGGTCGGGTCGGTGAACTGCACGCTGTAATAGCGTTGTTCCATCTCGGGCACGTGCAGCACTTGTGGTCCGGCGTTGACATCCAACCAGCCGCCAAAGTACAGGACGTCGTCGGTGCCGGTCGCGATGACACTGCCGTACAAAGCGGACTGAGACGGGCTCTCCGGCACGGCATAAATCGTGTTCACAGGGATCGGTCCGCCACCCAGCCCGCGCCGGACAAATATTCGTTTGAAGCCGCCCACTGTGATCCGCGGCCAGAAGTAGATGAAGACGAACGTACCGATCACCCAGATGGCCACAGTTGTCGCCACCAGCAGAATGATCGAGCCCAAGCCGCCGGCCGCGATTCGCCGGTAGGTGACCCACGCGAAGATTGCCAGGATGGCGATCGTCACCGGAGTGGCGTATTTCAGGATCAGGCGATTCATGACTGCACCTGGACGAGCGGCGGAACCTCGTACCCGCCGTCTACGATGGCCGGTCCGGGTAGATAGGCGCGGAGCATGAGCTTGAACCGGCCGGGCGGTGTCGCTACCCAGTTCTGCGCCGCACCCGATGGCTGATTCGGTTGGAGCAGAATGTCGACTGAGCCGTCGGCGTTCGTCACGAGACCAGAGTGATCGTTCACGCTTGCCCGCCCGGTTGGGGCGTTGACCATATAGCCGACGGTGTCCGTCGCGGTAAGCGACCAGAAGGCATCATTCGGTGGAAGCTGACCTACCGAGAAATGAAGGCGATACGCATGCTCCCCACTGAGACGCTTCCCCGCGTCATCGCTGGTCGTTGTCCAGTAGGCGGCCTCTTCGAACACGTTGACAACCGGGAGCGCCTTCTTCAAGGCCGCACGAACGAGTAGTCCGTTGCCTGGATGGCCAGCATTGCGAATCGCGCTCCAGCCATTGACGGTCTTCGTCTCCGTCTTCGCCACGGCGTTCAAGACCAGGACGGTGGTCAGGTACGCGAAGGTTAGGCCCATGATCAGACCCTGCACTATGCCGGAACCCGCGACCCAGGCAAGGAAGCCGCTCACGATGACATCCGCATCACAGCACGACAACGGTAACCACCGCGTCGACGATGACGCCAATGGTCCGCCCACCCTCCAACGAACTGGGATGCCAGCCCGGGTTGGACTCGTTTGGTCGGAACCAAGGCTTCCGCGCTTTAACATCCATGAGTGAAACCTAGCCTGATTCCCACCGCATGAGAGACCAAAGGGCCAGGGCTACGCACGCGTCGTTAGGGCCTCCAGCAACCATGCGACCCGCGCCCGTTAGCCGGTCCCCCACCGCGACACCGTCCGCCCGCACTGGCGCTGCGAGAAATCAGATACAGATACTGGAAACTTGGATTCGCGCATGCCCCGCCCGCAAAACTGTCCCGCTCAGGTTGGACAATCGCGACAGTTGCACCCCTGCCCGCGCAGATCATCGGGCTACGCCCGGATCTCCACCATCGAACAGGACCTGACAGCGCCACGCAATGCGCTTTTTGGCTGGGTGTCCCCAGGGGGCCCGATCTATTTCGACAATGGCTGACCGACAGGAAAAAGAAACGGCCAGGACCAAGCGAAAGCCGTGGCGGCTGTTCGAGCCGGCGACGCCCCTTGTCGTCACCAAACGCGATAGGTTGGCCCGGCTCCTGCCCGCTGCTCGAGAACATTGCCGAGGACACAACGAAAATTTCCCAGGAGTTCTGGCTGCCGACAGGGATGACCATAGAGTTTTTGATCCCGAAGTCGCAGCAGGTCATGCAGTTCCAAGCGCTCCCGGCCATGAAGGTGTAAGCAGCAACACCGCTGTCCAAGGCAAGAGGATGAGCCGCCAGACCGCAACGGGCATCAACAAAAATGGGCCCCCGCAGGGGCCCATAAAAGGAGATTTGTACACATTCAGAGGCTCACAAGCCCCTGAACAGGGAAAACACGTGCCCGAGGTGGGACTCGAACCCACACACCTTTCGATACCGCATTTTGAGTGCGGCGCGTCTGCCAATTCCGCCACTCGGGCGCGGAGTACACCGGTGTAACAATCAGCCTGCCACAGTGCTGTGAGCAACGCGATCGCTTCCAGTGCGCGAAATTACTCTACATGCAGATAGGCTGAATTCCAGAATCGCGCCAGTGACGCCGCATCGAACCAAACCGGTCCAAGTACATTGGCGGACAAAACCTATGATGGTTGAGTTCCCGCCGTACCTTTCCAAGGAGTTCCCGTGTCAGAACAGACGGAGTCAACCCCCACTTCCCAGCCGGCGCGCCGCGTTGTCGTCGCCGAGGATGAGACCCTCATCCGCCTGGACATCATCGAGATCCTGCGGGGCGAAGGCTACGACGTCGTCGGTGAGGCGGACAACGGCGAAAAGGCCGTCCAGCTTGCCGAGGAGCTCAAGCCCGACCTGGTCCTGATGGACGTCAAGATGCCGGTCATGGACGGCATCTCGGCCGCCGAGAAGATCGTCAAGGCCCGGATCGCCCCCGTGGTCCTGCTCACCGCGTTCAGCCAGAAAGAACTCGTGGAGCGCGCCCGCGACGCCGGCGCCATGGCGTACGTGGTCAAGCCGTTCACCCCGGCGGACCTCATCCCGGCTTTGGAGATCGCACTGTCCCGCCACGAGGAAATCAAGGCCCTCGAGAGCGAGGTCACCGATCTGCAGGAGCAGTTCGCCACCCGCAAGCTCGTGGAGCGCGCCAAGAGCCTCCTGACCACCAAGATGGGCCTGACGGAACCGGAAGCCTTCCGCTGGATCCAGAAGACCTCGATGGACCGCCGCCTCAGCATGCGCGAGGTGGCCGAAACCATCATCAACCAGGTCAACTAGCGGCCGGCGGTTCCGGCCGCGCTCCGCGGCCGCCAGCCGCGCACTCGAAGCACCAAGCACCAAAAAGGGAGGATCCCCGCCAGCCGGCGGGGATCCTCCCTTTTGCATTCAAGCTTTCAGAACTAGGCCTGGACCCGGTTCTTCTTCTTCTTTTCCGGCCACGGGCCGAGCTTGTCCTTGGCCACGGCCGCTTCGCCCTGGCCGCCGATGTCAGCGAGGTCGCCCACCTTGTGGACCTTCAGCAGGTTCGTCGAACCGGCCTTTCCGGGAGGCGAACCGGCGGCGATGACCACCAGGTCGCCGTCCTCGACGACGTCTAGTTCCAGCAGGCTGCGGTCAACCTGGGCCGTCATCTCGTCGGTGTGGCCCACCATCGGGACCAGGACCGGCTGGATCCCCCACGTCAGTGCGAGTTGGTTCCAGACGTGCTCCACCGGGGTGAAGGCGAAGACCGGCTTGATGGGGCGCAGCCGGGAGAGGCGGCGTGCAGAGTCACCGGACTGGGTGAAGGTACAGATGTACTTCGCATCCAGCTGGTCGGCGATCTCGACGGCGGCCCGGGTGATGGCGCCGCCGCGGGTCTTGGGCTTGGTGCCGAGCGGGGGGACGCGCTCGAGGCCGTGGACCTCGGTGGACTCGATGATCCGGGCCATGACCTTGACGGTCTCGATCGGGTACTTGCCCACGCTGGTCTCGCCGGAGAGCATGACCGCGTCGGCGCCGTCGAGCACCGCGTTGGCGCAGTCGGAGGCCTCGGCGCGCGTCGGGCGCGGGTTGTCGATCATGGACTCGAGGACCTGGGTGGCTACGATGACCGGCTTCGCCCAGCGGCGTGCCAGTTCAACGGCGCGCTTTTGCACGATCGGTACTTCCTCGAGGGGAAGTTCCACACCGAGGTCGCCACGGGCCACCATGATGGCGTCGAACGCGTCGATGATCTCGGGGAGCTGCTCCACGGCCTGCGGCTTCTCGATCTTGGCGATCACCGGCACGCGGCGACCTTCCTCGTCCATGATCTCGTGGACGCGGACGATGTCCGAGGCATCCCGGACGAAGGACAGGGCAACCATGTCCACGCCGCGGCGCATGGCCCAGCGCAGATCGTCCTCGTCCTTTTCACTCAGCGCCGGCACGTTGACAGCAACGCCGGGCAGGTTGATGCCCTTGTTGTTGGAGACCCAGCCGCCGACAATCACCTGGGCGACCACCTTGACGTCGTCGACGTCGATCGCGCGGAGGGCGACCTTGCCGTCGTCGATCAGCAGGGCATCACCGGGGTTGACGTCCTCTGTCAGGCTCTTGAGGGTCGTGGAGCAGATGTCCTTGGTGCCGGGAACGTCCTCGGTGGTGATCGTGAACGTGTCACCGACCTCCAGGAGGTGGGGACCGTCGACGAAACGTCCGAGGCGGATCTTCGGGCCCTGCAGGTCAGCCATGATGGCCACGGCCTTGCCGAGCTGTCCCGCAGCCTTGCGGACGTTCTCGTACGTGTTGTCGTGCACGGAGTAATCGCCGTGGCTCATATTCATGCGTGCCACGTCAACGCCGGCTTCCAGCACGGCCAGCGTGTTGTCAAAGCTTGCGATTGCCGGTCCGAAAGTGGCCACGATTTTAGCGCGTCTCATATACCTACCCTACTGGTGTGTTGCATGGATTAAGTTGAAGTGCGGATGAATCCCGGAGGTCCTGTGGGACTACAGAACAGCCATCGCACGGTCGGTCGGCGCCACGGGTGCCGGCAGAATGGTGCTGCCCATCAGGAACTTGTCCACCGCGGCCGCGCAGGCGCGCCCTTCGGCGATGGCCCAAACGATGAGCGACTGGCCGCGGCCGGCGTCGCCCGCGACGAAGATGCCTTCAGTGTTGGTCATGTAGTAACCGTCGCGTGCCACGTTGCCGCGCCCGTCAAAGTCGGCCTGGACCTGGTCGGTGATCCCGGCCGGCTCGGCGCCGGTGAAGCCCAGGGACAGGAAGACGAGGTCCGCCGGAATGATCCGCTCGGTGCCGGCCTTCGGCAGGCGCTTGCCGTCGACGAATTCCGTCTCCGCCACCTTGACGCCCGTGAGTTTGCCGTTTTCCCCGACGAACTCCACGGTAGAGGCGAGGTAGGTGCGTTCGCCGCCTTCCTCGTGCGCGCTGGCGACCTCGAACAAGGTGGGGAACGTCGGCCAGGGCTGGTGGCCGGCCCGCTCGACGGGCGGCTGCTTGCCGATCGCCAGGGTGGTCACGGACGCGGCCTGGTGACGGTGCGCGGTGCCGAGGCAGTCGGCGCCGGTGTCGCCGCCGCCGAGGATAACCACGTGCTTGCCCGCGGCATTGATCTGGTTCTCCACGGTCTCCCCGGCCACCACCCGGTTGGCCGGCACGAGGTAATCCATGGCGTAGTGGACGCCGTCGAGATCGCGGCCCGGGATCGGCAGGTCACGCGGGACGGTGGCCCCGGTGGCGATGACGACGGCGTCGTACCGGCGGCGCAGCTGCTCCCACGTCACGTCGGTGCCGACGGCCACCCCGGTGCGGAACCGGGTGCCTTCGGCCTTCATCTGCTCCAGCCGGCGGTCCACCTGCTCTTTTTCCATCTTGAAGTCGGGGATCCCGTAGCGCAGGAGGCCGCCGATCTTGTCGTCGCGCTCGTACACGGCCACAGTGTGGCCCACCCGGGTCAGCTGCTGGGCGACGGCGAGCCCGGCGGGGCCGGACCCGACGACTGCGACCGTCTTGCCGGTCAGTCGCGCGGGCGGCAGGGGGTTGACCCAGCCGTTCTCGAAGGCCTGGTCCACGATGGACACCTCGACCTGCTTGATGGTCACCGCGGGCTGGTTGATGCCGAGTACGCAGGACGCCTCGCAGGGGGCAGGGCACAACCGGCCCGTGAATTCGGGGAAGTTGTTGGTGGCGTGCAGCCGCTCCATCGCTTCCTCGCCCTTGTCCCGCCAGACGAGGTCGTTCCATTCCGGAATGAGGTTGCCCAGCGGGCAGCCCTGGTGGCAGAACGGGACGCCGCAGTCCATGCAGCGGCCGGCCTGGCTCTTGAGGACACCCTTTTCCTGGGCCTCATAGACCTCTTTCCAGTCCATGATGCGGACCGGGACGGGACGGCGCGGCTGGGTTTCACGCTGACGTACTTTCAGAAATCCGCGTGGATCAGCCACCGGTCACCTCCAGGATTCGAGACCAAACTTCTTCGCCGTCGGGGTCCAGGCCCTCTTCGATGGCGTCAAGACGGGTTTGCAGGACGGCCGCGTAGTCGCGCGGCAGCACCTTGGTTATGCGGGCTGCGGTGTCATCGAAGTTCTCGAGGAGCCGTGCCGCGAGCAGCGACTCGGTTTCCTCGAGGTGCTTGACGAGCAGCCCGTGGACGATGTCGCGGTCCTCGGCGTCGAGCTCGCGCAGCTGCAGCTCGCCTGACTCGAGGGCCTGCTTGTTGACGCGCTCGGTCTGCAGGTCCAGCACGTAGGCCGTGCCCCCGGACATGCCGGCGCCGAAGTTGCGTCCGGTGCGGCCGATGATGAGCGTCTGGCCGCCGGTCATGTACTCGCAGCCGTGGTCCCCGATGCCTTCGACCACCGCGGTGGCGCCGGAGTTGCGGACCAGGAAGCGTTCGCCGACCTGGCCGCGGAGGAACAGCTCACCGCTTGTGGCGCCGTAGCCGATCACGTTGCCCGCGATCACGTTGCGCTCGGCCGGGAACACGTTGGTGCGGTCCGGCCGGACGATGATGCGGCCGCCGGAGAGTCCCTTGCCGACGTAGTCGTTGGAGTCGCCGAACATGCGCAGCGTGATGCCGGTCGGCAGGAACGCCCCGAGCGACTGGCCCGCGGTGCCATTGAGCGTGATGTCAATGGTGTCCGTGGCCAGGACGTCGGTGCTGAAGGTCTTCGTCACGACGTGGCCGAGCATGGTGCCGACGGAGCGGTCCGTGTTGATGACGTTCACGGAGATCTTCACCGGTGTGCGGTCGCTCAGCGCTTCGGCCGCCATGGCGATCAGGCGCTGGTCGAAGTGCTTGTCGAGTTCGTGGTTTTGGCCGGTGAGGTTGCGCAGCGGCGCGTCGTTGTCGAACTCGAGCCCGTGCAGGATCGGATCAAGGTCCAGCCCTTCGGCCTTCCAGTGGTTGATCGCGTCGCGGGAGTCGAGCATCTCGGCGTGGCCGATCGCTTCCTCGATGCTGCGGAAACCCAGCTCGGCGAGGATTTCGCGGACTTCCTCGGCAAGGAATTCGAAGAAGTTCACCACGAATTCGGGCTTGCCGTTGAACCGGGAGCGCAGCTCGGGGTTCTGGGTTGCGACGCCCACCGGGCAGGTGTCCAGGTGGCAGACGCGCATCATAATGCAGCCGGAGACCACCAGCGGGGCGGTGGCGAAACCAAACTCCTCGCCGCCGAGCAGCGCGGCGATGACGACGTCGCGGCCGGTCTTGAGCTGGCCGTCGACCTGCACCACCACACGGTCACGCAGGCCGTTGAGCATAAGCGTCTGCTGCGTCTCGGCGAGGCCGAGTTCCCACGGGACACCGGCGTGCTTGAGCGAGTTCAGCGGCGAGGCGCCGGTACCGCCGTCGTGCCCGGAGACCAGCACGACGTCGGCCTTCGCCTTGGTGACGCCGGCCGCCACGGTGCCGATCCCGACCTCGGAGACGAGTTTGACGTGCACCCGGGCCGAGGGGTTGGCGCGCTTGGCGTCATAGATCAGCTGCGCGAGGTCCTCGATCGAGTAGATGTCGTGGTGCGGGGGCGGCGAAATGAGGCCGACGCCGGGCGTCGAGTGCCGCGTGCGGGCCACCCAGGGGTAGACCTTCTGCGCCATCAGCTGGCCGCCTTCGCCGGGCTTGGCACCCTGGGCCATCTTGATCTGGATGTCGTCCGCGTTGGACAGGTACAGGCTGGTGACGCCGAAGCGGCCGGAGGCGATCTGCTTGACCGCGGAACGGCGGGTGGGATCGAGCAGCCGGTCCACGTCCTCGCCGCCTTCACCGGTGTTGGACTTGCCGCCCAGCCGGTTCATGGCGATCGCGAGGGTCTCGTGGGCTTCCTTGGAGATGGAGCCGTAGCTCATGGCGCCGGTGGAGAACCGCTTGACGATGCTGGAAACCGGTTCGACTTCCTCAAGCGGCACCGCGGGACGCGAACCGGCCTTGAACTTCAGCAGACCGCGCAGGGTCATGAGGTTCTCGGACTGGTCGTCAACGCCGCGGGTGTAGGCCTTGAAGATGTCGTAGCGGCGTTCACGCGTGGCGTGCTGGAGCCGGAAGACGGTCTCGGGGTTGAACAGGTGGGGTTCGCCGTCGCGGCGCCACTGGTATTCGCCGCCGCCGAGCAGGGGCTGGTGCGGCAGTTCGATGCCGTTCTCGGGGTAGGCCATGCGGTGCCGGGCCAGGACTTCGGCGGCAATGACGTCGAGGCCGACGCCGCCGAGCTGGGAGTGCGTGCCGGAGAAGTACTCGTCCACGAGGTCCTGGCCGAGGCCGAGGGCTTCGAAGGTCTGGGCACCGGTGTAGGAGGCCACGGTGGAGATGCCCATCTTGGACATGATCTTCAGGACGCCCTTGCCCAGGCCCTTGATCAGGTTGTAGACGCCGTCCTGCGGGGTGACCCCCACGACGTCGCCGGAGGCGATGAGCTGTTCCACGGATTCCATGGCCAGGTACGGGTTCACGGCGGAGGCGCCGTAGCCGATGAGCACCGCGACGTGGTGGGTCTCGCGGACGTCGCCGGCCTCCACCACGAGCGCGGTTTTGGTGCGGTTGGCGCTGCGCAGCAGGTGGTGGTGCACGGCGCTGACCAGCAGCAGGGACGGGATCGGGGCCCACTGGGCGTTCGAGTCGCGGTCCGAGAGCACCACGTACTGGACGCCGCGGTTGATGGCGCCGGAGACCTGCTCGCAGATTTCGGTGAGCCGGGCCCGGAGGGAGTTCTCGCCGCCTTCGGGGCGGTAGAGTCCGCGGACCTTCATGGCGACCTTGCCGCCGTCGGCGCTCTCGATGTTCGCGATCTTGGCGAGCTGGTCGTTGTTGATCACGGGGAACGGCAGCGAGACCTGCGGCTGCCGGACCTGCTTGGTGTCCAGCAGGTTGCCGTTCGGGCCGATTGCGCACGTCAGGGACGTGACGAGCTCTTCACGGATGGCGTCCAGCGGCGGGTTGGTGACCTGCGCGAAGGACTGCACAAAGTAGTCGAAGAGCAGCCGCGGGCGCTTGGACAGCACGGCCACCGGGGTGTCCGAGCCCATGGCACCGAGCGGTTCGGCGCCGGTGCGGGCCATCGGGCCCAGCAGGATTTTCAGTTCCTCGGTGGTGTAGCCGAAGGTGCGCTGGCGGATGTTGACCGAGGCGGCGGTGTGCACGACGTGCTCGCGTTCGGGCAGGTTCTTGAGGTCAATCAGGTTGTCCTTGACCCATTCGGCCCAGGGGTTCGCCGCGGCAACCTCGGCCTTGACCTCGGCGTCGTCGATGATCCGGCCGGCCCCGGTGTCCACCAGGAACATCTTGCCCGGCGAGACGCGGCCCTTCTTGACCACCTTGGAGGGTTCGACGTCGATCACGCCGACTTCGGAGGCGAAGACGATCAGGCCGTCCTCGGTGATCCAGTACCGGCCCGGGCGCAGGCCGTTGCGGTCCAGCGTGGCGCCGACCAGGTTGCCGTCCGTGAAGGAGACGGCCGCCGGGCCATCCCACGGCTCCATGAGCATCGAGTGGTATTCGTAGAAGGCGCGGCGGGCCGGATCCATGGTGGCGTGGTTTTCCCACGCCTCCGGGATCATCATCATGATCGAGTGCGTGATGGGCCGGCCGGAGAGCCAGAGCAGTTCGGCGACCTCGTCGAAGGAGGCCGAGTCCGAGGCGCCCGGGGTGCAGATCGGGAACAGCTCTTCGGGTGAGTCCCCCAGCAGCGGGCTGGCGAGCTGGGACTGGCGGGCCCGCATCCAGTTGCGGTTGCCCTTGACGGTGTTGATTTCGCCGTTGTGCGCGATGGTGCGGAACGGCTGGGCCAGCGGCCAGGACGGGAAGGTGTTGGTGGAGAAGCGCGAGTGGACGATCGCGAGCTTGGTCTTGAAGCGCTTGTCCGACAGGTCCGGGTAGAACGGCTCGAGCTGCGCGGTGGTGAGCATGCCCTTGTAGACGATGGTCCGGGAGGAGAGCGACGGGAAGTACACGCCAAACTTGTTCTGGGCGCGCTTGCGGATCCGCCAGGCGCGGGAATCGAGCTCGTTGCGCTCGAGGGTTTCCCCGGTGCTGGAGGCGAAGAACGGCTGGGAGAAGTACGGCATGCAGGCCCGGGCCATGGCCCCGACCAGGTCGGCCACGATCGGGACTTCACGCCAGCCCAGGACGGTCAGGCCCTCGTCCGCGGCGAGGCCTTCGATGCCGGCGCGGGCGGCGTCCGATTCGCGCTGCTCGGCGGGCAGGAACGCGGTTCCCACGATGTACTGGCCGGGGGCCGGAAGTTCGAAGTCCGTGACTGCGCGGAAGAATTCGTCCGGCACCTGCATCAGGAGGCCGGCGCCGTCGCCGGTACCTTCATCGGCGCCCACGGCACCGCGGTGCTCGAGGTTGCGCAGGGCGGTCAGGGCGGCGTCGACGATGTCGTAGCCAGGCTCACCGCGGAGCGTGGCGATGATGGCCAGGCCGCAGGCGTCCTTCTCGTTTTCCGGGTTGTAGAGTCCGGCAGCGGCCGGAATCGCCGCGAAGCGGCTGAAGGGTGACGCGGCAGCCGAGGGCTGGTCCGGATCGGACCAGCTGGGGCTGTGAAGAGTTTGGGTCATTGGAGACGTCCTTCCTCCTGATCGTGCGTATGGGAGGGACAACATTGGCCCCACTCGGCACGCCAGTGTGTGACGGGCGCAACAGAGTGTTTTTCTAACTGGAATTGTAGGCCAGCCCGGCCTCCTGTACTAACAGTTACGCAGGTGCTGGCCCGGGCTTGCATAGACAGCTTCGATCTGCTGTCCACGGCAAGCCCTCTTGCCACGACGCTGTGGAGTCGGGTCCGGTGAGCGGTGGCTCCGGTCAACCCGAAGTGCCGGCGCTGAGCTACTTGGTGCCCTCAGCCTCCGGCGCGGTTCCAGTTCCCTGGCGGCCGGAAACTCCGGCTGCCGGAGCTCCATTGGCGGGCGCGGTGCCGCCCGTGGAGTCCCTGCCCGCATCCTCGGATGCGCGAACTGGTCCGCTTTGGTTATTCCGGAGATTAGCACGGGATTCACTATCTGAGACAGCGGCGTCCGAATGGCGGATGGTTGCCGCGTCTGCGGGAACGGTGGCGTGGACGGCGCGTTCGGCGCCGGTGGCGTCGGCGGTGCGGTCAGCGCTGGTGGCGCGGTCAGCGCTGTCGGCGCCGGTCGCGTCGGCGACCGGCTTTGACTCTGCCGACTTTGCCTCCGCCGACTTTTCCTCAGCTGGCGTAGTCTCCACCGGCTGGGTCCCTGCCGGCGTAGTCTCCACGGGCGCGCGGCCGGGGAGGAACGGGGTGTCCGGCTCGGAGCGCTTGCGCAGGCCGAGGAGGATGAAGGCGAGCAGGGCTCCGGCGAAGACGATGATGCTGGTCCAGACATTGAGCCTGGTGGTGAGCCCGAAGAGGGTGATCTGTTCGGCGTCGTCGATCCGCATGGCCTCGATCCAGACGCGGCCCAGGGTGTAGTACATGGCGTAGACGCAGAAGAGGCGGCCGCGGCGGAAGCTGAATTTGCGGTCGAGTGCCAGCAGGATCAGCACGCCGGCCAGGTTCCACAGCGACTCGTAGAGGAACGTCGGGTGGAAGAGCGTGTCCGTCGGCATGCCGGCGGGGAAGTTCGGGTTGTTGGGATCGATCTGCAGCCCCCACGGAAGCGTGGTGGGGCCGCCGAAGAGTTCCTGGTTGAAGTAGTTGCCCCACCGGCCAATGGCCTGGGCCAGCAGCAGTCCGGGGGCCGCGGCGTCCATGAAGGCGCTCAGCTTCACCCCGGCACGCCGGCACCCGATCCAGGCGCCCACGGCGCCGAGCACGACGGCGCCCCAGATGCCCAGGCCGCCGCGCTGGATCTGCGGAATCAGGGACAGGTCCCCTGTGCCGTCGAATCCCGGGCCGAAGTAGGCGTCCGGAGAGGAGAACACGTGGTACAGCCGTCCGCCGATAATGCCGAACGGGATGGCCCAGATGGCGATATCCCAGACGCTGCCCTCGGGGGCGCCGCGGCGTGCCCAGCGGACCGAGGTCAGCCACAGGCCGGCAATAATGCCGGCGAGGATGCACAGGGCGTAGGCGTGGATGCGCAGGGACCCCCACGGCAGCGGGATGTCGAATCCGGACCAGGTGGGGCTCGGAATGCTCGCGGGAATCATCGCCGCCGCGTGGAGGACTGACTGCATTGCTTAGGCTTCTTCCTTGGTAAGGCCGGTGCTGAGGTCTTTCGTCAAGGAGGCTACCGCATCCACGCCGCCGTCCCGGATCGCCGCGACGAGCGCGGTGCCGACAATCACGCCGTCGGCGTACTCGGCGATCTCGCGGACATGGCTGGCGGTGGAGACGCCGAGGCCCACGCAGACGCGCTCGGCGCCCGCGGCGTGCGCGGCGGCGACGACGTCCTTGGCCGCTGAGCTGACCGAGGTCCGGGCGCCGGTGACGCCCATGATGGAGACGGCGTAGACGAAGCCGCGGCTCGCGTCGACCGTGCGTTTCATGCGTTCGGGCGAGGACGAGGGAGCCACGAGGAACACCCGGTCCAGGCCGTACTTGTCCGAGGCCGCCATCCATTCGGCGGCCTCGTCCGGAATGAGGTCGGGCGTGATGAGCCCGGCTCCCCCGGCCTCGGCCAGGCGGCGGGAGAACTCGTCCACGCCCATCCGGACCACGGGGTTCCAGTAGGTCATGACCAGCACGGCGGCGTCGGTCTTGCTCGTAATGCCGCGGACGACGTCGAAGACCTCCCGGACGTGGAAGCCCTTCGCGAGGGCCTCCGTCGTGGCAGCCTGGATGACCTGGCCGTCCATGACCGGGTCCGAGTACGGGATGCCGATCTCGATGAGGTCGGCGCCGTTCTCGGCCAGGGCAATGCCGGCGGCAATGGTGTCTTCAACGCTCGGGTAGCCGGCGGGCAGGTAGCCGATCAGGGCCGCCCGGCCCTGGGCGCGGGCGCGGTCAATGGCCGCGGCCGACTTGCTGGCGTGCTGGGTGCCGTCCTGGCTGGTGCTCACAGCTGTTCCCCCTCTTTGGCGATTTCGGCTTCAGGTGAATCCTTGTCCAGCAGGTCGAACCATTCCGCGGCCGTGGCCACGTCCTTGTCGCCGCGGCCGGAGAGGTTCACGATCACGATTTTCTCTGAGACGCCTGATGCCTTGCCTGCGGCCGCGTCCGCGGCGAGGCGCTGCCCCACCTTGATGGCGCCGGCGAGGGCGTGGGCGGACTCGATGGCGGGGATGATGCCCTCGGTGCGGCACAGGAGGCGGAAGGCCTCCATGGCTTCGCTGTCCGTGATGGGCTCGTAGCTGACCCGGCCAATGTCCGCGAGGTAGGAGTGCTCGGGGCCGACGCCGGGGTAGTCCAGGCCCGCCGAGATCGAGTGCGACTCGATGGTCTGGCCGTCGTCGTCCTGCATGAGGTAGGAGCGGGCGCCGTGCAGCACGCCGGGCTTGCCGAGGGTGATGGTGGCTGCGTGGCGTCCGGTTTCGACGCCCTCGCCGCCGGCCTCGAAGCCGTAGATCTTGACCGAGGGGTCATCGAGGAAGCCGTGGAAGATGCCGATTGCGTTGGAGCCGCCGCCGATGCAGGCGCAGACGGCATCCGGCAGCCGGCCCGTCTGGTCCAGGATCTGGGCGCGGGCTTCCTCGCCGATGACTTCGTGGAAGTAGCGGACCATCGCCGGGAACGGGTGTGCTCCGGCGGCGGTGCCCAGCAGGTAGTGCGTGTTGCCCACGTTGGCCACCCAGTCGCGCAGGGCCTCGTTGATGGCGTCCTTGAGCGTCTGGGATCCGTTGGTGACCGGGATGACCGTGGCCCCAAGGAGCTCCATGCGGGCCACGTTGAGGGATTGCCTGCGGCAGTCCTCGGCGCCCATGTAGACCACGCATTCCAGGCCCAGCAGGGCTGCGGCCGTGGCGCTGGCGACGCCGTGCTGGCCGGCGCCGGTTTCGGCGATGACGCGGGTTTTGCCCATCCGCTTGGCGAGCAGCGCCTGGCCCAGGACGTTGTTGATCTTGTGCGAGCCGGTGTGGTTGAGGTCTTCGCGCTTGAGGAAGATCCGCACCCCGCCGGCGTGCTCGGCGAAGCGCTTGGCCTCGGTCAGCAGCGACGGCCGGCCTGAGTAGTTCTTGTTCAGTTCGGCGATCTGGGCTGTGAACTCCGGATCGGCCTTGGCCTTCTCGAAGGTGTCCTCGAGCTCGTCCAGGGCCGCGATGAGCGACTCTGGCATCCACCGGCCGCCGTAGTTCCCGAAGTAGGGCCCCGGGGCGTGGCGCAGGGACGGTTCGCCCTGCGCGGGATGCTCCGCGGGGCGGCCGCCCTGCAGGAACGCGTCCACGGCACTTTCGTCAGAGCCGGCTGCTGGTGCATCGACCATCAGTCTCACCATCCTGTTCCACTGCTAGCTTTGGGGATCTGCTGATGAGATCCGCTCATTGGTCCGGGCAAAATTGCGGGCCCGGCACCGCTCACGGTCCGGACGGAGGCGCCAGGACCGGCCGGCCTCAGGCGCGCGCGGCGATTGCCGTCGCGCCGGCAGCCATGAATTCGGCGATCCGCTCGTGGGGCGTCGCGTCACTGACCAGCGCCTCGCCGACCAGGACCGCGTTGGCTCCGCGGGCCGCGTAGTGCTTGACGTCCTCGACGTCGCGCACACCGGACTCGGCGACCACGAGCGCACCGGCGGGAATGCCGCCGGTCAGCGCCGCGAAGACGGAACGGTCGACGTCGAGCGTCTTGAGGTTGCGTACGTTGACGCCGATGATCCGGGCCTCCGCGGCGACTGCGCGCTCGATTTCCTCCGCCGTATGGGTCTCGACCAGCACGTTCATGCCGAGCTCGCGGCTGAGGGCCGTGAACTCACGCAGCTGGGCGTCCGAGAGCGACGCCACGATCAGCAGGATCAGGTCGGCGCCGTGCGCCCGGGCCTCCCAGATCTGGTACTCGTCAACCATGAAGTCCTTGCGCAGCAGCGGAATGTCCACGGCGGCCCGGACGGCGTCGAGATCGGCCAGGGAGCCGCCGAAGCGGCGCTCCTCGGTCAGGACGCTGATCACGGCGGCCCCGCCGTCGGCGTACTGCGCGGCGAGGGACGCGGGATCGGCGATGTCCGCGAGCTGGCCCTTGGACGGGCTGCGGCGCTTGACCTCGGCAATCACCTTGAGCTGCTCCCGGCTGCTTGAGGTCCCGCCGAGGGCGGCCCAGGCGTCACGGGCGGGCGCCGCCGCGGCGGCACGCTCTTTCAGCTCCGCGAGCGTAACCAGACGCTGGCGCGCCTGCATATCCTCCCTGACACCGGCATTGATGTCGTCGAGAACGCTCACGCTCAGTGGCCGGAGTTCTTCAGCTTGCTGCCGCCGACGCCGTAGCCGGCCTTGCGCATGGCCCAGCCGGCGAGCAGGCCGACCACCATGACCGCCGCACCCGCGACAAAGATCGGGGTGTTGGCGATGACGAAGGCGATGGACGCAATGAGGGCGCCGATCAGCATCACGATCACGCAGGTCCACGCGGCCGGGCTGTTGCCGTGACCCTGGGGTTCGCTGTGGTCGACGTCGTCGTAGACGCCCTTCGGCGCAGCGGACGTGGATGCGGAAACAGTGGCTTTGCTCATTGAAATCTCCTCAGGATGAATACTGCTTACATTCTGCCATTTTTTGCTGTGTTATTTGGCCGCGTTGCTGTCGCGTTACCGGTCGCGTTGCCGGTCGCGCCCGCGGCATCGGCTCAGGTGGGGTCGTCACCGCGGGACAGCCGGTCCCAGCTGTCAATCTCGTCCGCGGGGGCGGCCGGCGCATTACCGCCAGCTGCAGTGCCGCCGGCGGCGGGCCCGGCGGCGGCCGCGTCATATTTGGTGCGGGTCTTCCAGTAGCGGCCGGCCGGCACGATCGCGAGGGCGCTGAGTCCCAGCAGGGCTCCGGCGACGACGGCGAGGACGGGGAACACTGTTACGTCCACCTGTACGCTGCTGCCGCTGATTCCGGTGGCGGCCGCGATCGATCCCTGCGCCGCGGCCAGCGGGTCCGCCAGCACGACGGCTGCCGCGGCGACGATGCCCGCGGCCGCGAGGAGGATGATCGCCGTGATCACCCAGCGGGCCACGCGGCCGGCGATGGAGGCCGCGAGGCCGCCGGCGAGGGCCACAAGCGCCAGGGCTGTCACGGTGGTGGCAGCCTTGCTGCCCTGGACCTGCAGGCCGTCCTGGCTGGCCACGGCCGCGCCGAGCTGCGTGGGATCGAGGTGCACGGTGAGCCAGGTCTGGGTGGTGGTCCCGAACACGGCAAGGGCCAGGGCAGCGATCACCAGGACCAGGGTGGACTTGCGGGCCCAGCCCGGGACGGCGGCCCGCGCGGTGCTCTTCACGGTGCTCTTCACGGTGTTCTTGGCGGTGTTCTTGGCGGTGGCTTCCGGCTCCCCCATCAGGACTCGGCTCCCGTGTCGGGCGCTGCGTCAGTGACTGCGTCAACGGTGATGTTGTGCAGCGACCTGGCCGTGTGCACGGCGCGCAGCGGGGCGGCGGCCTTGTTCACGGTTTCCTGGGCCTCGGTCGGGTTCACCGAATCTGCGACGATCCCGCCGCCGGCCTGGACGTACGCGCGTCCTTCCCGGAGCAGGGCCGACCGGATGGCGATCGCCATGTCCATGTCCCCGGCGAAGTCCAGGTACCCCACCACGCCGCCATAGATGCCGCGCCGGTGCGGTTCAAGTTCGTCCAGCAGGCGCAGGGCCCGCGGCTTCGGGGCGCCGGAGAGGGTGCCGGCCGGGAACGTGGCCTTGAGCACGTCGTAGGCCTTGGCTGCCGGGGCGAGCTCTCCGACCACGGTGGAGACCAAGTGCATGATGTGGCTGAAGCGCTCCACTTCCATGAATTGCGTGACGTCGACGGATCCTGCCACGCAGACCTTCGAGAGGTCGTTGCGGGACAGGTCGACCAGCATCAGGTGCTCGGCGCGTTCTTTCTCGTCCGCCAGCAGTTCCTCGGCCAGGGCCTTGTCCGCCTCGACCGTCTTGCCGCGCGGGCGTGAGCCGGCGATGGGGTGGGTGATGACTTCGTCCCCGGTCACGGTGACGAGGGCCTCCGGCGAGGAGCCGACGATCGTGTATTCGCGGCCGGCGGCGTCCTCGAAGCTGAAGAGGTACATGTAGGGGCTGGGGTTGGTGTTCCGCAGGACCCGGTAGACGTCGAGGGGGTCGGCGCCGCACTCCATTTCGAAGCGGCGGGAGATCACCACCTGGAAGACCTCACCGTCCACGATCGCCTCCTTCCCGCGGTCCAGGGCGGCCAGGTACTCGGTTTCGTCCCAGCGCTCCTGCACACTGGACGCGAAATCCAGGGCGGCCGTCTCCAGCACGGAGACCGGCTGCTCCACGGGGCGGCTGATCTTTTCGAGCAGGGCTTTGACGCGGGCGACGGCGTCATGCCAGGCGTCGTCGACCCGTTCGGTGCTGTTGTCGAAGTTGATGGCGTTGGCGATCAGCAGGACGGTGCCGTCCATGTTGTCGTGGACGGCCATGTCGGTGACCAGGTTGAGGGCCATTTCCGGCAGTTGGAGGTCGTCCTCCGGCGGGCTGGTCAGTTTCTCCCAGTGCCGGACGGTTTCCCAGCCCAGGAACCCGACCAGGCCCGAGGTGAACGGCGGGAGGCCGTCGAAGCGCTCGGTCCGCAGCGCCGCGACGGTGTCCCGGATGGCGTCCACGGGGTTGCCGTCCAGGGGCACACCGACCGGGGGCTCGCCCAGCCAGTGCGCGCTGCCGTCCTTGGTGGTCAGGGTGGCCCGGGAGCGGGAGCCGATGAAGGAATAGCGCGACCAGGCGCCGCCGACCGCCGCCGATTCCATCAGGAACGTTCCGGGCTGGCCATGGGCGAGCTTGCGGTAGAGCCCGATCGGGGTTTCGGCGTCAGCCAGCACCTTGAGCCGGACGGGGATGACACGGCTGTGGCCTGCGAGTTCGCGGAACTCTTCGAGGCCGGGGCTGATGATTCCAAGGTCCTGCATGGCTGTGCTTTCCGCCTGTTCTTTAGGTGGACCTGCGACCGGATCCGGTCATGGGATCCTGCCTGGGGTCCGGTTCGTGAAGCTGTGGAAGCGCCGGGGCGCTCTGCCGGTGTGCCGGGCGCCTAGCCTCCGTGGCCAACGACGGCGTCGAGCTCGCGGCCGTCGAAGCACGTCCGGGTTCCGGTGTGGCAGGCCGCGCCGACCTGGTCGACCCGCACCAGCAGCGCATCGCCGTCGCAGTCCATGGCGAGCGACTTGACCCATTGCACGTGCCCGGAGGTGTCTCCCTTGCGCCAGTACTCCTGGCGGGAGCGCGAAAAGAACGTCACGCGCCCGCTGGTCAGGGTGCGGTGCAGCGCCTCGTCGTCCATCCAGCCCAGCATCAGCACCTCGTGGGTGTCGAATTGCTGGACGATGGCGGCCACCAGGCCGGCGCTGTCGCGCTTGAGCGCGTCCGCCAGGCCGGCCGGGAGGGGGCTGCCGCTGACGGGACTGCGATCGACGGCGCTGCCGTTAATGGCGCTGCCGTTGGTGGGGCTGGGGGCGGAGGCGGGCTGCTCAGACATCAGATCAAGTCTAGTGCCTCCGGGCCGGTCGCCGGCCTGCGGACAGGTCCCGCCGCTTAATACTGGCGCGCCAATCGGCCCGGCGCCGCGGTCCGGCCCTGCATCATGCGGCCGGGCGCGGTCGCGGCGGCGATTCCTGTGCCCACGCACGGCCGTCTCGTGCTAGTTTCACAAGTGATGCATTTCGTCGAACCGTCCCGAGAAGTCCTGGCCGAAACCCTGCTGGCGGCCGGCCCTGATGCCGCCACGCTCTGCACAGGTTGGCTCACCCGCGATCTTGCCGCGCACCTGTACCTGCGCGAGCGGAAAATCGCCGTCGGACTGGGCCTGCTGATCAAGCGCCTGTCCAAGGCCTCGGACCAGGCGACGGCCGAACTGGCGGGCACCCTGAAGACCACCGAGGACTACGCCAAGCTGGTCAACGACTTCCGGGCCGGTCCCCCGGCGCTGTCCCCGCTGCGGATCAAGGCGCTGGACGAAAGCTCCAACCTGATCGAGTACTTTGTGCACACAGAGGACGTCCGCCGCGCCGTGGACCGCTGGGCCCCGCGCGCCCTGGACCAGGCCTACTCGGACGCGCTGTGGGACGAGCTCGTCAAGCGGGCCGCGATCCTGTACCGCGGCGTGGATCTGGGCATCGTGCTGGTGAGCCCCTCGGGTCCGCGGCATGTCGCCAAACGCGCCCCCGTGTCCGTGGCCATCGTCGGCGAACCGGGCGAGCTGCTCATGCACGCCCACGGCCGGACCCGCCACGCCCTCGTGACCTTCGAAGGCCAGCCGGACGCCGTCGCGCTCCTGCAGTCCGCCGAAGTCGGCCTCTAATCCCCACCCGCTCCCTAAAAAAATAAAGCAACGCGGGGTCACTTACGGCCCATAATCCCGTCCGGGATGGGCGGTAAGTGACCCCGCGTTGCTTTAAGCGGTGGGGACTAGCGGACTT
Source organism: Arthrobacter sp. 10T425 (assembly GCF_056393985.1). Taxonomy (NCBI): domain Bacteria; kingdom Bacillati; phylum Actinomycetota; class Actinomycetes; order Micrococcales; family Micrococcaceae; genus Arthrobacter; species Arthrobacter sp. 10T425. The sequence goes on along the minus strand of NZ_JBFTGZ010000008.1, from coordinate 105,380 downwards.
CGAAGCCTGCGTCGCGGATCGCGGCCTTGACCTGCGCGATCATGTCCAGCGGGCCGAAGTGGAAGACCGAGGCCGCCAGGACGGCGTCGGCGCCCGCTGCCACGGCCGGCGGGAAGTGCTCCGGCTTGCCGGCGCCGCCGGAGGCGATGAGCGGGACCTTGACCCCCGCCCGCGCCAGGCGGATGAGTTCCAGATCGAAGCCGTCCTTGGTGCCGTCGGCGTCGATCGAGTTGAGCAGGATTTCACCCACTCCGCGGTCGGCCGCTTCGCGCGCCCAGGCGATCGCGTCGATTCCGGTCCCCTGCCGTCCGCCGTGCGTAGTGACCTCGAAGCCTGACGGCGTAGGCTGCGAGCCCGGACGGGTGCGCCTCGCGTCGAGGGAGAGCACCAGGACCTGGGAACCAAAGTGCCGGGTGATCTCGTCGATCACGTCCGGCCGGGCCACGGCTGCGGTGTTGATCGCAGCCTTGTCCGCGCCGCAGCGCAGGAGCTTGTCCACCTCGGCCACGCCGCGGACGCCGCCGCCGACCGTCAGCGGAATGAAGACTTCCTCGGCGGTGCGGCGGACGACGTCGAACGTGGTCTCCCGGTTGCCGGAGGACGCCGTGACGTCAAGGAAGGTCAGCTCGTCGGCCCCGCTGTTGTCGTAGCGGTGCGCCAGTTCCACCGGGTCCCCGGCGTCGCGGAGGCCCTCAAAGTTGATGCCCTTGACCACGCGGCCGGCATCGACGTCGAGGCACGGGATGACGCGCACGGCAACAGTCATGACTTCTCCTAGGTATTGACGGAGGTTTATTGACGGAGGTTTATTGACGGAGGGGAATTGCTGGTGGAACTCGGCGGGTGTGGCGCCTAGATGCGGCAGGCGTGGATGCTGCTGACCAGGATGGCGCGGGCGCCGAGGTCGTAGAGCTCGTCCATGATCCGGTTGGTTTCCCGCTTGGGCACCATCGAGCGGACGGCCACCCAGTCCGAATCTCGCAGCGGCGACACGGTGGGCGACTCCAGGCCGGGGGTGAGCCCGGCGGCCTGCTCGACGAGTTCCTTGCGGATGTCGTAGTCCATCAGCACGTACTGCCGGGCCACGAGGACGCCCTGGAGCCGGCGGATCAGGACCTCCGTGGCAGGATTCTGCTCGCCCTTGCGGCCAATCAGCACGGACTCCGAATTCAGGATCGGCTCGCCGAAAATCTCCATGCCGGCGGCCTTGAGCGTGGTGCCGGTCTCGACGACGTCGGCAATCGCGTCGGCGACGCCGAGTCGGACGGAGGATTCAACGGCGCCGTCAAGGCGGACCACCTTGGCGTTGATGCCGCGCGCGGCCAGGTAGCCGCGCAGCAGTCCGTCGTAGCTCGTGGCCAGGCGTTTGCCCTCGAGCTCGGCGACCGTGGTGAAGTCGCCGACCGGGCCGGCGAAGCGGAACGTGGAAGCGGCGAAGCCTAGCGGCAGCAGCTCCTCAGCCTCGACCTCCGCGTCGAGCAGCAGGTCGCGGCCGGTGATGCCGACGTCGAGCGTTCCCTGGCCCACGTACACAGCAATGTCGCGCGGGCGCAGGAAGAAGAACTCAATGTCGTTGTCCGGGTCCACCATGACAAGCTCGCGGGTGTCGCGGCGCTGGCGGTAGCCTGCCTCGGCCAGCATGGCCGCGGCAGCTTCGGACAGGGATCCCTTGTTCGGGACGGCAACTCTAAGCATGGGAAAAGTCTCTCTTGGGTGTGGAAGTCTCTGTTGGGGCACATCGGCCACGCGGTGCACGGGATCCGCCAGCGAAGTCATGGCGGTGTCCGGTGCGGGCGCGGCTACAGATGCTTGTAGACGTCTTCCAGGGTGAGTCCTTTGGCGAGCATCAGAACCTGCAGGTGGTAGAGCAGCTGGGAAATTTCCTCGGCGGCGGCCTCATCGGATTCATACTCCGCAGCCATCCAAACCTCGGCTGCTTCCTCCACGACCTTCTTGCCGATGCCGTGGACTCCGGAATCCAGTTCGGCGACGGTGCGGGAGCCCTCCGGGCGGACGGCTGCCTTTTCACTCAGTTCTGCGAACAGCGACTCGAAATTCTTCACGCCCCCAAGCCTACTTGCTCCCGGCGCGGGAACGCCCGCCGGGGCGTTGCATGACGGCGGAGATGTGAGGCACTGCATATCCAGCACGGCCAGCGAGGCCAGCAGACTCTGCCGGCGCGAGCGGCCAGGGAGGCGCCCGCACCGGCTTTGGCTGCAGCCTGGCGGCTCAGCCGAACTGCTTGAGGGTCACTGCCGTGGCCAGGGCAGCGGTAACGGCCTCGTGACCCTTGTCCTCGGTGGATCCCGGCAAGCCTGCCCGGTCGATCCCCTGCTGCTCGGTATCGCACGTCAGCACGCCGAAGCCCACGGGAACCCCGGTGCGGACGCTGACCTCGGTCAGGCCCAGGGTGGCCGCCTCGCAGACATATTCGAAGTGCGGAGTGCCGCCCCGGATGACGACGCCGAGCGCCACGACGGCGTCGAAGTGCGGTGCCAGCCGGGCGGCCGCGACCGGGAGCTCAAACGTGCCCGGCACGCGCAGGACGGTCGGCTCATTGATGCCGGCGTCCTTCGCGGCGCGCAGGGCGCCGTCGAGCAGTCCGTCCATGATCTGGGTATGCCAGCTCGCGGCCACAATGGCCAGCTTGAGCCGTGAGGTTTCTTCCGGCTTGAAGGTGCTGAGGTCGATCTGGGGGGCGCCGTGGCCGCTCATAGGGTATTCCTTGCTGTTGAGTCTGGTGGTCGTGTTGCTGCCCGGTCAGTCCTGGTCGTGCTCGAATCCGGACAGGCCGGCGGCCGGAGCCGGTTCAACGTCCAGGACCAGGCGGTGGTCCATCCGGTCCTTCTTCGTCTGCAGGTAGCGGATGTTCTGCTCCCGGGAGGGGACCTCCGTGGGGACCATCTCCACCACCTTGACGCCTGCCTGCGCGAGCCGGTCCTGCTTGTCCGGGTTGTTGCTCAGCAGCCGGATCTCGTGAAGCCCCATCTCCGCGAGGATCTGGGCCGCGGCCTTGTAGCAGCGCGCGTCGACCGGCAGCCCGAGCTGTTCGTTGGCCTCCACGGTGTCAAAACCGGCCTCCTGCAGGGCGTAGGCCTTCATCTTGTTCGCCAGGCCGATCCCGCGGCCCTCCTGGCCGCGCAGGTACAGCAGGGTGCCGCCGAGTTCGTTGATCAGCTCGAGCGCATAGGCCAGCTGCTCGCCGCAGTCGCAGCGGTAGGAGCCAAACACATCGCCGGTGAGGCACTCCGAATGGAGGCGGACCAGCGGTGGCTGGCCGTCAACCGGCGCCATCGGTGAACTGACGGCCAGGTGCTCCGCGCCGGTGGCGAGGTCGGTCCAGGCCTGTGCCACGAAGTCGCCGAAGGCGGTGGGCAGCTGGACGATGGGTCCTGCGCTGACCGGATGCGGTTGACGGGCCATGGCCGTCTCTTCTCGGGTCTCCGAAGTCGTCACTGTTTCTCCTCCATCAGACAGGGTCCGCTGCGTGGCTGCCGTGCTGTTCCGCTTCAAGATACGCCACCAGATCCGCAATCGAAATCAGGGGGCAGCCATGCTCGATGGCGAAGCCGCGCAATCCGTCCAGCCGCATCATTTCTCCGTTGTCGTACACCAGCTCTGCTATCACGCCCACGGGCTCCAGGCCCGCGAGCCGGCACAGGTCCACGGCCGCTTCGGTGTGGCCGGGACGTTCCCGCACTCCCCCCTTAACGGCGCGGAGGGGAAAAACATGCCCGGGACGGGTCAAGGAATTTGGCCGGCTTTGCGGGTCGGCCAGGATCCGGGCCGTCAGGGCGCGGTCCGTGGCGGAAATTCCGGTGCTGACGCCCACGGCGGCGTCGCAGGACACGGTGTAGGCGGTGCCCTTCGCGTCTTCGTTGATTGCCACCATTGGCGGCAGCGCCAGGGCGTCGGCCCTGTCGGCGTCGAGCGGTACGCAGATCACGCCGGAGCTGTAGCGGACTGTCCAGCCCATCAGCGCGGGGGTGGCGTGCTCGGCGGCGAAAATGATGTCGCCTTCGTTCTCGCGGTCCTCGTTGTCCACCACCAGGACGGGCCGCCCGGCTGCCATGGCGCTGATGGCGTCCTCGATCGGATCGAGGCCTGCACGCCCGGTGCCGGCAGCGGCGGCGCGGAGCACCGCGGCCACATCATGGCCGGGCTGGTCCGTGACCCGGCTCATTTCGCGGCCCCGTCCGTGAGGGCGGCTTCTCCGGCGGAACCTTCGGCTGCCCTGTGCGCGGCGGGTGACGAACCGCCGGCAAAGGACAGCAGGCGTTCGGTGTACTTCGCCAGGACGTCGACTTCGAGGTTTACATGGCCGCCGGGTGTCTTCTGGCCCAGGCCGGTCTCGGCCAGGGTGGTCGGGATGAGCCCTACTTCAAACCAGGGCGCCGGATCGTTGGCCGGGCTGACTGCCGTGACGGTGAGGGAGACGCCGTCGACGGCGATGGATCCCTTTTCGGCGATGTACCGGGCCAGCCCGGCCGGCACCGCGAACCGCAGCCGGTCCCAGTTGCCAAGCCCCTCGCGCTCCACGAGCTGGCCGACGCCGTCGACGTGGCCCTGGACCACGTGGCCGTCCAACCGTCCCCCGGCGGGGACGCAGCGTTCCAGGTTGACGGGATCGCCCGCAGTGAGTTCTCCGATCGTGCTGCGGACCAAGGTCTCGCCCATAACGTCAACGCTGAAGTCTCTGCCGTCGATCTGCGTGGCGGTGAGGCAGACGCCGTTGACCGCTATGGAACCGCCCAGGGCGAGACCGTCCGTGGTGCCGGGTGCGTGGAGCCGTACGGTGGCGCTGCTGTCCCCGTTGCGCTCAATGGACAGCACCTTTCCCTGCTCGGCGATAATTCCGGTAAACATCAATTGCCTCCTGCGGCGGTGTCCGCGCCGGTGCGGTGCGGGGTGGTATCGGATGAAGTAGGGCTGGCGGCCGGGTCAGCCTCATCGGCCGGGGCGGCCGGGCGTAGATGGAGCCGGAGGTCGCGGCCGAGGACCTGGACGGCGCCGCCGGATGCCGGGTCCCATTCCCAGCGCTGGGCATCGGCCAGGGTCGTGATGCCGAGGTCGTCCAGGGCGGCAGTGCCGGAGCCAAGCAGTGTGGGCGCCAGGTAGACGATGAGTTCGTCGACCAGGCCGGCGGCCAGGAACGCGCTCAGGATCCGGGAGCCGCCCTCCACCATGAGGTGCCGGACGCCGTGTGCGAACAGCTCGTCGAGGGCCTCGCGCGGGTCGCGGGTGGCCAGGTGCAGGACGTTGCCGTCGGCTCCGTGGATGGCGGCGTCGTCGGGAATGCCCCGGTACCCCATCACGGCGCGGAGCGGCTGTTTGCCCTCTGCTTCGCCGTCGCCGTTCCGGGCGGTGAGCCGGGGGTTGTCGATCAGGACCGTCTGGGTGCCCACCAGGATGGCGTCTATCCGGCCGCGCAGGGCGTGGTTGTCGGCGAGCGATTCCGGGCTGGATATCCATTGGCTGGTGCCGTCGCTGGCGGCGATGCGGCTGTCGAGGGTCTGGGCGATATGCAGGGTGACGAACGGCCGTTTGGCGGCGACGGCGTCGAACCAGCGCCGGTTCAGGTCCAGCGCCGCCTCGGCGGCCAGCCCGGAGCGAACGCGGACGCCCGCGGCCCGGAGCGTCACGGCGCCGCCGGCCGCCGGGTCGTGGGGATCGTCGACGGCGTAGATGACGTCGGTGATGCCGGCATCGATGATCGCCTGCGCGCACGGGCCGGTGCGCCCACAGTGGTTGCAGGGCTCCAGCGTCACCACGATTGCCGCGCCACGGAGGTCCCGGCCCGACGCCTTCGCCTGGCCGATGGCGTCAGCCTCGGCGTGGGCAGTCCCGGCTCCGCGGTGGTAACCGGTGGCGAGGTGCGTTCCGTCGGCCCCGACGACGACGGCGCCGACGAGCGGGTTGGCGCCCCGCGGGCCCTGCGCCGCGGCGGCCAGGGCAGCCTGCATCGCAGCATTCTCGGCAGCGTTGAACGCGGCAGCGCCGGACGGGGCGGCGCTGAATCCGGCGCTCACGCCGGCGGTGTTGAGGGCACTCACTTGGCCACCACGGGGTCGGGGAAGACGGTTTCGACCGTGACCGGCCGGTTCGCCAGCTTGGAGGCACGCCACCAGACAAAGAACCCGGCCAGGGTGAAGAAGCCGTAGAAGAGGTACATGACGGCGCTGGCGTAGTAGCCGGCGCTGAACAGCAGTGGCACACCGACGATGTCCACCGCCACCCAGATGAGCCAGAACTCCGTCCAGCCCCGCGCCATGCCGTATGTCGCGAGCAGCGAGCCCATGAACGTCCACGCGTCTGCCCAGACCGGCGGGTAGGAGCCGAGGGAGTCGAAGACCGGGGTAAGCGCCACGGTGCCGGCCACGAGGCTGAGGGCCAGAATCACCCGGGTCTGGTTGCCGGCCCAGCGCGGCGCGACGGCAGTCCCGCCGGTGCCGGCCTTCCTGCCCTGCTGCCAGCGGTACCAGCCGTAGAGGGCGACGCCGATGAACATGACCTGGCGTCCGGCCTGGCCCCACAGCGTGGCCGGCGTGGCGGAACCGAAGACGTTGCCCAGGAAGACCGTCAGGAGCAGCAAGTTGCCGGCGATGCCGACGGGCCATGCCCAGACCCGGCGGCGCATGCCGCCGACGGCGCTGGCGAGGCCAAAGATGTTGCCTAGCACTTCACGAAGAATCAGGACAGATCCGCCTACGGGGATCTGCGCTTCGAAGAGCCATCGCAAGGGGTCCATGTGTGTGTCGTTCCTTCCCTCAAGAACCGCGATGGCTCCGGGGGTATACGACAGCGCAATTATGCGGCGCCGTTGGGGCGCCGCAGTAACAGCTGTACGTGCTTCTCTCATCCAGACTTTAACTGTCGGTACCGGAATTTCACCGGTTCAACCGTCTGCCGGCTTCCTCCCGAGAGAGGGCGCTGGCGCGCGGGTCGCGGACTGTCACCGCCGGTTCGGACTTTCACCGACCCCGGAGCACGTATGTGTGTTGTTATTCTGACACAACTGCGGCCCTGCCCGGGCTATTCCCCGGATGCCGATGTTACGCCCGGCGTCATCTTCGCAGCAGTTCCCTGCCGGGACCGCGCGTCAGCGGGACCCCGCCGCCCGGAGCCTTTCGACAGCCTCCGCCGGATCCGCGGCGCCGTAGACGGCTGACCCCGCAACAAAGACGTTCGCCCCCGCCTCTGCCGCGCGCACGATCGTCTCCTCGGTGATGCCGCCATCCACCTGCAGTGCCACCGCGACGCCGGAGCCGTCAATGGCAGCGCGGGCCCGCCGGATCTTGGGCAGCGTCAGGTCCAGGAAAGACTGCCCACCGAAGCCTGGCTCCACCGTCATGATCAACAGCAGGTCCAGTTCCGGGAGCATGTCCAGATAGGGCTCCACGGGAGTGCCCGGACGCAGCGCCATGCCGGCTTTGGACCCACGGGCGCGCAGTTCCCGCGCGAGTTTGATCGGCGCGATCGAGGCTTCGGCGTGGAACGTCACCGAGGCCACCCCGGCGTCGGCGAAGCCCGGCGCCCAGCGGTCCGCGTCGGCGATCATCAGGTGGGCGTCCAGCGGCACCGGGCTGACGGCCTGGATGCGCTGCACCACGGGCAGCCCAATGGTCAGGTTGGGCACGAAATGATTGTCCATGACGTCCACATGCACGGCATCGGCATTGCTGATACGGCGCAGTTCGGCCTCAAGGTTGACGAAGTCAGCCGAAAGGATGCTCGGGTTGATGCAGCACTGGGCCATGGATTTCCTTCTCGTTCGTACTTTGCTGGTTCGTTTTTGGTGGCAGTGCCCCAGTATCAGCGAAACTCAGGCCAACTTGCGAATCAGCGCCAGGAACATGGCGTCCGTCTGGTGCACGTGCGGCCAGAGCTGGGCGGTGAGCTCGTGCCCGGCCTCGAGGTGGCCCGTGAGGCTGACGCCGTCCAGCACGGCGCCTGCGTCGAGGAGCTCGAGGTCCTCGCGCTTGCGCAGGGCATCACTCACGACGGCGGTGGTCTCTGCCGGGTGCGGCGAACACGTCACGTACGCCACCACGCCGCCGGGCTTGACGGCGTCGATCGCGGAGTTGAGCAGCTGGCGCTGCAGCGGGCCAAGGTCCACGAGGTCCTTGGGCGTGCGCCGCCAGCGCGACTCCGGACGCCGGCGCAGGGCGCCCAGGCCGGTGCACGGGACATCCACCAGGACGCGGTCGAACGACTCCGGCTGCTCGGCGCCAATGTCGCGGCCGTCCCCGGTCCTGACCTCCCAAGCCTCCCGCGGGACCGCGGACAGGGCCTGCCGCACGAGTTTGGCACGGTGCGGGGCGGATTCGTTGGCCAGCAGGTGGGCGCCCCGCTGCCGGGCGAGGGCTCCGAGCAGGGCGGCTTTGCCGCCGGGACCGGCACAGAGATCCAGCCAGCGCTCCCCCGCGCCCCCGCCGTCCGTCCCCGCTTCGCCGCCAGAATTTGTGCCGGGGTCTGCGCTGTTGTTGCCGGGCCCGGCGCCGGGGGTTGTGCCGAGATCGACGGCGGCCATGGCGCGGGCCACGAGCTGCGAACCGACGTCCTGGACACGGGTGCTTCCGTCACGGACCGAGGCGAGGCGGCCGAGGTCCCCGCCGCTGGAAAGCGCGGATCCCTCGACGAGCTCGCCCGGGGTGGCCCCGCCTTCCAGGGCCTCGTCGAGGCTGCCGACGCCGGGCAGCGCCACAAGGTTCACCACGGGCGCGGCATTGTCGGCTTCGAGGAGCGCGTCAATCTCAGAAACCGCCCGGCCGTGGGCCACGAGCGACTGGCGGAGCGCGCGGACGATCCACTCCGGGTGGGCGTAGCGGATGGACGCGATCTTGGTGGCATCCGTCTCGGTGCTCAGCAGCAGGTCGAGCCACTCGTCGAGGGTGCGGGCGGAGACTTTGCGCAGGACGGCGTTGATCAGTGCCGAGGGCCCGGCCCCGATCACGGCGCGAGCCAGCCCCACCGTCTGGTCCAGGGCGGCGTGAGCGGGCACGCGCATGGCGAGCAGCTGGTGCACCCCGATCCGCAGGGCATCCAGGATCGCGGGATCCAGCTCCTCCAGCGGACGGTCCACGCACCGGGCCAGGATGGCGTCGTACGTGCCCTGGCCGCGGAGGGCGCCATAGCTGAGCTCGGTGGCGAAACCGGCGTCGCGCTTGTCCAGCCCGTGGTGCCGGATCCGGGCCGGGAGCACCAGGTTCGCGTAGGCGTCCTCGGCGGCCACCGCGCGGAGCACTTCAAAGGCAACTAGCCGGGCCGGATCGGCGCGGCGGGTCCGCTGGGACGGGGCGCTCTCGGTGAAGCCGCGCTGCGGGCCGCGGTTGCGTTCCCGGCCCTGGGCGTTCCGCCTGCTGCCGCCCCCGGCGCCCTGGCCACTGCCTCGGCTGTTGCCGTTGGTCCCGGAACCGCTCATTCGAATACCACGCTTTCAAGTGTTGCCTGCCCACGCGCCCAATCAGCGGCGGCCATCATTTTCTTGCCCGCGGGTTGCACCCGCGTCAATTCCACCGGGTGCGATCCCGTACCGACGAGAACCCGTTTCCCGTCCAATGCCAGCTGTCCGGGCCGAAGCGCCGCCGAGTCCGCTGCCGGCAGCACTGGCTCCAGTTTGATCCGCTGGCCCTCCAGCAGGGTCCAGGCGCCCGGCTCCGGCGTGACGCCGCGGGCACGGCGGCCGATCGCCAGGGCGGGCTGCTGCCAGTCGAGCCGGCCGTCTTCGAGACTGAGTTTCGGTGCCAGGCTGACGTCGCCCTGCTGCGGGAGCGCGACGGCCTTGCCGGCGTCGATGGCGGACAGCGTTTGGGCCAGCAGAACCGCGCCGCTGTGGGAGAGGCGTTCGAGCAGGGCCCCGGCGGTATCGGCGGGGTGCACGGTCTCGGTGAGGGTCCCGAAGACCGGACCGGTGTCCAGCCCCTCCTCCAGGCGGAAGGTGACGGCACCCGTGACGTCGTCGCCGGCGATGACGGCGCGCTGCACGGGAGCTGCGCCGCGCCAGGCCGGCAGCAGGGAGAAGTGCAGGTTCACCCAGCCGTGGCGGGGGACAGCGAGAGCCGCAGGGGGAATCAGCCCGCCATAGGCCACGATCGCCGCGACGTCCGGTGCTGCGGCGGCAATGCGGGCGGTGACCCCGGCATCGACTTTGGCGGCGTGGATGATCTCAATGCCGAGCTCGGCGGCCCTGGCGGCCACGGGCGACGGCGTCAGGACGCGTTTGCGTCCCAGCGGTGCGTCCGGGCGGGTGAGGACAGCGACGACGTCGAACCCGGCGGCAACAAGGGCGTCGAGCGACGGCACGGCGACAGCGGGGGTCCCGGCGAAGAGAACCCTCACGGGGTGATTCCGAAGCTGGACCCGCCAAAGCTCGTCCCGACGCTCTTCGCGCGCTTGGTGGTTGTCTGTTCCGTGATGGCGTCGTAGTTGGCATTGCGGATGGCGCGCAGGGCGGCCTTTCGGTCTTCGCCCTCGAGCCGGTCGGTATAGAGAATGCCGTCCAGGTGGTCGGTCTCGTGCTGGAAGCAGCGCGCCAGCATGTCTTCGCCCTCCACGGTGACGGGGTTGCCGTGCAGGTCCACGCCGGTCACCCGGGTTTGGCGGTACCGGCGGACGGGGAAGCCCAGGCCCGGGATGGACAGGCATCCCTCGACCTGGTCCGGCTGGAAGTCCTCGCTGTTTTCCAGCACGGGGTTGACGATGTGACCCTCGACGCCGCCGATCCGGTAGGTGAAGACGCGCAGGCTCACACCGACCTGGGGCGCGGCCAGGCCGGCGCCCTCGACATCCTCCATGGTTTCGGTCATGTCGGCGACGAGCTTTGCCAGTTCAGGCCCGAATTCCGTAACGGGATCGGCGACTGTGCGCAGCACAGGATCTCCGATGATGCGGATATTCAAAATGGCCATGTGCAGTCTGTCCTCACGGTGGGCGGCTAGGGGTCCAGTCCAGTTTAGTTGCAGCTGCCCGGCTTCTGTTCGGCGCGTCTGGTCGGTGCTTCTTGTCGGTGCTTCCGGTCGGCGCTACTTGTCAGCGCTTCACGGGCGGCGCCAGCGGGAGCAGTGCTGCTCCGGCGGTTGCCGTGTCGGCGGACATCTCCCACACGCGGCGCAGCGCACAGAATTTCCACCAGTGATGCTTCAGGACCTCGGGGTTGGCCCGCTGCGGACGGACCTCGGTCTCGCCGACCGCCACGGCCAGGAGGATCGGGGACTCGCCGTGCTGCCAGGCCTCCCACTCCCCCGCGACGGGATCCACGAGGCTTTCCTCCGCCTTCATGCCCGCCACGAGCTGCATGACCACCTTGTCATCAAGCGGTTTGACGGTGCCGTCCCGGCTGGTGCCCTTGGTCTTGTAGTCGATAAGACAGGTCCGGCCGTTGATCCGTGCGACGAGGTCCAGGGTGCCGGCATAGCCGACCGTCTTGTTCCACACCGTAATTTCCGGGGCGATGGGCTCAACCTGGAAGAGCTCCCACCATTCGTCGAAGCGTGCCGCGAAGGCTTCCTCGCCGTTGGCGGCCAGCGCCTCCCGTGTTTCCTTCATCTGGTGCGGCCGGCCGAGCGCACGCAGCGCAACCTGCTCGCAATAGTTGTGGACCCGGTCGCCGCGTTTGGCGGCATCGTCCCGGTACGACTCCGCCGCCTTGGCGGCCCGGCTGACCGCCTGCCGCAGTTTGGCCGGGCTCCCCAGGATGCCGGGGAGCTCGGGATCCTGGGCCAGACTGTTGGCGCCCATGTACCCGAACCAGCCGTCCAGGCCGTGTGGCTGCTGGCCGATCACCGTGGTGATGGAAGGGACAGAGAACTGAGCCGACGTGGAGCGGGCGTACATGCGGCCATGGTCCGTGGCGTGGGCGAGGAGTGGAGCGGTCATATGAAGACTCTTTCACGGGGGTCAGACAACGATGAAAAGCAAAATGGCCCGCCCCGCTGAGTCAGCGGAACAGACCATTTCGTTAGTGGGCGATACTGGGTTCGAACCAGTGACCTCTTCGGTGTGAACGAAGCGCGCTACCACTGCGCCAATCGCCCTAACGACATTGAATGCTAGCCCACCCGGGCGGATTTTAGAAATCGGCCCGGGGGAACCTGGCCGCGGCGGGAATGCGGCCCAATACTCCCGCGCAACAGGCCCCGTGCACGGGCAGTTCCACCAGCCCTCCACCGGCCGTTCCAGTCGTCCCCCTCAGAAGGCCCGCTCAGTAGTCCCGGCGCCACTTAGGGCCACGGCTGAACAATGACGCTAATTACAGCGCTGTAATTAGCAAAATCCCCTAGAACTCGGGGAAGTAGGGCCATGGAACCCGGGCCAATGGGTCTCGATTTGTAGATTCCCAGAACCTCCTATAGAGTTCTTACTCGTTGGAACGCGAGGAAATGCCGAATGCGGCAAGGAAATGCACACCAACAATGCGGACGTAGCTCAGCTGGTAGAGCACCACCTTGCCAAGGTGGATGTCGCGAGTTCGAATCTCGTCGTCCGCTCGCAGGACACTGTCACGGCAAAGGTTCTTCGGAATCCTGTCTACACGGTGGGTTGGCCGAGAGGCGAGGCAGCGGCCTGCAAAGCCGTATACACGGGTTCGAATCCCGTACCCACCTCGGTGAAAACCCTGGTTTCCGGTTTCGATCGGATGCAAGGGGCGATTGGCGCAGCGGTAGCGCGCTTCCCTGACACGGAAGAGGTCACTGGTTCGATCCCAGTATCGCCCACCAGAGCAAGGCAACTTGCTTGATGCAGTACCACCGGCCCAGCCGGCATGGACTAAAATGCGGACGTAGCTCAGCTGGTAGAGCACCACCTTGCCAAGGTGGATGTCGCGAGTTCGAATCTCGTCGTCCGCTCTCTTCATTACAACTCCACTCCGGATCCTTCCGGTTGCGGGCGATTGGCGCAGCGGTAGCGCGCTTCCCTGACACGGAAGAGGTCACTGGTTCGATCCCAGTATCGCCCACCACAAGAGCAGCTCCCCCGGAGCTGCTCTTTTTTGTGCACTGCGGGTTTGTGCACTGCGGGTTTGTGCACTGAGGGTTTGTGCACTGCGGATTGGTGCAGTCCGGGCCCTTCTACCCTGTGCACCTGGCCTTCCATCTTTTATCCTCTGGGCGGACACCCTTGGCACCCCCGCCACCTCCCGCTAGGGTAGAAAACGCAAGGAGCGATCTGGCTCCGCGACCGAAGGGAGGTGCCCGTGGGTTTACTTGACGATCTAAAGGGCAAGGCTCAGCAAGTTATTGGTGGCAACGAAGAAGCCATCAAGGACGGCATCGAAAAGGCAGGCGACTTCGTCGACTCCAAGACCGGCGGAAAGCACGCCGGCACGATCGATGCCGTGCAGCGTGGCGCTTCCGACTTCGTGGACAAGGCGAACGACCGGCCGAATTCGGCCCCGGTCGCCGATCAGACTCCCGCAGCCGGTGAGCCCCCCGTAGCCGGGGAACCCCGCCAGCCAGGCCTCTGACCCAGATCCGTCAGCGAGGTGCCGGTCCCGCCGAGAGGCGGCGCCGGCACCTCCGGCATTTAAGGGCGACTCCAACCGGGCAACGCGGGGTCAGTTACGGCCCATCCGGTGCATCCGGATGGGCCGTAACTGACCCCGCGTTGGATTTGGCGTTGTAGTTGGAGGGGCTGGCGGCTAGGACGGTTCGTGGTTTTGGCCCTCGCGGGCCAGCGCGGTCAGCCTGGAGACGGCGCGGAAGTACTTCTTCATGTACCCGCCGGTCATCATTTCCTCGGTGAAGAGCTGGTCGAACGGCACACCGCTGGCAAGGATGGGCACGTCCTTGTCGTACAGCCGGTCAGCCAGCACCACGAAGCGCAGCGCAACGGCCTGCTCGGTAATCGTGTGCACGTTCTTCCAGACCACGCCCTCGATCCCCTCCAGCAGCTGGCGGTAACGGCTCGGGTGCACGCCGGCCAGGTGGTTGATCAAGGTGCTGAACTCATCGCGGGCCACGGTCTTGCCGTCGAACTCGGCATGCATGTGGTGGGTCAGGTCATCATTGCGCAGCGGCGACGGCGCGGCCGGCAGGCCACGGTGGCGGAAGTCCTCGCCGTCGATCCGCACGACGTCGAACTGGTCCGCCAGCACCTGGATTTCGCGGGCAAAGTCGACGGCGGCGAAGCGCCCGTCCCCGAGGGACCCCGGCAGCGTGTTCGATGTGGCGGCAAGCTTCACGCCGGCGTCGGCGAGTTCGCGCATGAGCCGGGACATGAGCACAGTGTCGCCCGGATCATCGAGCTCAAATTCATCGATGCAGACCAGCTTGTAGTGGCTCAGGGCCTCAACGGTCTTGCGGAAGGACAGCGCACCGACGAGGTTGGTGTATTCGACGAACGTGCCGAAGGCCTTGGGCCCGGGGGCGGCGTGCCACAGCGATGCCAGCAAGTGGGTCTTGCCCACACCGAATCCGCCGTCGAGGTAGATCCCGGCCCGCGAAGTGTCCTTCTTGCCGAAGAGCCGCTTGAACAGCCCGTCGCCGTCGCGTGCGCCCACGCCCGCCGCAAAATGCTGCAGGGCATGGACCGCCTGGGCCTGGCTGGGCTGGGCGGGATCGGGCCGGTAGCTGGAAAACGACACCTCACCGAACCGCGGCGACGGATAGAACCCATTGAGGAGTTCATCCACGGAAACTGCCGGTGTGCGGGCGGCGAGCTGTTCGATCTGTACCAAGGTGGTCCGTTCTGCTGGTCTCTTGTCCCCAGCAAGAATACCGGCAAAGCCTGGCCGGCCCGCGTGCGCGGCTGTGGACCCGCGGCCGGCGTGAGGAAGACCACATTTCCCCGTGTGAACCCGGTGGAGCATTCCCACCGGCCCGTGACTAGTGTTGTAACAGGCCCGGCGCGGCGCACGCTTTCGGCGCCCGGCCTCCTGACCGTTCAAGTGAAAGGCCATCGCAATGACCTACCCCGTTGAGCAGAACGAGAAATTCGCCGCTTACGCCCACCCTGACCGCCTGGTGTCCACGGAATGGCTGGCCACGGCGATCGAGGACGGCGCCCTCGACGGCGGCAATCTCGTGGTGGTCGAATCCGACGAAGACGTCCTGCTGTACGAGACCGGGCACATTCCGGGAGCCGTGAAAATCGACTGGCACACGGACCTGAACGACGAGGTGACCCGCGACTACGTCGACGGTGAAGCCTTCGCCGCGCTGGCCGCGTCCAAGGGCATCTCCCGGGACAGCACGGTGGTTATTTACGGCGACAAGTCGAACTGGTGGGCCGCGTACGCCCTGTGGGTGTTCACGCTCTTCGGCCACGAGGACGTCCGGCTCCTGGACGGCGGCCGGGACAAGTGGATCGCGGAAGGCCGGGCACTCTCCACCGTCACGACCGTCGCCACCCCCGCCGACTACCCCGTCGTGGAGCGGGACGACGCCCCGATCCGCGCCTTCAAGGATGACGTCCTGGGGCACTTCGGCAAGCCGCTGATCGACGTCCGCTCGACCGAGGAGTATACCGGCCAGCGCACCCACATGCCCGCCTACCCGGAAGAGGGCGCGCTGCGCGGCGGCCACATCCCCACGGCGGCCTCCATCCCCTGGGCCCGCGCGGCGGCCGGCGACGGCACATACCGGAACCGCGGCGAGCTCGAGGCCCTCTACCTCGGCGAGGCCGGATTGAACGAAGGCGACGACGTCGTGGCGTACTGCCGGATCGGCGAGCGGTCCAGCCACACCTGGTTTGCGCTGAAGTACCTGTTGGGCTTTGAGACCGTGCGGAACTACGACGGCTCCTGGACCGAATGGGGCAACGCCGTGCGCGTCCCGATCGTCAAGGGTGCCGAACGCGGCGCGGTTCCGGCCGGCCGTTAGCCGTGGTGACCGTGGAGCGGGACCGGTCCCGACAGGGACACAATCGGCGCGCCTGCGTAAGCTGGGAGTGATGAATACTTCAGCCCTCCCCGCCGCACTGGCGGAAATTGTCGACGATTTCCAGGCCCTGACCGAAGCAGAGCGGCTGCAGCTGCTCCTTGAGTTCTCACAGGGGCTTCCGGAACTTCCGGAGCGGCTCCGGGATCACCCGGAGCTGCTCGAGCAGGTAGTGGAGTGCCAGACGCCGCTGTTCCTCACCGTCGAGACGGAACAGGCCGATGGCGACGCGCCTGAGCGCGTCCGGCTCTACTTCAAGGCACCCAAGGAGGCCCCGACCACCCGCGGCTTCGCCGGAGTGCTCCACGAAGGACTCGACGGGCTCAGCGCCGCGGAAATCCTGGCCGTCCCCGACGACATGCCCGAACTGTTGGGCCTGACCCGCGCCATCACTCCGCTGCGCATGCGCGGAATGACGGCCATGCTGGGCCGGATCAAGCGCAAGGTCGTCGCCTCCGGAGACCGCCAGCCGTCGGCGCAGTCCTGACCTTCGGCGCCCGGACAGCCAGAGAACATGGCCCGCAAGCACGCGTCGCAGGGAACTCCGGCCACCGCGGCACTCGCGGCCGCCGGGGTTCCCTTTGTGGCCCACCCCTACACCCATGACCCCGCGGCGGCCAGTTATGGCCTGGAAGCGGCGGAAGTGCTCGGCGTCGACCCTGACCGGGTCTTCAAGACCCTGATGGTCGACGTCGACGGCCGGCTCGCCGTCGGCGTCGTGCCGGTCAGCGGCAGCCTGGACCTCAAGGCGATGGCCGCGGCTTTGGGCGGCAAGAAAGCGGAGATGGCCGATCCGGCCGCGGCGCAGCGGCGGACCGGATATGTTCTCGGCGGCATCTCACCGCTCGGCCAGCGCCAGTCCTCCCCCACGGTGGTGGATGAGAGCGCACTGGCGCTGGAGACCATCCTCGTTTCGGGTGGACGGCGCGGCCTGGACATCGAGCTGGATCCGGCCGAGCTCATTCGGCTCACGGCTGCCCGCACCGCCAGGATCGGGACCCGGCGCGACTGACCCGGCCCCAGGTGTCGAGACGGCACGTCACGGCAATTTTCGCGCACAACACTGCCGTGATCTGTCAATGATCTGTCAATTGAATGCGGCATTGCCGGCCGGAGGCTCCTGGTCGCCGGGGTTGGCGCGGGGCGCCAGCTGCTGCCGGAGCCAGGCCGAGACCTGCCGCTCCCAGCGCTCCGGGTCCACGTTCCATTCCTTGGTATGCAGGGCCTTGTCGAAGGGCTCGAAGGTGACCATCTCGGGGTTTTTCTCGGCCAGCGCCGCTGAGGGCCCGTACGGTACGTACTCGTCGTCCACGCTGTGCACAATGAGGGTCGGCGTCCTCAGCTCCACGGCCCGCGAGACCCAGTCCATCGCTTTGAGGTCGACGGGCGCGGCCAGCCCGGTCAGCCGCCGGCCCAGGCGGTGGCTGAGCATGAGTTGTCCGTAGCGGCCCACGGACGACGGAATCCGGTTCAGCTCCGCGTGGTGGGCCAGCACGTTGACCCAGTTGATCACCGGCGCGTCCAGGACCATGGCCCGGATCAAGTGGCGGTGCCGGGAAAGGTCAGCGGTCTGGAGGCATATCGCGCCGCCCATCGACCAGCCGAACAAAACCACCTCGCGGGCGCCCTGCTGTACGGCGTAGCCGATGGCGGCCTCGACGTCGCGCCATTCGGTGGAGCCCAGGCCGTACCGCCCGTCGCTGGCTGACGGGGCCAGGCCGTCGTTGCGGTAGGAGATCAGAAGACTGGACATGCCCAGTTCCCTGGCGGTCCGGACGGCCCGCAGCCCTTCCTGCCGGGTGGCCCCGCGCCCGTGCACCATGATCGCCCACACGTCGGGGGCCACATCCTCCGCCACGGCCGGCGCGGCGCGGACGAGCCAGGCCGGCGCGGTCCCGGCGTCGACGTCGATCAGCACGTCCTCCACCGGAAACCCCAGGGCGGCCGGATCCGGAAAGGCCGCGCCGCTCCACCAGCCGCGCCGGGCGGTGGCCATGTCCCCGCTGTAGACGTGCTCGACCTCGCGCAGCACGGTGCGTTCGGCCGGGGAGTAGGACAGGATCCGGCCGATCCGCGCATGCCCGCGGCCGCCGTCGAAGAAGAAACCGTACACCCCGTCCACCGTGGCGTCCGGGGTGGCGGCGAAAATGACCCGCAGCGCCCGCCCCTCGCGGATGACGGCCAGCACTTCCTGGTCCTCTGCCCGGAACCGGGCCGGGGTGATGACGCGGCGGGCGAAGTAGAGGGCGAGGGCGGAGGAGCCGGCGGCGAGCACGCCCGCAGCGGCGCTGCCGCCGATGATGCCCCCCACCGCCCACTTGGCGCTGCCGGACGTCACGCCGCCGGGGGCCGGCGCGACGGGGAGTGCTGTTCTGCGGGCAGAGGCCCGCCGGGCAGCGGCCTGGCGGGCAGCGGTCTGGCGGAGGTCCGGGCGGAGGCGCAGGGAGGATGCCATGGCACCATTCTTACTGAAGCGCAGCCCAACCACGGCATTGGCGGGATTTCAGGCGCACGGCCGGGCCGGTCCAGACACGCCAGGGTCCCGCGGGACACAACGATGCAGGTCAACACGAGCGCGACTAGGCTGGGGTCATGAGTGATCCAATCGTCATTTTGACAGAAGAGCCCCTCGGTGCGGATGACCGCGTCAATATTGAAACCCTGATTGCCGGCGGTGATGCGCCCCTGCTGATCCTGGTGCCGGCCAACACCGAGCGACACCTGGTGGTGGATTTCCTGGAAAACCTTTCCATGCTTGAAATCGCCAAGGCCTTCCGTGAACTGACGGCACACTCGGATCCCGCCGAAGAGCGGGCCGAAGCAGCCGACACCCTGGCCGCCTCGCTGGCCGCGCTGGCCGGTCTGGGCGGCGGCGTCTCGGGCGAAGTCGTCGAGGGCAAGGCCGTTGACGGCCTGGTTGCCAAGGTCAAGGAACTCAGCGCCGGACAGGCTGTGGTCATCACCCGCCCGCACGCCGTGGCCGACACGTTCCACACCGACTGGGCCACCAAGGCACAGGACAAGCTGGGGCTGCCCGTCCTGCATCTGTACGCCGGTTCGGGATTTATCGGGGACTCCTGAGCGTTATTGAGGCTATGAGTATCTTTAACAGGCCTAAATCCATGCCCTCGGCAGTGCCCGCCACCGACCCCACAGCCGACCCCGCCGCCACGGCCCTTGACCAGACTCCGACCGGAACGCCCGTCGAAAAGACGGACGCCCAGTGGCGCGAGGAACTGACGCCCGAGGAGTACCGCGTGCTCCGCCAGGCAGGCACCGAGCGGCCGTACACCGGCGAATACTGGGACACCCACACCCGCGGTGTCTACAAATGCAGGGCCTGCGGCACCGAACTCTTCACCAGCAACGAAAAGTTCGACTCGCACTGCGGCTGGCCGTCCTTCTGGGCGCCGCTCGCCGAGGGCACCGTTCGCTACATCCATGACCGCACCATGGGCATGGACCGGGTGGAAGTCCGCTGCAGCACCTGTGATTCCCACCTGGGGCACGTGTTCGACGGCGAGGGCTACGGCACCCCCACGGACCAGCGCTTCTGCATCAACTCGGTTTCCCTGAAGCTGGTTCCCGCGGACGACGCCGGGCAGTAGCCCGCAGCCCTGCCTCTCCTTCCGCTGGAACGGCTTTTCAGAATCACTTGCCACAGACTTTCTTATGCTCGAGGCAATTTTGCATTAGAGTCTCTGCTTGCTTGCTACGCTCGATTTAGATCCAGCGACACGCTCCACAGCAAACAGAAAGGCGACCGTCGACGATGACCACGACCGCTCTTACCGCCCCCGCCCCGATCACCGCCGGCAACCAGGAATGGCTGCGGCTCAAGGCTGCCGCCACCGCCCTGCGCGGCCTCCAGGTCCAGGACGGATCCGTGCCGGATGCCGAAGCCCACGAAGCCGCGGCCGGCCACGTCGCAACCATCACCGCGGCGGTCGCGGCCCTGGCCCCGTCCTTCCCGCACGACGCGAACTACCTGGAACTGCTGGTCACCGACTTTGACCGCTGGGCCGATGGCGGCTTTGGGGTCCCGGACTTCCTGGATTCCCTGCAGGCGTTCCAGCCGCAGCAGCACCGGGTCAACGGACTCCAGCACCTGGTCGTGTTCCCGATGTACACCCAGAACGGCAGCAGCAGCCGCCTCGTCGAGGCCGTGCTGATCGAGGTCATCTGGCCGGAATTCATCGGCGGCCTGGAAACCGGCGAATACTCCAACAAGCTCTTCGTCCCGATCCGGTTCCTCGACTTCACCGCGGGCTACGACACCAACTCCGCAGTCCTGTTCCCCGAGACCGTCGCGGTCCGCGAGACCCCGACGTTTACGTGGGGCGCGATCTTCGCCGACCGCGAGGCCGCACGCTTCCGCCGCGTCCTGCGCGCCGCCGCCGAGATCACCTCCCTGCAGCTGCCCGAGGACGCCGCCGGGCTCCTGGAGGACCAGCAGCTGACGCAGGAAACCTTTGTCATGTGGGACCTGATCCACGACCGCACCCACATGCGCGGCGACCTGCCCTTCGACCCGTTCATGATCAAGCAGCGCATGCCGTTCTTCCTCTACTCACTGGAGGAACTGCGCTGCGACCTCACCGCCTTCCGCGAATCCGTGAAGATCGAGAAGGACGAGGACGCTGACCCGGAGGCCCGCCGGCACGCCAAGCTGGTCCAGTACGCCGTGATCTTCGACCGCATCTTCCGCTTCGCCATCACCGGCACGCGCGTGCGGAACTACGACGGCCTTGGCGGCCAGCTGCTCTTCGCCTGGATGCACCAGCACCACGTCCTGCACTGGACCGACAGCAAACTCAGCATCGACTGGGACGAGGCTGCCGACGTCGTGGTTGAACTCGGCGCGAAGATCGAGGAACTGTACTGGCGCTCGATCGACCGCCCCAAGATGGCCCACTGGCTCGCCGCCTACGAGCTCATCTCTGGCACGGTCACGCCTAACCCGGCCTCGGTCTGGGCCAAGGGTCCCGACGCCCTCCCCCTGGACGGTCCGCCCCGCGGCCTCACGGACCAGGTCCTCGACGACGAGTTCCCGCTCTCCATGTTCTACGAGGCGCTGGAGAAGAAGATGCGGCCCGTCATCGAATCCACTGCCGGCATCACCGGGTCGTCAGACATCAGCACAGATACCGGCACTGACACGGGATCAGAGTCCGGCGGCACCCAGGCCCTGAACGCCGGATGAGTGCCGGACGCACTTTGAACGTGCTGGTCACGGGGGGCAGCGGGCCGTCGGGAATCGCGACGGCCCGCGCCCTGCGCGGCGCCGGCCACAGGGTCTTCACGGTCGGATCGGATGCCGCGCGCATCGAGGCAGCCGCCGCCGAGGCCGGCGACGGCGTCACGCCGCTCGCCTGCGACCTCGCCAGCCTGGCCGACGTCCGCGCCCTGCGGGAAAGCATTGCCGGCCTGGCCGGACGCGTCGACGGCGTTATCCACCTGGTGGGCGGCTGGCGCGGCGCGAAAGGCATCACCGACCAGAGCGACGACGACTGGGACTTCCTGGAGCGCAACGCCGTCACGACCCTGCGGAACGTTACGCGCGTCTTCTTCGACGACCTCGCTGCCTCTGAGGCAGGACGCTTCGCCATGGTGTCCTCCACGGCGGTAAGCGCCCCGACGGCGGCGGGGGCGAGCTACGCCGCGGCCAAGGCGGCTGCCGAGGCCTGGACGCTGGCGGTCGCTGACGGCTTCCGCCGGGTCCACGCCGCGGGCAATGCCACCGGCACCGGCACTCCCGGGCAGGACAGCGCGCAACAGGACAACGCCGGACAGGAGAGCGCCGCGCTGCGGAGCGCCGCCGTCATTTTCGTGGTGAAAGCCCTTGTTGACGCTCAAATGCGGGCCAAGGCCCCGGACCGCAAGTTCCCGGGCTTCACGGACGTGGCTGACCTGGCGGCTGCCGCAGCGGGACTCTTCAACGCTCCTGCCGGCGACCTGAACGGCCAGCGGCTGCTGCTCAGCCGCTGAACATCCCTGATTCCGCGGCGCTGACTCCGGGGCCCTGATCCAGGGCCCCAGCGTCTGTGGCACAGGGTCTGGGCCCCGATCCAGGGCCCCGGGCTTAGCCCGGGCGGCCCGACCTCTTAGACTGAAAGCGTGAGCAAAACGATGACCAGCACAGTTGAAACTGTCCCTGCCGGC
This sequence comes from Arthrobacter sp. 10T425, assembly GCF_056393985.1. Lineage (NCBI taxonomy): Bacteria > Bacillati > Actinomycetota > Actinomycetes > Micrococcales > Micrococcaceae > Arthrobacter > Arthrobacter sp. 10T425. The sequence goes on along the minus strand of NZ_JBFTGZ010000008.1, from coordinate 83,343 downwards.
ACTGCGGTGCGGCTCCACGATCCCTCCGTCCGCGGTTTCGCCTCGGACAACTATTCCGGCGTGCACCCGGAAGTTCTTGCGGCCCTGGCCGCCGCCAACGAAGGCCACCAGGTCTCCTACGGCGAGGACGATTACACCGCGCGCCTGCAGCAGCTGATGGAAGAGCACTTCGGCGAAGGCATCGAGTGCTTCCCGGTGTTCAACGGCACGGGAGCCAACGTCCTGTCCCTGCAGTCGCTGCTCCCGCGCTGGGGTGCGGTCATTTGCGCTTCCACCGCCCACATCAACATGGACGAAAACGGCGCACCGGAGCGGATCGGCGGCATCAAGCTGCTGCAGGTCCCCACCACCGACGGCAAGCTCACCCCCGCACTGATCGACCAGGAAGCCTGGGGCTGGGGCGATGAGCACCGCGCCCAGCCGCTGGCCGTGTCCATCACCCAGACCACCGAGCTCGGTACCTGCTACACCCCGGACGAGGTCCGGGCCATCGCTGAGCATGTCCACGCAAAGGGCATGAAGCTGCACATGGACGGTGCCCGGTTGGCCAACGCCGCCGCCCACCTGGGGGTCCCGCTGCGGGCCTTTACCCGTGACGCCGGCGTGGACATCCTCTCCTTCGGCGGCACGAAGAACGGCCTGCTGTTCGGCGAGGTTGTGGTCGCCCTGAACCCGGAGGCCGCACACGGCCTGGTCTACCTGCGCAAGATGAACATGCAGCTGGCCTCCAAGATGCGGTTTATGTCCGCCCAGTTCATTGCCCTCCTCGAGGGTGAGCTGTGGCTGCGCTCGGCCTCGCACGCCAACGCCATGGCCGCCCGGCTGCGCGCCGGCGTCGAGGCGATCCCCGGCGTCGAACTGACGCAGAAGACCGAGTCCAACGGCGTCTTCGCCGTCCTGCCTGCCGGTGTCGCGGACCGGCTGCGCAAGTCCTTCCGCTTCTACGACTGGAACGAGGCGGCCCGCGAGGTCCGCTGGATGTGCTCCTTCGACACCACCGAGGATGACGTTGATTCCTTCATTGCGGCCATCAAGCGCGAGCTCGCCGCTGCCTGAGCCGTGCAACGCTTCCCCTGCCCGGCGGCGAGCCTGCCGGGCAGGGCTCCGGCCGTTGCATAACCTTCCAAGGTGAGCTCCCTCGATCAGGTTCCGGCAGATTTCCTCTTCGCCCTGGGGACCCTTCGGCAGGCACGGTGCCGCAGCGAGCTGCACCTGGACGAAATTCCGGCCCCGTCCCGGCTGGCACCGTTCGCGGTGGCCCTGGGCGCGGAAGTGATCGGCCCGGGCGACTCCCCCGCCGGCGGACCGGTCCACGGCCCGGCCGCCGCGGCCCTGGCACGGGCGTCCGGCAGCGACGACGTCGAGCTGGCCACTGGCCGCTTCATTCTGCTCCACGATCCCGACGGCTCTGCCGTATGGGACGGGGAATTCCGGATCGTCACCTACATCCGCGCCCAGCTGGAACCCGAGATGGGCAACGACGAACTCCTGGGGTCCGTGGCGTGGACCTGGCTGGTCGAAGCGCTGGAGAACCATCAGGCCCCCTACCGCTCCGCCGGCGGCACCGCCACCCGGGTGCTCTCGGAGAGCTTTGGAACGTTGTCGGACCGGCCGAATTCAATCGACATTGAGCTCCGGGCCTCCTGGACCCCGGCCACCCCGGACATCACCTCGCACCTGGAGGCGTGGTCGGACATGGTCTGCACCTTCGCCGGACTGCCGCCGCTGCCCGAGGGCGTCACGGCCCTTCCCCGCCGCCCCCGCGGACACGCATGAGGCCCCTGTTCGGCCGCGGTCACGGCCCTATACGCCATGTTGTCGGTAAACTGTAGAGACCATGACCCCTCAGAATCCGGAAATCAGCACGGCCGGCGCCAGTCGCACCACGGCCGAGGCTGCTGACACCACAGCCCACATCACCGTGGAAGGCTTCGACAGCCTGGTCCCTGAAGTGATCGACCTCGACATTCCCCGCGACGGCGTGCCGCTGGTCATTGAAACCCAGTCCGGACTCGAACGCTGCGCCGCGGCCCTCGCCGCCGGCCACGGCCCTGCGGGCGTGGACGCGGAGCGCGCCTCGGGGTTCCGCTACGGCCAGCGCGCCTTCCTGGTCCAGATCCGGCGCGAAGGCTCCGGAACCTGGCTGATCGATCCCGAACCTTTCGGGGACCTCAGCATCATCAATGACGCCTTGCGCGGCGTCGAATGGATCCTGCACGCCGCCAGCCAGGACCTGCCCTGCCTGTCCGAACTCGGCATGTGGCCGGACAAACTCTTCGACACCGAGCTCGCCGCCCGCCTGGCCGGGCTGCCCCGGGTGGGCCTCGCCGCCGTCATCGAACAGCTCCTGGGCTTCGGCCTGGCGAAGGAACACTCCGCCGCCGACTGGTCCACCCGCCCGCTGCCGGAACCGTGGCTGCGCTACGCCGCGCTCGACGTCGAAGTCCTGACCGAGCTGCGCGAGGAACTGATTGAGCTGCTCGTGGCGGACGAGAAGCTGGAATACGCCGAGCAGGAATTCGCCGCCATCCTCGAAGCCGGACAGGCCCCGCCGCGCGTTGATCCGTGGCGCAAGACGTCCGGACTGCACCAGATCCGGGACCGCCGCCAACTGGCCGCAGTCCGGGAGCTGTGGCTGGAACGCGATTCCCTGGCCCAGAAACGTGACGTCGCCCCTGGCCGGCTGATCCCCGACTCCGCGCTCGTCGCCGCGGCCAAAGCGATGCCGTCCACGGTTCCCCAGCTCCTGGGCACCAAGGGCTTCCACGGCCGCGCCGCACAGCGGGAAGCCCCCCGCTGGCTGCGCTGCATCGGCGTGGCCCGGGCCCTGGAGGACCTGCCGCCGCTGCACCTGCCCACCAACGCTCCCCCGCCCCCGCGCGTCTGGGCGGACCGGGACCCGGAGGCGGCCGCCAGGCTCGCCACCGCCCGTCCAAAACTCCAGGCCAGGGCCGAGGAACTGAACCTGCCGGTGGAGAACCTGCTGACCCCGGACTATCTTCGGCGGGTCGCCTGGCGTCCACCGGCAGAATGCAGCGAGGAAGGCGTGGCCGAGGAACTGGCGAACCTCGGGGCGCGCCAGTGGCAGATCGAAATCACGGCTCCGCTCATTGCCGAGGCCTTCCTGCACCCCGAGCCGCTGCCCGCAAAGGAACCCAAGGCCGCCGCGGAGGCGCCGTCGGGTTCCACGGTCTAGCGGCTCCTTCCGGGGCCGCTCATCTCCTCCTTGCCAGCTATGTTACTGGCGAGTAACATAATGCATGATGTCGCTCGGAACCCTCCTGCCTGTGGCAACCCCTGCCACAGGCACGGTTCCGGCACCATGTCTCAATGAGGAGTACGCCGTGAGCCAAGCCCGCACCAGCGGAAAACCCAGCAGCGCAAACCCGAGCAGCGGAAGAAACAGGACCGTGCGCGACGTCGTCTTTGTCGACGGCGTCCGCACCCCGTTCGGCCGCGCCGGCGACAAGGGCATCTACGCGGGCACCCGCGCCGACGACCTCGTGGTCAAGTGCATCCGCGAACTGATGCGCCGCAACCCTTCGCTTCCGGCGGACCGGGTCGACGAGGTCGCGATCGCCGCCACCACCCAGACGGGCGACCAGGGTCTGACCATCGGCCGCACCGCCGCCCTGCTGGCCGGACTCCCCCGCACCGTGCCCGGCTTCGCGATCGACCGCATGTGCGCCGGCGCCATGACCGCCGTCACCACGACGGCGAGCGGCATCGGCTTCGGCGCGTACGACGTCGTGATCGCCGGCGGCGTGGAACACATGGGCAACCACCCGATGGGCGCCGGCGCCGACCCCAACCCGCGCTTCATGTCCGAACGGATCGTGGACCCGGCCGCGCTGTACATGGGCAACACGGCCGAGAACCTGCACGACCGTTTCCCGGCCATCACCAAGGACCGCACCGACGCCTACGCCGTCGCCTCGCAGGACAAGCTCGCCGCAGCTTACGCCAACGGCCAGATCCAGCCCGACCTCGTACCCGTCGCCACGATGAAGCCGGGCCAGGGCTGGACCGTCAACACCGTGGACGAACCCCCGCGCCCCGGGACCTCGCTCGGGGACCTGTCCACGCTTAGGACGCCGTTCCGCGCCCACGGCCGGGTCACGGCGGGCAACGCCGCGGGCCTGAACGACGGCGCCACCGCAGCCCTGCTGGCCTCCGCCGATGCCGCCGAGGAACTCGGGCTGCCGGTCAGGATGCGCCTGGTGAGCTATGCCTTCGCCGGCGTCGAACCCGAGGTCATGGGCATCGGCCCGGTCCCGGCCACCGAGAAGGCACTCAAGAACGCCGGACTCGGCATCGGGGACATCGGGCTCTTCGAAATCAATGAGGCCTTCGCCGTCCAGGTCCTGAGCTTCCTGGACCATTTCGGGATCGCCGACGACGACCCCCGCGTCAACCGCTATGGCGGCGCGATCGCCGTCGGGCACCCGCTGGCGTCCTCGGGGGTCAGGCTGATGAACCAGCTGGCCCGGCAGTTCGAGGAGGACCCCTCGGTCCGCTTTGGCATGACCACGATGTGCATCGGCCTGGGCATGGGCGCCACCGTAATCTGGGAGAACCCGCATCACGCGGATTACGGCACCGAAACACACAGCACTGAAACACACGGCACCGCAGCACAGCACGCAGAGACCACGACCACCGAGACTGGAGCCACAGCATGAGCGCCGCTGACTTCCGCAAGCTTGCAGACCTCTTCCCGCACGAGACGGTCACCCACTCCTACGTCCAGGACATCGAACTGCCGCCCGTCGACGGTGGGGAGACGACTGACGGCAAAAGCCCCGGCATCTTCGCGCTGGTCACCCTCGACAACGGCCTGGACCACTCCAAGCCCACCACCCTCGGACCCAACACCCTGATCGAACTCGGCACGGTCCTGGAAGGACTGAAGGAACGCGCCGCCCGGGGCGAGATTGCCGGCGTCGGCGTCACCGGCAAGCCGTACTTCCTCGTGGCCGGCGCCGACCTCTCCACGGTCAAGTCCGTCAGCGGACGCGAACAGGGCCTGTGGATGGCCCAGCTCGGCCACGACGTCTACGCCACCCTCGCGAACCTCGGCGTGCCGAGCTTCGCATTCATCAACGGACTGGCCCTGGGCGGCGGCCTGGAGATCGCGCTGCAGTCCACCTACCGCACGGTCTCTACCGGCGCCGGCGCTCTGGCCCTTCCCGAGGCGTTCATCGGACTCATCCCTGGCTGGGGCGGGGTCCACATCCTGCCGCGGCTGATCGGGCCGGAGAACGCCCTCAAGGTCATGATCGAAAACCCGCTGAGCAACAACCGCACGCTCACCGGGCCGCAGGCCTACCAGCTGGGCATGGCGGACGCGATGTTCGAGCCGGCCGACTTCGTGGAACAGTCCCTGGCGTGGGCCGCGAAAGTCATTGCCGGTGCCGTGGCGCCGGAGCGGGCGAACGCCGTGGACCCGTCCGCTCCGGAGGTCGCCGCCCGCTGGGCGGCCGCCGTCGCCAAGGGCCGCGCCTTCGTGGAGGCCAAGACCTCCAACGCTTCCCCGGCGCCCGCCAAGGTCCTGGACGTCATGGAGGCCAACCGCACCCTGACCCAGGCGCAGTCCGCTGAGCTCGAATGCGAGACGCTCGCCGACCTCATGCAGACCGACGAGTTCCGCTCCACGGTGTACGCCTTCCTGGACCTCGTGCAGCGCCGCTCCAAGCGTCCAGCCGGCGCCCCGGACCGCAAGCTTGCGCGCCCGGTGACGAAGATCGGCGTCGTCGGTGCCGGCCTGATGGCCAGCCAGCTCGCCCTGCTCTTCGCCCGCCAGCTCAAAGTGCCCGTGGTCCTCACGGACATCGACCAGGCCCGCGTGGACAAGGGCGTGGGTTACGTCCACGCCGAGGTGGAGAAGCTGCTGGCGAAGGGCCGGATCAGCCCCGACGCCGCCAACCGCACCCGCGCGCTCGTCACGGGATCAGTTTCGAAGGAGGCCTTCGCCGACGCCGACTTCGTCATTGAGGCCGTCTTCGAGGAACTCAACGTCAAGAAGCAGGTCTTCAAGGAAGTCGAGGCGATCGTCTCGGAAGAGTGCATCCTCGCGACCAACACGTCCTCGCTGTCCGTCACCGCGATGGCGGAGGACCTTGAGCACCCCGAGCGCCTGGTCGGCTTCCACTTCTTCAATCCGGTGGCCGTGATGCCGCTGCTGGAGATCGTGCGGGCACCGAAGACCGACGACGCCGTGCTGGCCACCGCGTTCGAGCTCGCCAAGGGGCTCAAGAAGTCGGCGGTGCTGGTCAGGGATGCCGCCGCGTTTGTGGTCAACCGCGTCCTGCTGCGCCTCATGGGTGAAGTCACCGCGGCCTTCGACGAGGGCACCCCCGCCGACGTGGCCGATAACGCGCTGCGGCCGATGGGCCTGCCCATGACGCCCTTTGTGCTCGGCGCCATGGTGGGCCTGCCCGTGGCGCAGCATGTCCAGGAATCGCTGCACACGGCGTTCGGGGACCGCTTCAGGGTCTCGGCGAACCTGCAGGTGCTGATCGACAACGGTGTGACGTCCATTTGGGCCGTGCAGAACGGCACACCGGTGCCGGGCCCGGACGGCAAGCCGTTCATACCGGCCGAAACCCTGGCGCTGATGTCCTTTGGCAGCACCCCGTCCACCGGCGAGGAGGTGCTGCGCCGGACGCAGGACGCCCTGGCGGAGGAAATCGGGCTGATGCTCGAGGAAGGCGTTGTGGCCGGTCCCGAGGACATTGACCTCTGCATGATCCTCGGCGCGGGCTGGCCGATGTTCCTGGGCGGGATCACCCCGTATCTGGACCGGGTGGGCGCCTCGGAACGGGTCAACGGCAAGAAGTTCCTGGCCCCGGGCGTGGCGTCAGAGCCGGCCTAAAGCCAGGCTTCACCGCTCGCTTTTGTTGGCGCCGCCGCCCGGACTTTGGTCCGGGCGGCGGCGCTGCTTTCGGGAGAGTGGCCGGGCATCCCGGCGGCGCCATGACGTGGGCAGCCTCGATGTCTGCGTTGGATTCCGTGCCTACCCCGCGGCCCCAGTCAGATTTCCCGCAGGCTCCCGCCGCTGAGTTCCAGGACGCGGTGCGCGTTCCTCCGTGCGTAGTCCAGGTCGTGGGTGACCATGACGACGGCGGCGCCCCGCGCGGCGGCGCGGTCGACGGCGCCCTGCAGCGCCTCGAGGCCGTGCCGGTCCAGCCCGACGGTCGGTTCGTCCAGGGCCACCACCGCCGGTTCGCGGGCCAGGACCGTGGCCAGGGCGAGCAGCCGCTGCCGGGAGGCGGACAGCTCGGCCGGGTGTGCCTCCTCGGTACCGGACAGGCCCACCGCGGCCAGCGCGGCCCGGGCCTTGCCCTCGGCGCCGGCCTTTCCGGACAGTTGCCGGAGTCCGAACGCGGCTTCCCGCAGGACGGTGCGTTCGAAAAGCTGGTCCCGGGGGTGCTGGAACAACAGGCCCACGGAGGCCGCGACCTTTCCCACCGGCTCGCCGGCAATGCTGCGCCCGCAGACCAGCACGTCCCCGGCCGAGGGCCGGAGCAGTCCATTGAAGTGGCGCAGCAGTGTCGACTTGCCGGCGCCGTTGAGCCCGGTCACGGCGATGATCTCGCCCGGGCGCACGGCGAAATCCACGTCCCGGAGGACCCGGTCCTGCGCGCCGGTGCCGTGCCGACGCGGGTCCCGAGCGTAGCCGAACCCAACCCCGCGCAGTTCCAGCGATGCCGGGCCGGGACCGGGCGCCGCGGCAGGCACCGGCCCGGGATGGCGGGCGCCGGCGGCGACGCCGGACCCACTGGCCCCCAGGACGCCGGACCCCAGGACGCCGGACCCAATACCGCTCGGCCCAATGCCGCCGGGCCCGCCTACGCCAATCACTCCGGCGCGCTCCAGTTCGGCCGAGCCCGCCAGCTGCGCCGGCGTCCCGGCAGCGGTGACCGTCCCGGCAGCGGTGACCGTCCCGGCAGCGGTGACCCTCCTGCCGTCGGGCCCGGTCTGAGCGTCAAGAATCGTCCAGTGCGTGGCTTCCCCGGCGAGCCCGTCGGCTGCCTGGCTCAGGAGGACGACGCCGGTCCCGGCGCCGCAGAGGCCGCGGACCAGGGCCTCGACTTGCGCGGCTCCGGCCGCGTCCAGCGATGCCAGCGGCTCGTCCAGGATGAGCACGTCCGGTTCCATGATGACGGCGCAGCCCACGGCGAGCCGGCGCAGCTCCCCGCCGGAGAGCGTGGCCGGGTCCCGGTCCAGCAGGTGAGAGAGTCCGGTGCGGGCGGCGGTGCGCTCCACCGCGCGGAGCATGTCCTCCCGGGCCGTCGCGCGGTTTTCCAGGCCGAAGGCCAGCTCCTCCGCGACCGTGGCGCGCACCGAGGAGAGCATCGCCGCGGCGTCCTGCGGAACGAAGGCCACGCGGCGCGACCACTCGGCGGGGTTGATCCGGGGGTCCTCGGGCACGCCGCGGAATTCCAGCACCGTGCCGCCAAGATCCAGGCTGCCGCGGAATTGTCCGGCGTGACCGGCCCGGAGCCAGCCGGCCAACAGTTTGCCCAGCGTGGATTTTCCGCTCCCGGACCCGCCCAGGACGGCGGTCAGGGAACCCGACGTGACCGAGAGTGCGGCATCCCTCAGCACCGGGGTGTCATCGCCGTGGAACGTGAACGCCTCGATCCGGATCTGAAGCGCCGTGCGGGTGGTGGCCGTCATGACACCGCCCCGGCAGGCCAGGAGGCCACAATCCGCCCGGCGACGGCGGCCGCCGCGAATACCAGTGCGGCTGCCCGGCATAGCCGCTGGGCGGGCGGGTCGGCGACTTCGCGGTAGCTGGTCCGGGGCCCCGGGCTGCCGAAGCCGCGGGCGTCGAGCGCCTGGGCGCGGCTTCCGGCGTCGTCAATCAGGGCCAGGACCAGCGGCACCATCTGCAGACGGAGGGTGCCGAGGCGGGACAGCAGGCCGCGTCCGACCACCATCCCGCGGGTTTCCTGGGCCTGCCGGATCCGGTCCAGGCGGCCCGCGACGGCGGGCAGGAGGGTGAGCGTGGAAGCCAGGACGAAGCCGAACTGCGGTGGGATCCTGCGCCCGGCGAGGGCGGAGACGAGGTCGGGGACGCTCACGGTGAAGGAAAAGAGCAGGAATACCAGCACGCAGGCCGTGGTCCGGGTTCCCAGCTCAAGCGCGAAGCCCAGACCCTCGGCCGTGACCCTCGCCGGACCCCACTGGGCCAGCACGGTCTGGCCCTCAGGGAAGAAGAGGCCGTGCAGCACCAGCAGGGACAGGCACAGAGGCGTCAGGATCACGGCTCCTGCGGTCAGGACGCGCCCCGCAATGCCATGGCGGGCGGCAAGGATCACCGCGGCGAGGGCCACGGCGACAGACAGCGGCCAAAAGGCGGCCGCCGTCGTGACGACGGCGGCGCATACGGCGAGGGTCAGCGCGGTGAAGGGGTGCAGTCGCGGTGTCATGGTCGCTGTGTCAGTGTCTCAGGGTCAATGTCGCTGTGGCAGTGTCGCAGGGTCGGGGTGTCCCAGCCGCAGCGGGGCTCAGGCGTCCGGCGCTGCCGGGGCCTTGCCGGCGAGTACCCGGTAGCGCCGCACGAAGGGGAACTGGAAGGTGGCGCGGCGGGGCAGGGCGTAGGCGAGCAGCGCCGCGATGGTGAAAACGATCGCCTTGTCCATGGGGTCGGAAATCAGTGCCTGCTTGGTGATGGCGGCCAGGAGGGTGTCCCCCATGGCGCGGAAGGCGCTGACGATCGCCCCGGTACCCAGCCCTGACGTGCCGCCAAAGACGAACGCGGCGATCGGGGCGGAGACGACGCCGGCCAGGATGCCGGTGACGAAGCCGGCGACGGGGGCGAGGTAGAAGCGGCGGAACAGCCCGCCGCGCGCGGCCATGCCGGCGAGGAATCCGATCAGGGCGGCACCGGCGGCGAACGGCAGAACGGTGGGGTTGAAGAAGGACCAGACGATGCTGCTCAGCGCGCCCGTGGCGGCACCCGCTGCGGGTCCGGCGAGGACGGCGATCAGGACGGTGCCGATCGCATCAATGTAGAACGGCAGGCCCGTGCTGCCCATCAGCTGTCCGAGGACCACGTTCAGGACCAGCGCCACCGGGATGAGGACCACGGTGGAGGTGGGCAGCGCCGGCAGGACGGCCACAATCAGCAGCACAGCGCCGAGCAGGAAGCCGCCGAGGGCAAAGAGGGCCGAGAAGCTGGCCGGGCCGTTGGCAATGTCAGCGGGCTGGGTCAGCACCAGGAAGATGTAGGTGGCGGCGATCGCGGCGGCGCCGGCGATTTCGAGCAGGCGGCGCCTGCGGCCGGCCGCCTGTCCAGGGGCAATGATGGTGAGGGCTGGCTGTGACATGCGGGGTGTTCCTTTGGCTGGGTGCAACAAGTTCCGCCTCATGTCACCTCGGCGCAGCTACCATCCTAGCGAGCGGCGACCATTCTAGCGATCTGCAGACCCGTCCGGGCACTCCCCGCATTGGCTCAACCGTACTGTCCGGTTTCAGGCCACCGGCGCCCGGGGGCCCACCGCGCGCGCAAGGGCGCCGATCGAGGAAATCAGTTCGTCGAAGCACTGCCCGGGGTTGTTGTCAGAGACGATCCTGACGTTCGGCGCCAACCCCCACAGCCCGCGGAAATCGGCCACCGTGGTGCCGATCAGCAGGGGCGAATCCGTTTCGACGTCGACCGTGGCCAGCCGGGTGGCGAACGGTGTGCGCCCCGCTGCAGCGCAGGCCGCGAAGGCGTCGTGCACGTGCGCCACATAGCCTTGGTCATAGAGGCGGTGAAATTCCATGTAGAAGCGCAGGGCGTCGGACAGGCAAGCGACGAGGGGGTTCCCGGACTGGCTCCGCTGGCCTTCGGACTGCTCCGGGAGGACGAGTTCGGGCTCCGGTGCACCGGCGGCCTCGCCAAGTCGGCGCAGGTGCTCCGGGTGCATCTCGATCCGCTCGGTCATTTCCAGGGCACACAAGATCGGCAGTTTGTCCTCGGGCAGGCCCCGGTAGGCGGCAAACACCTCCTTGGCGGCATGCGGATCCACCGAGGTGTTCCATTCGGCCGTCGGGGTGGTGTTGCCCTGGTAGTAGAAGCTGCCGCCCATGATCACAAGTCCCTTGAGCAGCCGGGGAAGTTCCGGTTCCCGGCGCAGGGCCAGAGCGAAGTTGGTCAGCGGTCCGGTGATCAGGCCGGTGAGTTCCCCCGGGTGCGCCCGCACCTCCTCGACCCAGACGTCGACGGCGTGCCGCGCCGAGATCTGCTGGCGCGGCGGCGGCAGCTCGGCATAGCCGATGCCCTGCGGCCCGTGGGTCTCCTCGGTGGTGACCAGCGGGATCTCCAGCGGGACCTCGGCGCCGATGGCCACCTCGATGCCCTCGCGGCCGCAGAGCTCCAGCAGGGCCAGGTTGTTCAGCGCCACCTGACGGGCCCCGACGTTCCCGGCGGTGCACGTGATCGCCTGGACGTGGACCTCGGGCCGGGACAGCAGGTAGACCAGGGCCAGGGCGTCGTCGATCCCAGTGTCGACGTCCATCAGGATCGAATGCGTCACGGCAGGTACCGCCGCCCGGGCGCTTGCAGCACTGTTCAGACCAGCACTGTTCAGACCAGCACTGTTCATACGATCAGTGTTCAGACCTGGACCGTTCAGAACTGGACCGTTCAGAACAGCGCCACCTTGGGCGTGCGCGGGAAGAGGTCGTCCAGCTCGGCGAGGTCGGCCTGGCTGGGTTTCCAGGCCACGGCGGCGGCGTTCTGGCGCACCTGCTCCGGCGTGGTGGCGCCGGCGATGACGCTGCTGACGGACGGCTGGGCGGCCAGCCAGGAGAAGGCCACCTGGACTTCGTTGAGCCCGCGGTCGGCGGCGAACTTGCCGAAGGCACCCAGCTGTTCCCAGTCGGCGTCGTGGACCAGGTTGGTGCGGGTGTGGCTGAGCCGGCTTCCCTCGGGGGCCCGGCCGGCGGAGTATTTGCCGGTCAGCAGGCCGTTGGCGAGCGGGAAGTACGGCAGGACGCCCAGGCCGTAGGCCTCGGCCGCCGGGGTCACCTCGCGTTCGGCGCGCCGGTCCAGCAGATTGTAGTGGTTCTGGCTGGAGATGAAGCGGGCTCCCCCGCGGGCGCGTGCCACGTACTCAGCCTCGGCGATCTGCCAGCCGGCCCGGTTGGAGTGGCCGATGTAGCGAACCTTGCCGCTGGTGACGAGGTCATCGAGGGCCGAGAGCGTCTCGTCGATGGGCGTGAGCGGGTCCGGGGTGTGGAACTGGTAGAGGTCGATCCAGTCCGTGCCGAGCCGGCGCAGCGAGGCCTCCGCCGCCTTGATGATGTAGCGGCGGGATCCGCGCGCACCAAAGTCCTCGCCGTTGGCGCCGCGCATGTCCATGCCGAACTTCGTGCCGATGACCGCATCGTCGCGGCGGGAACCGAGGGCCTTGCCGAGCATTGACTCGCTGAGGCCGGGCTCGCGGCCGTAGGCGTCCGCGACGTCAAAGAAGGTGATCCCGGCGTCGAGCGCCGCATGCACGACGGCGTCGGTGCCTTCCTGCGATTCGGTCACGGTCCCGGACCGGCCCAGGTTGTTGCATCCAAGTCCCACGACAGAGACGGACAGTCCGGAATTTCCAACGCGGCGGTATTCAGTCATGGTTTTAGCCTATATCGCCCCGGCGGGTGCCCCGGCCAGGCCGCCGCGGGCGGCGGAGAAGCGGGACCCCGCTACCCTGCCGGCAGCTTCAGCCCGTGCTCGTCCATGGCGTCCTGGAGCTGCGCGAGGGTGCGAGGGCAGACGCCCGGCATCCCGGCAAGCCGGCGCCGGCCAAGCTGCACGAGGTGTTCGAGGGTCTCGACCCCCGCGTGCGCGAGCGACTTTCGCGCCGGCGCCGCGAGTCCCGCGGGCAGCGGGGTGCAGCCTGGTTTCGAGGGTTTGCGCGTCATTGCGTTGCCTTTCAGTCCGTGCCCCCAAACTGGTGTGAGCCGTGCCCGGCTCCTTGCCCGTGCTGCCTACAGCGTGAAGCCGTTTGCCGGCTTCGGCGAGTGCTTGAGCTTGAAAGTATCCTCGCCAAACGGCGCGGCGCCAATGCTCAGTTTGGTGAAGTCGAGGTCTTCGCCGCGGACGCAGACCTTGATGGCGTTAACCGTCTTATTCACGTCCGGGGTGAGGCAGAAGATGTTGAGCCGGGCGTCGGAAAATTCGCTGCGGTCCACGATCCCCAGGCCCCGCCAGGCCAGATGGCTGATCAGGGCGTCTTTGGCTTTTTCCTCGAGGTACCGGTCGCGGCTGGTCCCCTCCTTGGTCTTGAGCGCGTACTGGGCCACTACCCAGGACTGTTCCTCCGCCGGAATTTCGGCGTAGCCGTCCTCGGCGCACTGCGCCGCGAAGGCGTCCATGAGGCGCTCCGCGGCCTCCGCGTCCGCGACGTCCGTCTCGTCCGTCTTGCTCTGGTGTCCGACGACGCCGTGGTTCATCACGAACTGGCTGTAGTCCTCATCAAACCAGGCCTCCCTGAAGTGCAGGGTGCCCTCTTCGTCGCGCTTGTAAACTCTGATAATTCCACTCATATGCCAGTTCCTTCCTGGGCCGTCCGGCGCCGGATTCAGTGGCGCCCACGGGTAGTGCTCAACGGATGTGCTGGCTACAGCTGCGGGATGCTGCCGGTGCTGGGGTGTTCCTGGCCGGGCAAGGGGCGCGCAAACGGCACCTTGGTGCCCAGGACCTGGGCGACGACGTCGTGCGTGATCTGCTGGGCGGTCAAGCCCACGCGTTCGAGCACCTGGCTGCGCGTGCCGTGATCGAGGAACTCGACCGGCAGGCCGACCTCGTTGAGGGCAGTGTCCACGCCCGCGGTACGCATCTCCTGGCGGATCCGGGAGCCGACGCCGCCGGCCCGCACACCGTCCTCAATGCAAATGACCAGGCGGTGGCGCGCGGCGAGATCGATGATGGACTGCCGGACCGGGAGGACCCAGCGGGGATCCACCACCGTGGAGCTGATGCCCTGGGCACCGAGCCGGCCGGAGACGTCCAGCGCGAGTTCTGACATGGCGCCCACGCTGACGATCAGGACGTCGTTCTCGCTCGAGCCCGCGGGCCGGCGGGCCAGCACGTCCACGCCGTCCTCCAGGCGTTCGACCGCATCGACTTCGGGGCCGACGTTGCCCTTGGAGTAGCGGAGCACGCTCGGGGCGTCTTCAATGGCCACAGCCTCGCGCAGTTCCTCCCGCAGCCGGGTGGCGTCGCGCGGCGCCGCGAGGTGCAGCCCGGGGACGATCTGGACCATGGCCATGTCCCACATGCCGTGATGGCTTGCGCCGTCGGGTCCGGTGACGCCGGCCCGGTCCAGCACGATCGTGACGCCGGCTTTGTGCAGGGCGACATCCATCAGCAGCTGGTCGAAGGCGCGGTTCAGGAACGTCGCGTAGACCGCGACCACCGGGTGCAGTCCCCCGAACGCCATGCCGGCAGCCGAGGTGAGGGCGTGCTGCTCGGCGATGCCGACGTCGAACACGCGCTCCGGGTGCCGGGCGGCGAACTTGTGCAGCCCGACCGGAATCAGCATGGCACCAGTAATCCCGACGATGTCCTGGCGCTCGTCGGCGATGTCGGCGATCTCGTCGGCGAACACCGCGGTCCAGGACTTCGCGCCACCGGCTTCGGTGGGTGCGCCGGTCTCCGGATCGATGATCCCCACGGCATGGAACTGGTCCGCTTCATGGGCGCGGGCCGGGGCGTATCCGTGGCCCTTTTCCGTCATGGCGTGCACGATCACGGGGCCGGCATAGTTCTTGGCGGTGGACAGGGCGTTTTCCAAGGCCTGGAGGTCGTGGCCGTCGACGGGACCGATGTACTTCATGCCGAGGTCCTCGAACATGCCCTGCGGGGCCCACCAGTCCTTGATGCCCTTCTTCATGGCATGCAGGCTCTTGTACGTGAACTGCCCCGCGGGGCCGCCCTTCTGCAGTTTGCGCTTCCACCACTCGAGCGTGCCTTCATAGGAGGGGGCGGCCCGGAGGGAATCGATGGTGGGGCGAAGGGACGCCAGGTAGTCGGCGAACCCGCCGACCGTCGGGGCGTACGAGCGGCCGTTGTCGTTGACCACAATCACGACACGGCGTTTCTTGTCCGCCGCGATGTTGTTGATCGCCTCCCAGGCCATGCCGCCGGTCAGGGCGCCGTCGCCCACCACCGCGACGACGAAGCGGTCGCCGTCGCCGGTCAGCTGCCGGGCGCGCGAGATGCCGTCGGCCCAGGACAGCGAGGAGGACGCGTGCGAGCTTTCGACGATGTCGTGCTCGGATTCGCCACGGTCCGGGTAGCCGGACATGCCGCCCTGCTGGCGGAGCGTGCTGAAATCCTGCCGTCCGGTGAGGAGCTTGTGCACGTAGGACTGGTGCCCTGTGTCGAAGACAATGCTGTCGCGGGGGGAATCGAAGATCCGGTGCACCGCGATGGTGAGCTCGACGACGCCGAGGTTCGGGCCCAGGTGCCCTCCCGTCCGGGAGACGTTGCCGATCAGGAAATCCCTGACCTCGGCTGCCAGCTGATCCAGCTGCGCCCCGGACAACTTACTCAGGTCCTGCGGATTCCGGATGGTGTCCAAGATTCCCAACGGCCCCTCCTTCGGGTGGTAGACATGCCTTTTAACTCTAACGCCTCCGGGCGGGCCGCCGCGCCGGAGGCCAGCACCGGTGCCCTGCACGCTTCACGCTCTCCGCTCCCCCGCTCCAGATCCAGCACCCGCGGCCGAAACCGGGAACGCAAAGGCCCCGGCCGGTCAGTGACCGGCCGGGGCCTTTGCATGCGTTACCGGAGCGTGCCCGGCAGCTCCGCTAGTGCGCGGAGATCTGGCGCAGGACGTACTGCAGGATGCCGCCGTTGCGGTAGTAGTCCGCCTCGCCCGGGGTATCGATGCGCAGCACGGCGTCGAAGGACGTGACGGAACCGTCTTCAGCGGTGGCCGTGACCTTGAGGGTCTTCGGCGTGGTGCCGTCGTTCAGGGCGGTGACGCCCTCAACTGCGTAGGTTTCCGTACCGGTCAGGCCCAGGCTGGCGGCGTTCTGGCCGGCCGGGTACTGCAGCGGGAGGACACCCATGCCGATCAGGTTGGAGCGGTGGATGCGCTCGTAGCTCTCGGCAACGACAGCCTTGACGCCCAGGAGCGCGGTGCCCTTGGCGGCCCAGTCACGGGACGAACCCGAGCCGTACTCCTTGCCTGCCAGGACCACCAGCGCGGTGCCGGCAGCCTGGTAGTTCTGTGCAGCGTCGTAGACGTAGGCCTGCGGGCCGTCGGCCTGGGTGAAGTCGCGGGTGAAGCCGCCCTCCACGCCGTCCAGGAGCTGGTTCTTGATGCGGATGTTCGCGAACGTGCCGCGGATCATGACCTCGTGGTTGCCACGGCGTGAGCCGTAGGAGTTGAAGTCCTTGCGCTCCACACCGTTGGCCAGCAGGTACTGGCCGGCCGGGGTGTCCGACTTGAAGGAACCGGCCGGGGAGATGTGGTCCGTGGTGACGGAGTCGCCGAGCTTGAGCAGCACGCGCGCACCGGTGATGTTCTGGACCGGCTCCGGCTGGGCCTTCATGCCCTCGAAGTACGGGGGCTTACGGACGTACGTGGACTTCTCGTCCCAGGCGAAGGTGTCGCCGGCGGGGGTGTCGAGCGCCTTCCAGCGATCGTCACCCTCAAAGACGCCTTCGTAGCCGCGGGCAAACATTTCCTTGTCGATCGAGGAATCGATGACCTGCTGGACCTCAACCGGGTTCGGCCAGATGTCCTTCAGGAAGACGTCGTTGCCGGCCTCGTCCTGGCCCAGGGCGTCGTTGTCGAAGTCGAAGTCCATGGTGCCGGCAAGGGCGTAGGCGATGACCAGCGGCGGGGAGGCCAGGTAGTTCATCTTTACGTCCGGGTTGATCCGGCCTTCGAAGTTGCGGTTGCCGGACAGCACGGCGGTGACGGAGAGATCGTTGGCCTGGATGGCCTCGGAGATCTCGGCGTCGAGCGGACCGGAGTTGCCGATGCAGGTGGCGCAGCCGTAGCCCACGATGTAGAAGCCGAGCTTCTCCAGGTAAGGGGTCAGGCCCGACTTGTTGTAGTAGTCGGTGACTACCTTGGAGCCGGGAGCCACGGAGGTCTTGACCCACGGCTTGGACGTCAGGCCCTTGTCGACGGCGTTGCGGGCCAGCAGTGCGGCGGCCAGCATCACGGACGGGTTGGACGTGTTGGTGCAGGAGGTGATCGAGGCGATCGACACTGCGCCGTGGTCCAGCTCGAACTCGCGTCCGTCCGCGGTCTTGACGCTGACCGTGTTGGACGGGCGGCCGTTGGACTTCGGGCCATGCGCGTGCGGGGCCACGTCACTCAGGTGCGACGCTGAGGCGGTGAACGAGGGCGAGTCCGAAGCCGGGAAGCTTTCGTCGATCGCTTCGTCCAGGCTTCCGCCGGCCAGGTCTTCCTTCACGTAGTTGCGCAGGTCCTCGCGGAACTGGGCCTTGGACTCGGTGAGGATGATGCGGTCCTGCGGGCGCTTCGGGCCGGAGATCGACGGAACAACCGTCGACAGGTCCAGCTCGAGGTACTCGGAGAACTTGATCTCGCGGGAGGGATCGTGCCAGAGGCCCTGTTCCTTCGCGTAGGACTCCACGAGGGCGACGTTCTCGTCGGACCGGCCGGTGAGGCGCAGGTAGTCGAGGGTGACGTCGTCGATCGGGAACATCGCGGCGGTGGAGCCGAACTCCGGGCTCATGTTGCCGATCGTTGCACGGTTGGCCAGCGGCACAGCCGCGACGCCTTCACCGTAGAACTCGACGAACTTGCCGACCACACCGTGCTTGCGCAGCTGCTCGGTGATGGTCAGGACGACGTCGGTGGCGGTGGCGCCGGCCGGGATGGAGCCGGTGAGCTTGAAGCCCACGACGCGCGGGATGAGCATGGACACGGGCTGGCCGAGCATGGCAGCCTCGGCCTCGATGCCGCCAACGCCCCAGCCCAGCACGCCCAGGCCGTTGACCATGGTGGTGTGCGAGTCAGTGCCGACGCAGGTGTCCGGGTAAGCGCGGACAACGCCGTCGACTTCACGGGTCATAACGGTGCGGGCCAGGTACTCGATGTTGACCTGGTGCACAATGCCGGTGCCCGGCGGGACGACCTTGAAGTCGTCAAATGCAGTCTGGCCCCAGCGCAGGAACTGGTAACGCTCACCGTTGCGCTGGTATTCGATCTCCATGTTGCGCTCCAGTGCGCCGGAGTTGCCGAAGGCGTCAATCTGGACCGAGTGGTCAATGACCATTTCGGCCGGCGCCAAGGGGTTGACCCGCTTCGGGTCGCCGCCGAGCTCCTTGACGGCCTCACGCATGGTGGCGAGGTCAACGACGCAGGGCACGCCGGTGAAGTCCTGCATGATCACACGCGCCGGCGTGAACTGGATCTCGGTGTCGGGCTCGGCGCTGGGATCCCAGCCTGCCAGCGCACGGACGTGGTCGGCCGTGATGTTGGCACCGTCCTCGGTCCTCAACAGGTTTTCAAGCAATACCTTGAGGCTGAACGGAAGGTTCTCTGCACCTTCGACGGAGTTCAACCGGAAAATTTCATATTCGGTTCCGGCTACATTAAGTTTGCCTTTTGAACCGAAACTGTCCACAATGCTCATTCGCAGGACTCCTCTCGCAACAGTTTCATCTTTGTCGCGCCGCAGGACCCTTGCTAGTTAGGGCGGCCTAACTAATACAGGCATCAGTACAACGCGGTACGCAATGCAGGTAAGAAACGCAGGGAACGGCCGTTACATCAACACCAGTCAAATTAAAAGCAGCGGTGATGGAGCGCGACGACGGACTACTACGCCCATCCTAGTGGCATCACGGTTGAGGAGTCAGCAACGCCACAGTCTCCATGTGGTGGGTGTGCGGGTACAGGTCGAAGGCTCGCAGCCCGGCCAGGCCCCAGCCGCCCTGCCGGAAATAGCCCAGGTCGCGGGCGAACGAGGCCGGATCGCAGGAGACGTAGGCTACGGCCCGGGGACCGGCGTCGATCAGCTGTTTGACTACCGCCTTACCGGCACCTGCGCGTGGCGGGTCCAGGATCAGGGCGTCGAAGTTGCGCGGTTTCTGCCGCAGCACGCGCTCCACACGGCCCTGGACGATCTCGACCTGGGCGGCGTCGTGCAGGTTCTTGCGTGCATCGCGGCTGGTTCCGGGTGCTCCCTCGACCGAGAGCACGGATCCGGTCACGCCCACGGCATCAGCCAGCGGTGCCGTGAACAGCCCGGCCCCGGCGTACAGGTCCGCCACCACCGAGCCCGGCGCGAGGTAGCCGCCGTCGTGCAGGAAGTTGGTGACGGCGCCGACGAGTGTCTCCGGGGCATCCCGGTGGATCTGCCAGAAGCCGTCGCCGGTAACCCGGTACTCGTGGCCCGCGGCCGACTCCTGGACGTAGGTGCGGCCGCGCAGCTGCAGCACCTCGCCGGTGGCCGGGTCCAGGCTGGCGACCGAGACGTCGTCGGGCAGCTGGGCCAGGATGCCGCTGAGCCGCTTGGACCGGGTGCCCGGGGCTGGCACCAGCAGCACCAGCGGCCGGGAGCCGTTCGCCGGGGCGGCAACCTCGATCCGGTCGATGCCCTGCAGGTCGATGTCCCAGAGCCGGAGCGCGTTGATTCCGTCCACGGCCAGCGGCATCTCGCGCACGGGCAGGATGGCATCGGAGCGGTGGGCGTGCATGCCGAGCTTGCCGGCCTGTGTCACGGCGAAGCCGGCGCGCGTGCGCCAGCCCAGGCCGGACGCGGCGGACTCCCCCGCACTGCCGGCATCCTCCGGCGCGCCTGCGCCGGCGCCTGCCGCCTCGCCGACGGCCTCGACTGTGATCTGCTCCGCCGGCGCAAGTTCGACGCCGGCCAGCCGCTTGAGTTGTTCGGCCAGGACCTCGGCCTTGAGGCTGCGCTGGCGCGCCAGGGAGATGTGGCCGAGTTCGGCGCCGCCGACGGGCGGGTGCCGGTGCGACCAGGAACGTGCGGAATCGGCGAGATCCCAGAAGTGCGGCACTCTGTCCGGGGAGGCCTCCAGGACCTCCACCACATCGGCGCGCCAGAATTTCGCGGCCGGGCCGTCGTCGGTGAGCCGGACGCGGACCTTTTCGCCGGGAATCCCGTGCCGGACGAAGATGACGCGTCCCTCGTGCCGGGCCACACAGTGGCCGCCGTGGGCGACGGGTCCGACGTCGAGCGTCAGCTCGGTGCGGGTCTCGGTGTGGGTGTGCGTCCGGGTGTCGGGGGTCATTGGATATCCTGCAGTTTCTTGGCTTCTTCGGACGATTTCAGCTGCCACGGCACACTGCACACCATGACCCCGGGCTCGAAGTGCAGCCGGGTTTTGATGCGCAGCGCGGTCTGGTTGTGGACCAGTTGCTCCCACCATTTGCCCACGACGTACTCCGGGATGTAGACCACGATCAGGTCGCGCGGCGAATCCCGGCGCATGCTCTTGATGTAGTCCATGATCGGAGTCACCGTTTCGCGGAACGGGCTGGCAAGGACGGTCAGCGGCACAGGGATTTCGAGCTTCTCCCAGTCCGCAACAGTCGCCTCGGTCTCCTCGGAGCTGATGTCCACGGTAATGGCGTCCAGCCGCGACGGGCGGGAGGCCCGGGCGTAGGCGAGGGCGCGCAACACCGGCTTGCGCACGTGCGAGACGAGCAGCACGGCGTGCACCCGGGTGGGCAGCGCGCGCGGCGAGGAGTCCTCGTCCACGGCGAGTTCCTTGGCCACGTTGTCATAATGCGCCCGGATGCTCCACATGATCAGGAACAGCACGAACATGGCCAGCAGCGCGATCCAGGCGCCCTGCGAGAACTTGGTGATCAGGACAATCACCAAGACCAGGGCGGTCATGCAAAAGCCCACCGTGTTTATGGTCCGGGACTTGATGATGCGCAACCGCACGGCAGGTTCCTTGGAAAGCTTCAGCTCCCGTCCCCAGTGCCGGATCATGCCCAGCTGGCTCATCGTGAAGGAGATGAAGACGCCCACGATGTAGAGCTGGATGAGCTTTGTGACGTCGGCGTTGAAGGCGATGATCAGCACCAGGGCGCCGGCCGCCAGGGCCAGGACACCGTTGCTGAAGGCCAGCCGGTCGCCACGGGTCCGCAGCTGGCGCGGCAGGTAGCCGTCCTGTGCCAGGATCGAGCCGAGCACCGGAAAACCGTTGAACGCCGTGTTGGAGGCGAACACGAGGATGACGCCGGTGGCGGCCACCACGATGTAGAACGGGATGGACCCCTCGCCGAAAACTGTCTGCGCGATCTGGCTGATGGCCGGGTTCTGGATGTACCCCTCTTCCAGCGGTTTGCCGTTCAGGAGGAATTCCGTCGCCGGGTCCAGCACGATGTGCACCTTGGTGGCGTTGGCCAGGTAGATGATGCCCGCCAGCATGGCGGAGGCAATCACGCCAAGCAGGAGCAGTGTGGTGGCCGCGTTCTTGCTCTTGGGCTTCTGGAAGTTGGGCACACCATTGCTGATGGCCTCGACGCCGGTCAGCGCCGCCGCGCCGGAGGAGAAGGCACGCAGCAGCAGGAACGCGCCGGCCAGGCCGACAAGTCCCTCATCGAAGCCCGGCTCCGGCACAATCTCGAACGCCGCCGACGGTGCCTGCCCCAGCTGGCCTGTCGCGGCCTGGAAGATCCCGACGGCGGTCATGCCCAGGATGGAGGCCATGAAGATGTAGGTCGGGACGGCGAAGACACTGCCCGCCTCTTTGATGCCGCGCAGGTTCACCAGGGCCAGGATGATGACGCCGATCGTGGCAATCGCCGCCTGCTGTCCGTGCAGCGAGGGCACGGCGGTGGTCAGGTACGTCGCGGCCGAGGACATGGACACGGCCACGGTCAGCACATAGTCGACCAGCAGCGCCGAGGCCACGGTGAGGCCGGCAAATTTGCCGAGGTTGACGTTGGCGATCTCGTAGTCGCCGCCGCCGGAGGGGTAGGCGTGGACGTTCTGGCGGTAGGAGGCCACCACGGTCAGGAGCACCACCATGACGGCGAGGCCCACCCACGGGGCGACGGCGACCGCGCTCACGCCGGCGATGGCCAGGGTCAGGAGGATTTCGTCAGGGGCATAGGCCACGGAGGACAATGCATCCGAGGCGAAAATGGGCAGCGCGATCCGCTTCGGCAAGAGCGTGTGGGCCAGACGGTCGTTCCGGAAGGGCTTGCCTACCAGCACCCGCTTCACGGCATTGAAAATTGTCAGCACCACACAAAGCTAGTCTGATTCGGACGCGATGTCATGACGGCGAAGTCGGCGTGCGCAAGGGCGCCAGCCGGCGCCCCGTGCCCGTGGCCTTCCGGGACCGCGTGGCCGGTAGAGTTTTACGCAGTATCAGACGCAGAACCAAGAGGAGGCCCATGTGGCGCACTTCGTGATCATGGGTTGTGGCCGTGTCGGGGCAACCCTGGCACACACGCTCGAGGACGCCGGGCATTCGGTGGCCATCATCGACCAGGATGACCGCGCCTTCCGGCGGCTCCGCACAGGATTTTCCGGACGGAAGGTCACGGGGGTCGGGTTCGACCGCGAGACGATGAAGCGCGCCGGCGTCGAGGAGGCCTATGCCTTCGCGGCGGTTTCCAGCGGCGACAACTCCAACATCCTCGCCACCCGGGTGGCGCGGGAGACCTTCCACGTGCCCCATGTGGTGGCCAGGATCTATGACCCGGGCCGCGCCGAAATCTACCAGCGCCTCGGCATTCCCACGGTCGCCGCGGTCCGCTGGAGCGCCGACCAGGTGCTGCGCCGCATCCTGCCCGAACAGCACATCGCCGGTGACTTCCGGGAGCCCTCGGGCCGGCTGGTGCTCGCGGAGGTTGACCTCAACCCCGACTGGATCGGGCACCCGATCTCCTCGATCGAGAAGGCGGCCGGCATCCGGATCGCGTATCTGACCCGGTTCGGTGAGGGCATGCTGCCCGCTGCCGCCACGTCTTATCAGGACGGCGACACTGTCCACGCCATGCTGAACGTGGACCGGAGTTCCGAGATCGGCCACATTCTCGCCAAATCCCCCGCCAAGGAGTCCTGAGTGAAAGTCGTCATCGTCGGTGCCGGAAGCGTCGGGTCCTCGATCGCCCGCGAGTTGTTGGCCCATAAGCACGAAATCCTGCTGATCGACGAGAAGCCGGAGGTGATCGGCCGGAGCGGGCTGCGCGGAGCCCACTGGCTGGTCGGTGATGCCTGCGAGCTGAGCACGCTGCAGGACGCCAAACTCGAGGACGCCGACGTCGTGGTCTCCGCCACCGGTGACGACAAGGTCAACCTGGTGGTCTCGCTGCTGGCGAAGACGGAATTCGGTGTCGGGCGTACCGTCGGCCGGGTCAACAACCCCAAGAACGACTGGATGTTCGACGACTCCTGGGGCGTCGACGTCGCGGTCAACACCCCGCAGCTGATGACCGCGCTGGTGGAGGAGGCGGTGGAGATCGGCGACCTGGTGCGGCTGCTGACACTGCAGACCGGGGTGTCCTCGCTGGTGGAGTTCACGGTCCCGCACGACTCGCATGTGATCGGGCTGACCGTGGGCGATGTCCAGTGGCCCGAGGACGCCACCCTCGTCGCGATCCTGCGGGACCAGGCGCCCATCACGCCGAGCCGCGACGACGTGATCGACGGCGGCGACGAACTGTTCTTTGTCACCACGATCGCGGCCGAGGACGACCTCCGCGCCCTGCTGGCGCCCGAATCCCCGCTGGAGGACCAGCACCCGGTGACCTCGGACCAGCACGGCCACGGCACCCAGCCGGCCGGGGACGACGGCTTCGACGGCTAGAGCAGTTCCGCTCCCAATAGTTGCGCTATCAGATATGGCCGTTCCCGAAGTCTGGGAACGGCCATATCTGATAGCGCAACGGGTCAGTTGGCCTCTGGGGCTGCGGCGGGCACCGGGGCCGGCCGGGTGATCAGCCAGGCAATCCAGATGCCGAGGATGTACAGCGGGGCGCCCATGATGAGCCTGGTGGTGGCGAGGGCGGCGAGGCCCTGCTCGCCCATGAAGTAGAGCGGAACCTGCACCACGAGCCGCAGGACCAGCACGGCAACGATCACCCAGGTGCCGATGCTGTACGCCCTGATCCGTTTCGGGTCCTTGCGCCATTCCAGGCCCTCGTTGCGGATGAAGCCGAAGAGCAGGCCGGCGATCGGCCAGCGCACGGCCACAGAGATCGACATTGCCAGGATGTAGCCGACGTTGGTGAAGAACCCCAGGACGTAGAAGTTCTCTGCTTTGCCGGTCGAGGTGGCCAGCCAGGCGGAGAGGCCGACGCCGATGAAGCCGGCCAGAGCCTGCGTCAGTGGTTTGCGCTGAACCAGCCGGGCCACGGTGAAGACGGCGGCCACCGCCAGAGAGGCCGTGACGGCCATGGCCAGGTTTTCCCGGTCGATGGTGAAGGCAATCAGGAAGACCAGGCCCGGGAGGATGCTCTCGGCGATGCCCTGGATGCCGCCGGCGCTTTTCAGCACGTCGATGTTGCCGTTGCTCGACCGGTGCAGGCCGGCCTTGGCCGCGTAGTCCCCGGCAAGCTGGGCGACGGTGGGCGCGGCGGTTGTGGGCTGGGCGGTTGTGGGCTCGGAGGTCACGGGTGCGGAAATGTCCCGGCCGCCGTCCGCGGATTCCGCCGGCTCGTGCCGGTCGGTGTCTTGTTGAGGCCGCTCCGGGCGGTCCCGCTCGGGGTGTTCGGGCAAGGTCATTGCTCCTCCTGGCGGGAGAGTATTTCGTAGCGTGGGTTGAAGATCGTGGGCAGCCCGTCGCGGATGGTGACCATGCCCTCGAGCCGGAGCTCCGTTCCGGCGTCGACGCCAGGGATCCGGCGCCGGCCCAGCCATACAACGCGCAGCCGCTCCTTGGGACCGGCCGGCCGCTGGCGCTGAGCGCCGGGGCGCACCCGGTGGGTGGACACGCCGCTGGCCGGCAGGGTGCTGGCCGGCAGGCTGCTGGCCGTCCCGGCACCGGAGCCGGCTTTGACACCGAATCCCGGGAAACGGCTGACGGGCGCAGGAACGTCGTGATCGATCAGGATCGCAATGAAGGAGGCCACCTGGTTGGCGGGCACGTACGTGACGGACTCGATGAAGCCGTGGCACAGCACCCGCCCGCGGTCCGGCAAGTCCCGGACGGACATGGCGGCGGTGGATTTTTTGCCGGCGGCATCAGCCAATCTGGGTTATCTCCGGTCCGCGTTCGGGCTGTTCGAATTCCGGGGCCGCCTGCGGCGACGGTGCAGCGGCGGTGTCCTTGGGCAGGCGCAGCTGCAGCAGGTCACGCGGCGGCATGGGGTTCTCGCCGCGGACCACGACGATCTTCCGGAAGAGCCCCTCCAGCCCGGCCGCCGCGTCGCGGTCAAGGGCTGCCTCGCCGCCGAAGACTCCGCGGAGGAACCAGCGCGGGCCATCGACGCCGATGAAGCGGGCCACGCGGTAGCCCTGGCTGCCGTCCGCGCCGCCGGCGGGAAGCTTCGCCACGAGTTCGGTGCCGAAGCTGCCCTCGACTTCCTCGACCTGGCCGCCCTGGCTGCCGACCGACTGCCCGATCTGCTCACGGATTTCATCCCACAGGCCCTCGGAGCGAGGGGCGGCGAAGGCCTGCAGCTGAAGGCTCGAGCCCTCCAGGTCCATGGTGACGGCGACGACGCGCTGGCTCGCCTCTTCAACCTCCAAGCGGAGCTGGAGTCCCTCGCGGGGCGCGATCAGCAGCGCACCGAGGTCCACGTACCCGTCCTGGTCGTCGATTTCCGCGACGTCGAAGGGCCCCGTCGCGGCCCGGCCGGCGGTTTCGGCAACGTTCCCGGCCGGTGTCGCGGGGGCGTCACCAGCAGCTTCTGTGGCCACAGCGTTCTGGTCCGTATCGGCCCCGGTCGGCTGCTCCTGTTTGGCTTTCCTGCCGCGCCCAAAAACCATGGGGTGTCTCCTTCAGTTGTGATCCTGTACCGCCGCCCGGCGCCGTCCTGGCGCCTGTCCGCGTGGCCGCCCGCTACCCCGCGGCCGGCTCCTTATTTCGTGCATCATTGCCTGCATGTGCTGCAGTGCCTGCGGCACTGCTTAAACGCAGTTGACTCCCGTGGTGTTGCCGGGGCCTGCGCTCAGGCCGGTCCGCCGAAACCGCCGGTGGAGCCGAAGCCTCCCCCGCCGCGGACGGAGCCGTCGAGCTCCTCGACCGGGAGGAACCTGGCGTACTCCACGCGCTGAATGACCATTTGTGCAATTCTATCGCCGCGGCGGAGCTCAATCGCCTCGTCCCGGTCCGTATTGAGCAGTGTCACCGCGATTTCACCGCGGTAGCCGGCGTCCACTGTCCCCGGGGCGTTCACCACCGTGAGTCCGTGCTTGGTGGCGAGGCCGGACCGGGGGTGGATCAGCGCAACGAATCCATCCGGGAGCGCAATCGAGACGCCTGTCGGGACGAGGCGGCGCTCCCCCGGCGCGAGGACGACGTCCTCGCGGGCGCGAAGGTCAGCGCCAGCGTCGCCCGGGTGCGCGTACGACGGCGGCTCGAGCCCGTCGTCGAGCATTTTCAGTTGTACCGTCAAGGTGGGCGTTCCGTAGGCTGCGTCGCTGGCCGTCGGTGCGGCACTGGCGACGGCGGTGTTTTCTTCAGTCACAGTCCCTCACTCTAACGCCCGCAAGGAACATCGTCCTAGCCGCCGCTGGCCTGCCCGGGCACGCCGCCCGCGGGACTGGTGCGCGGTGGATGCGGGTTGATCCGGGTTGTTCCGGGTTGATCCAGGGCTGGAGCCGGGCGGGGCCGAGGTGAAATAGCCCGGGAAAGATGAAAAGCTGTGCTTATGCCCGAATCCAGCGCAGCCGCGCCTGCCCCGAAGAGCGCCCCGCGCGACTCCACTGCCCTTTACTCCGAGAAGCTTTGGCCGAACTTCTGGATCTGGCTGGTCGCGGCGGGGTTCTCCAGCGCCGGGATCCTCATGCTGGCGCCCATCAGCATCTGGGCCGGTATCACCGCAGCGATCGTGCTCTTCGTCATCATCTCCGTGCTGCTGGTCCTGTCCACGCCGTCAATCACGGTCACGAGGACCACCCTGAAGGTGGGCAGGGCCACGATTGAACGCGGATTCCTGGGCAAGGCCACGGCGTTCCGGGGCAAAGAAGCGACGGCGGAGCGGGGCACCCGGCTCAATGGGCTGGCGTTCCTGTGTATCCGCGGCTGGGTGGATCCGGTGGTCCGGATCGAGATCGAGGACCCCTCGGACCGCACGCCGTACTGGCTGGCGTCCAGCCGCCACCCGGAGCAACTGATCGCCGCGCTCAACGCTTAGTTCCCACCGCCCCCTGCACGGCTCTCCCCAAGTCCCGGAGGGCACCTCACGTCGCCTCCTCCCCGGTCCCGAAATGCGGGCCCGGGATCGGGGGTCCTGGTCAGGGCTGCCGCGTGCCTAGCCCTCGCAATCCTTGCAGTACTTAAGGCCGTCCTTTTCGCGGGCAATCTGCGAACGGTGGCGGACGAGGAAGCAGGAGGCACACGTGAATTCGTCAGCCTGGGCGGGCAGGACCCGGACCAGCAGTTCCTCCCCGGACAGGTCTGCGCCGGGAAGTTCGTAGCCTTCGGCGAGGTCGGACTCATCTTCATCCACCACGGCGGAAGGCTTCTCCGTACGCCGCGCCTTCAGAGCCTCAATCGAATCCTCGCTGAGGTCTTCTTCGGTCTTACGCGGCGCATCGTAATCAGTCGCCATTATTTGTTGCTCACACTCCGCATTCGTTCGATTGATTTGCCGTTCCTGGGTGGCCCGCCGGGATGGTAACCCTGGGCTCCGGGAACGGTTCACCGTTGTAACGCCGGACATGCGGTTTTTGTGCCCGGTGTCGGGTCATTTTTGCTTAAGCGCCTCCCGAATGCCAGAGCCCACCGGTCTCCTCGCCCCGATCTCTCCCGCAGACCGGCAAAATCCGGCGGAAAGTCGCGTAAAGTCGCGGAAAAT
This sequence comes from Arthrobacter sp. 10T425, assembly GCF_056393985.1. NCBI lineage: Bacteria > Bacillati > Actinomycetota > Actinomycetes > Micrococcales > Micrococcaceae > Arthrobacter > Arthrobacter sp. 10T425. The sequence continues at coordinate 55,411 of NZ_JBFTGZ010000008.1, read as the reverse complement.
CACGGCGCGCCTGCCGTCCTAACCCGAAATGCGTCCGGCTGGTGGCAGAGTTTCGATTGTTAGTAATGCCAGGGTGGAGGATTTGTATGCAGGATCTACGGCTTGTAGGCGTCCACGACGACGGAGAGCATCTCCTGTTGAGTGGCACCGGCGGCGAGATGTTCCAGCTGCCGATCGATGAAGCACTTCGGGTGGCAGCCAGCCGGGCGTCGGCGAAGACCGCGTCCAGCGCGGCCGCACCCCCTATTGCCATGTCACCGCGCGACATCCAGACCAGGATTCGCAACGGGGCCACCGCCGCCGAAGTGGCGGAACTGTCCGGAATTCCGCTGGAGAAGGTCCAGCGCTACGAGGGCCCGGTCCTGGCCGAACGCGAGTACATCGCGCAGCAGGCCCGCAAGGTGGAGGTAGCCTCCCCCGCCCCGGGCCACGACGCCTACCGGTCGGTGTTCGGTGAAAACCCGGCGTCCCTCAGCGACATGGTCGAGCACCGGCTCAGGGCCTACGGAGTCGAGCCCTCAACACTGGAGTGGGATTCCTGGCGACGTCCCGACGGCAGCTGGAACGTGGTGGCCCGCTTCGAGCCCAAGCCCGGCGGCCCGGCCGGAATCGGCGAGGAGCCGCCGGCCCTGTGGACCTTCCACCCCGCCCGGAAGACCCTGCAAAACGCCAACCGCTGGGCCCAGCAGCTGAGCGAACTTGAGCCGCTCGAAGGCCCCGTGCCGACCCGGCGCCTTACGGCCGTCTCCGACCGGCCCTTCGACTTTGAAACCGATGCCGAGGCCGCGGCCCGCACAGCGACCGGCCAGCACAGCATTATTCACCAGATGCTGCTCCAGCAGGACAGGATCCACCAGGAACAAGACGCCGACGGGCTGCTGGACATGCTGCGTTCCCGCCGCGGCCAGCGGATCGGCGTGGACGAGGACGCGGACGACGCCCTTGCCACGCTCCTGACCACCGGCGTCCCCGCGGCCCACCCCCGTCCCTCGGAGGTCCCGGAAACACCCGGGCTTCCGGCAACTGTGGAGCCGGATGCCATCCCCGAATCGGCTGCGGAGAACGATCCCGCCCCGGCCGAGACCAATCCAGCCCTCATCACCCCCGGTCTGCCGGACGTTCCGGCAGTGGAGGCGGCCGCCCCGTCGGAAACCGACCCCTTCACGCGACGGCGCGACGGCAGGCCCTCGATGCTCTCGCGGCTGAGCCTCGCACCGCGCCTCCCGGAGGAGGACGATGCCCTGAAACTGCACGACGGCGTCAGCACCGAGACCCGGGAAGTCACCATCGCGGCCTCGCAACTGCGCCCGGCCCCTAAGAGCGGCCCGACGGCGAGCCCGGGCCTGGATGAATTGATCGGAGGCGGAACGTCCCGGCGGCAGCACCGCGAGTCCCACGCCGCTGCCCGGAACGAAGCCGGAACGGACCAGCCCGAGCGCCAGCCGGCCAAGCCGAAGCGCTCCAGCGTTCCGAGCTGGGACGAAATCGTCTTCGGAACCCGCAACGACCAATAAGAGCCGGGCGCGCGTTTCCGGCAGGGATTTCAGTCCCGAATTTCAGGCAGGAAATTCAGGCAGGAATTTCCGTCCCGATTTTCAGGCAGGGATTTCAGTCCCGAATTTCAGGCTGGGAACGTCAGCCGCGGGGCGCTTTTTTACCGTCGGCCTGGAAATAGAGCAGCGGGACTTCACGCTCAGCTTTCGTCAGGGAACCGTGCTGGCCCACGACCTCAAGGGCAGTGGGCCGGACCCTGCGTGTATCGTAAAGCGCCAGCGCGTCCCGGGCCGCGATCATGACGTCGCCAATCCGCAAGGCGGCCTCGGCCCTCACGTCGCCGAACAGGCCGCCCGCGATCGCTTCCTCACGGGTAAAGGCCCATATTCTGTCCCCGAAACGGGACCGCCAGTTGGCCAGCAGGCGGCCGCGGGCGGCGTCGTCCGTCCTATCCTCTAGGTAGAGGTGGACCATGCGCGGCTCTCCGGCGGTGTGCCGCACCCCGGCGAGCAGCGCCGGCTCCGCGGAGTAGTCGATCCGCTGCGATTCGGGCACGTCCACCATTCCGTGGTCCGCCGTCAGCAGCACCGTGGTGCCGGCCGGCAGGGTGGCGTTGAGCCGGCGCACCGTGGCATCAAGTTCTTCCAGCTGGTGCTCCCACTGGGCTGACTGGCAGCCGTGGCGGTGCCCGGCCTTGTCGAGCTCATTGACATAGAAGTACATCAGCGAGGGACCGGCGCCGGCCATGGCCTCGGCGGCCGCTTCGGTCCGGGCGTGCGACGTGGTTCCGGTGAGGAAGCGGCCTCCGCGGAGCGCGGCCTCGGTCATGGCCGAGGTGCTGAACTGCGGCAGGCTGACCGTCGTCACATCGACGTGTTCCGCGGCCCGTTCGAAAACGGTGGGGAACGGCTGCCACGTCCGCGGGTCCACGCCGGCGTCCCAGTTGCCCAGCATGTTCACTACCCGGTCCTGATCCGGATCCAGGACGTCATAGCCCACCATGCCGTGCTGGCCCGCCGACAGTCCGGTGCCGAAGCTGGCGAGGGATGCCGCGGTGGTGGACGGGAACGCCGAGTCCAGCGACACGGGCACCTGGCCCTGGCCGGCCTGCTGGACCGCACGCAGGAACGGGGTGTGGGCGCTCTTCTGCTTCAACAGGTTCCGGCCCAGCCCGTCGGCCAGCACCACACACACGCGTTTGGCAGCCGGAAGGTTCAGTTTGTTCTCAAACCCCGGGACTCCCAGGCTGGCGGCGGCGCTGGTGAGCACCTCGGCGATGGAACGATGTCCGAACGCCGGGGCGGGCGGGAGCGGGGACGGACCAGCACCGGCGGCCAGCGGAACGGCCGCGGCGGCGCCGGCGGCCAGGGAGGGAGCCAATACCGGGACTGGCAGCTGATCTTCGGCGGGCTCAGGCTGACGGAAATGGGCCATGTCAGCGCTGGTGGCCGCGGCTGAGGCGGTTTCCGAACACGCCCATCCGCGGTCGGGGCGGCAGCCCGGGCCCGTTGTGCGGGACCGGCGCCGCGGAGCCGGTGTTCACAGCGCGGAGGGCGCGGGCGAAGAGCTTGGCGTCTTGTACGGCCTGCAGGCCGTCCGCTTCGGCGCTGATGCGCAGGACGATGTCTTCCTGGGCAATGGTGCCGCTGTAGCCGTGATCGGCCTCGCACTGCGGGTCCCCGCAGCTGGCCGGACCCATGTCGAGGCGCTGGCCGCCGGACCATGCAATGGACAACGTCAGCTCGCGGACAGGGTCGGAAGGCTTGTAGTCCTGCGGCTGGGCGTAGACATAGCTCAAGACCACGGAGCGGATCTGGGTGACGGGAACGGACTCGGTGGACACCTGGGCGACGGTCTGTTCGCCGGCCTCGTCGAGCTGCTGGTCGTCGACATGGGTGATGACCAACATGTCGTCGGTCAACACCAGGACGGTGATGTGGCGGCGGACCTCGGCCCGGTCGAAGTGTGTCTCGAGATGTACGAGGTGGGCCACGCAATCGCGGCCATCCAGGGCATCGGCGACGACGTCGGCCACGAGCCGGGGGTAGAAACCGGCCTGCTGGAGGGCCCCTTCCAGGCTCTGGCCCTGCGCACTGTGGTCATGGAGGCCGTGGTGGTGCGCGGTCTGGCGTGCGGGGGCGGTCGCCAGGGGCTTGGGTGCTGGAGGCTGGGTGCTCATAGTCTCCATTTTCACAGATCAGCATGGGACTTGCTAACTGCCGGGCCCTGGACGCGGGCTGCAGCCGGGGAGGTTAGACCCTAACTGCGCATCGCCCGGCGCGCACTGTCGGTCCGCTGGGCGGCGTTCGCGATCCTGACATCGGCGGCCAGGATCGAGGCACCATCGGGCCCGGCGAGGACGGGATTGAAATGCACCAGCGCGATCTCCGGATGGTTGTCCTTCAGCCTGGTGAGGCGGGCGGCGAGGTCCTCGAGTGCCGCGACGTCGACGGCGGGCAGGCCCTGGTAGCCGAAAAGCTTCCGCGACGCACGGGGCGCCCGGACGAAGTCGTGGACGTCGGAGCCGGAGAGCGGCGGCACGCGGTGGGCCCAGTCGTCGAGCAGGTTCACGGCGTCTCCGGCCAGGCCGAAGGAGATCACCGGCCCCAGCAGCGGGTCTTCGATGGCCCGGAAAGTGCAGGCCTGCCCCACGGGTACCATGGTCTGCACTTCCAGGGACGGCGAGCCGTACCGCTCGAGCGACTTGCGCATCTCCAGCACGTTGCGCCGCAACGAATCGGCGTCCTGGATGTCCAGCCGCACACCTCCCAGGTCCAGCCGGTGCCGCAGTGCCGGGTCCGTGGTCTTCAAGGCCACAGGCCAGCCGAGCTGCCCGGCCGCGGCCACGGCCTCCTCCGCCGTCTCGAACCCGACGGACGGGACCAGCCGGATGCCGTAGTGGCCCAGCAGCCGGGCGGCCGTGTCCTGGTCCAGCCGGACGAGCTGCTCGCCGCCCACATCGCGCAGCAGCAGCTCCAGGTCCGCCCGGGCGGCCTCCGGGTGGCACCCTTCGGGCTCCACGAACAGTCCCTGGTCCCGGTCCAGCCACTGGGCGTAGCGCACGACGGCGGCAAGGGCCGCGACCGCCGCACCCGGGTTGGAGTAGCACGGGACCGGCGGAGCGGGCGCGGGCTGGTGCTGCTGTTCAGGTTCGGCGCCGACCATTCCCTCCACATAGATGGAGGGATCAAGGATTCCGCTAAAGGCGGCAACCACCGGCTTGCCGGCCGCCGCGGAGCATTCGGCCAGCACTCCGGCGATCTTTTCGACGGTGAGACCGTGCGCCGGCAGCAGCGCGACCACCGCGGCGTACACCGTGTCTGCGGTCAGGGTTTCCTGCAGGCTCCGGCGCAGGGCCGGCAGCGCCCGGGACATGCCCGCGTCCAGGTCCACGTCTGTCACGATCCGTTCCACGCCGAGCCCCTGGCGGGCGGCACTGTCTGCTACCACCTTGCCAAGGGCGCGCGAGTTGCTGAAGACGGCGATTCCGGGGCCCCCGGGCAGCGGCTGGCTCGAGACGATCTGGGCGACGTCCATGAGCTCTTCGATGGTCTCGACCCGGATCACCCCGGCCTGCCGCATCATGGCATCCAGCGCTTCCGAGGGAGCCTGGGTGGTGCGGACGGAGTGCCCGGGCGGCAGGTTCAGGCCCATGGCGTCGGACTTGGCCACAATCACCGGCTTGGTGCGGGCCAGCCGGCGGGCCAGCCGGGAGAACTTGCGCGGGTTGCCGATCGATTCCAGGTACAGGCCCACCGCCGTGGTGTCGGCGTCGTCTTCCCAGTACTGCATCATGTCGTTGCCGGAGACGTCGGCGCGGTTGCCGGCCGAGAGGAAGGTCGAGATGCCAACCCGGCGCCGGCTGGAGGCCGCGTAGAGCGAGACGCCGATCGCGGCCGACTGGCTGAACAGCCCCAACCCGCCGCGACGGGCCAGGGCCGGTGCCATCGAGGCGTTGAGGGACACGGCCGGGTTGGTGTTGACGATGCCCAGGGACGCCGGGCCGATCACGCGCATGCCGTTTTCTCGAGCCTGCCGCACCAGTTCGCGCTGGCGCGCCAGGCCGCGTTCGCCGTCGTCCGCGTACCCCGCGGTGGCCACCACGATTCCCTTGACCCCGGCGGCCGCGCATTCCTGGACCACCTTGGGGACCTCGTCGTACGGGACCGCGATGATGGCGAGCGTGACCGGGCCGGGAACCTCGGAGAGCCGGGCGAAGGAGAGCATGCCGGCCAGTTCCAGGGCCTCCGGGTTGATCGCATAGACCGGGCCGCTGAAGCCGCCTTCGATCACGTGCTCGAGCAGCTGGTAGCCCACGGTGCCCCATTTGCGGCTGGCTCCGATCACGGCCACGGACGCCGGAGCGAGCAGTTCCTGGATGCTGCGGGCCTCGGCGCGGTGCTCGCGGGATTCCATCACGGCGCGGGATTTGTCGGTGGGGTCGATGTTGAACTCGAGGCTGACCACGCCGTCGTCGAAGTGACGTTTGACGTCGTAGCCGGCGTCGGAGAAGACCATGAGCATCTTGCGGTTCTCCGGAAGCACCTCGGCGCTGAACTTGCGGATCCCGTTCTCGCGGGCCGCCGCGGCGAGGTGTTCGAGCAGGATCGAGCCGATGCCACGGCCCTGGTGGGCGTCGGCGATGTTGAAGGCGACCTCGGCCTCGGCCGGGTCATCGAGCCGGTCGTAACGGCCGATGCCCAGGATTTCGCCGCCGATGGTGATCACCAGGGCCACCCGGTCCTTGTAGTCCACCTCGGTGAAGCGCTTGAGTTCCTTGCTGGAAAGCTTGGACTTGAAGGCGAAGAAGCGCATGTAGATGGACTTCTGGGACTGGCCCACGTGGAAGGCCTGGACCGCATCTGCATCGGAGGGGTGGATGGGGCGCACATGCGCCGTGCCGCCGTCGCGCAGGACAACATCGGCTTCCCAATATTCCGGATATACGCCGTCCGCCGGCTGATCCACCATAGGCTTAGCCTAGTCATAAACTTACGCAGTACCCGTTCAGCACCCCTCAGAAGGATCCACCAGCCTTATGGCACGCCGCCAAACCACGCCCCCGGCAGGGGAACCCAGCCACGATTCCGCAGGAAAATTCGTTGAGAACATCGTCGATATCGATGTCACGTCCGAGATGGAAGGCTCATTCCTCGAATACGCCTATTCGGTGATCTATTCGCGGGCCCTTCCCGACGCCCGCGACGGCCTGAAGCCCGTCCAGCGGCGGATCCTCTACATGATGTCCGACATGGGGCTGCGCCCGGACCGCGGCCACGTCAAGAGCGCCCGCGTGGTGGGCGAGGTCATGGGCAAGCTGCACCCGCACGGTGACGCCGCGATCTACGACGCCATGGTGCGGATGGCCCAGGACTTTTCCCTGCGGCTGCCGCTGATCGACGGACACGGTAACTTTGGCTCGCTCGACGACGGCCCGGCGGCCCCCCGCTACACGGAAGCCCGGCTGGCGGCCGCGGCCCTGACCCTCACCGACCACCTCGACGAGGACGTCGTCGATTTCGTTCCCAACTACGACAACCAGCTGACCCAGCCGGACGTGCTGCCGGCCGCGTTCCCCAACCTGCTGGTCAACGGCGCGACGGGCATCGCCGTCGGCATGGCCACCAATATGGCCCCGCACAACCTGGTGGAGGTCATCGCCGCGGCCCGGCACCTGATCGACAACCCGGACGCCACGCTCGAGGACATCATGAGGTTCGTCCCCGGCCCGGACCTGCCCACCGGTGGCCGGATTGTGGGCCTGGACGGCATCCGCGACGCCTATGCCACCGGCCGCGGCTCCTTCAAGACCCGGGCAAAGGTGGACATCGAGCAGCTCTCGGCCCGCCGCACCGGCCTGGTGGTCACGGAACTGCCTTACATGGTGGGCCCGGAGAAGGTGATCGAGAAGATCAAGGATGCCGTCAACGGCAAGAAGCTCACCGGCATCAGCGACGTCGTGGACCTCACCGACCGCAAGCACGGCCTGCGCCTGGTCATTGAGCTCAAGAACGGCTTCAATCCCACTGCCGTGCTCCAGCAGCTCTACCGCTACACCCCGATGGAAGACTCCTTCGGCATCAACAATGTGACGCTCGTCGACGGCCAGCCGCAGACCCTCGGGCTGCTCCAGCTGCTCTCGGTCTACGTGGACCACCGGATCAATGTGGTCCGGCGCCGCACCGCCTTCCGGCTGGGCAAGAAGAAGGACCGCCTGCACCTGGTCGAGGGCCTCCTGGTCGCGATCGTGGACATTGACGAGGTCATCCAGATCATCCGGTCCTCCGACGAGGTGGCCGAGGCCCGTACCCGGCTGATGTCCATCTACGATCTCTCCGAGATCCAGGCCAACTTCATCCTGGAACTGCGGCTGCGGCAGCTGACCAAATATTCGCGGGTCGAGCTGGAGAAGGAGCAAGAGGAGCTCCGCCGGGAGATCGCGGAGCTTGAAGCGATCCTGGGCTCCCCCGCGCTGCTCCGTGCCCTGGTGTCCGACGAACTCGGCGAGATCGCGGAGAAGTACGGCACACCGCGCCGGACCGTCCTGCTGGAATCCGAGGCCGTCTCCCCCACCGTCGCCGCGGCACTGGGCGCAGCCGCCGGGGCCAAGGGCAAGGCCGCACCGCTGGCCCTTGAGATCGCGGACGATCCTTGCTGGGCCATCCTCACCGTGTCCGGGCAGATTGCCCGCACCGCCAACCAGGACAGCCTGGCCGAGGCCGGACCGCGGACCCGGCATGACGTCTTCTCCTCCGTGGTCAAAACCACCGCCCGCGGCGAGATCGCCGCCGTGACCTCGCAGGGCCGCATGCTGCGCCTGCAGGTCATGGACATGCCTGTGCTGCCGCCAACCTCGGGTACCCCCAACATGGCCGGCGGGGTAGCGGCCAAGGATTTCATCACTCTGCTCAAGGGGGAATCGCTGGTGGCCTTCGCGCCGCTGGACCAGGTTCTGGCAATCGGAACCGCCCAGGGCGTGGTCAAACGGGTGCAGCCGGACTATCCGCTGAACCGCGAAGACTGGGAAGCGATCGCGCTCAAGGACAAGGACACCGTGGTGGGCGTTGCCCCCGCCGGGTCCGACGACGACGACCTCGTCTTCATCACGCGCCAGGCCCAACTGCTGCGTTTCAGTGCCTCCGCCGTCCGCCCGCAGGGCCGGACCGCCGGCGGCATGGCCGGGATCAAGCTGGCCGCCGGGGACCGGGTGATGTTCTTCGGGACCGCCAGCCCCGCTGACGCCGCCGCCGTCGTCGTGACCATCGCGGGGACGGAAGGCGCGCTGCCGGGCACAGCCCCCGGGGCCGCGAAGGTCACCGCCCTGGCCGAGTACCCGGTCAAGGGCCGGGCGACTGCCGGGGTGCGGGCACACCGTTTCCTCAAGGGCGAGGACACGCTGCTGCTCGGCTGGGCTGGGCACGGGCCGGCCAAGGCGTCCTCCCTGGCAGGTGTGGCGCGCTCACTCCCCGGCGAGCATGGCCGCCGCGACGGCTCCGGCATTCCGCTGTCCCAGGCGATCGACGCCATTGGACCCAGCATGGCGTGGTCAGAGGACCCGGAAGCCGGCAACGACACGTAGGACCGCGGACGAACGAAATCCGGCCGGCGGCGCTGTCGCGCTCCGGCCGGGATTCGTGATCCGGCGTTGCCTCCGGCGATCTCAGTCCCGGAAGCCTTGCCCGCATCCTGTGGGCCGGCGCTAGGGCATGTGGTTGAGGCTCAGGATGTTGCCCTCCGTGTCCAGGAACCACGCGGCCGAGCTTCCGTCCGGAGTGGTGGCGATGCCGTCCTCCGTTTTTAGGCCCGGGAAGTCGTATTCCTCGAAGACGACTCCCTTGGCCCGGAGTTCCGCAACGGCACCCGGAAGGTCATCGACCACCCAGCCGATCTGCGTGTTCTTGGCCGTTCCGGCATTGGGCGTCTGGTACAGGAGGAACCCGGTACCGCCGCCGCACTTGTACTGCAGGTTGTCCTCGGCATCCGCGTTCTCGGGTTCGAGTCCGAGCTTATCGCGGTAGAAATCCCGTGCACGGGCGATGTCCGCTGCCGGTAGCACTGCGCCGACTTGCTTGTCCTTGAGCATGGCTATTCTCTTTCCAGGCCCGCCCCCCGGAAGGAATGATACTCCTCCACATCCCCCACGTACCTGAGAAACCGCGACGCCGATTTCCTTGGCCGGCGGGGCACGGCCGGGCATGCGCGCACTCGATATCCGTGAGTGCGTGTAGCTCGAGGCTCCCGGACGGGGAGGCCTTCGGACTCTACCGGGCAGCCGGGGTCGGCCCAAGAATCGGAATAGCAATGGTCTGAGGCGAAAGGGCACCGGTCTTGATGTGGGGCTACGGCATGAATATGGCCTGGATGTGGATGTGGGGCATACTCCTGCTCATCGGCATAGCGCTGCTGGTACTGGTCGCCGTGCGCATGTTTGCCGGAGGCGGCAGTCACAGCGGGATGCAGGGACCGCAGGGGCCCTACCCGGGCAGGAGCCGGGCCCGGCAGATCCTCGATGAACGCTTTGCCCGGGGTGAACTGACGGCGGAGCAATACCGCGAGCAGCTAAAGGTTCTCGGCGAGGACCAATAGTGCTCCCAATGAGCCGCCGGAACGCGCTCCTGCTGGGCGGCCTCGGCACGGCAGCCGTAGCCGCCGGCGGAGCCGGGCTCTGGTGGACGGTCAGTTCCCGGTTCGCGTCCGTCGCGGGCGGAGACTTCACCGAGCCGAAGCAGCTGCGCAGCAGCAACGGACAGTTGCAGGTCCGGCTCGAAGCGTCAGCTGGCTCAGTGCAGCTCGGCGGCCAGCAGGCCTCGGCGCTTGGCTACAACGGCGGAATCCCCGGCCCAACCCTGCGTTTGAGGGGTGGGGACGTGTTCGCCGTCGAGCTGGTCAACAGCATGGACGTCCCGACAAACCTGCACGTCCACGGACTCCACGTTTCACCCCAGGGCAACGGAGACAACGTTTTCAACGTCGTCGAGCCCGGCCACTCGTTCCGCTACGATTACCGGCTCCCTGCGGATCACCCGCCCGGCGTGTACTGGTACCACCCCCACCATCACGGCATGGTCGCCGATCAGATTTTCGCCGGCCTGTTCGGTGCGATCATCGTCGAGGACGCACAGCCCGTGGACGTCAGCCGCGAGCGGGTGATGGTCGTCTCTGACATCACCCTGGACGGCTCCGGAACCGTCGCCGGCCCCTCGCCCATGGACCGAATGCTCGGCCGGGAAGGTGAACTTGTCCTGGTCAACGGCCAAAGCAACCCGAAACTTTCCGCCCGGCCGGGCGAGCGTGAGCGGTGGCGGATCGTGAACACCTGCGTGGCCCGCTACCTGCAGCTGCGCCTGGACGGGCAGCAGATGCAGCTCCTCGGCATGGATTCCGGCCGCTTCCCCACACCCCGGAACGTGGACGAGGTGCTGCTGGCGCCGGGCAACCGTGCAGATGTCCTGGTCACAGCTGTCGAGGGCGACGCCACTCTCGGTGCCGTCTACTACAACCGTGGCGGCATGGCCGGCGTGATGGGACCGGCAGGGCCAGCCCCCAACGGCGCGCAGGGCATAGGGGACCTCGTGCTGGCGACCCTCTCGGTCTCCGGCGCCCCGGCCGCTCCTCCTCCGGCGGTGCCGGCCCGGCCCGCAGCGGCAGACCTGAGGACCGCGGCCGTTGCCGCTCGCCGGCAGCTGACCTTCGCCGTCGGCGGTATGGGGATGGGAATGACTTTCACCATCAACGGCCGTGAATTCAACGCAAGCCGGACGGACACCACCGTGGCCGCGCAGACGGTGGAGGAGTGGACCCTGATCAATCCCAGCCCGATGGACCATCCTTTCCACCTGCACGTCTGGCCGATGCAGATCATCGAAGAACAGAGGCAGGCGCCGGGCCAGCCCGTCTGGCGTGACGTCGTCAACATACCCGCCAACGGACAGGTGCAGGTCCGGATCCACTTCAAGGATTTCACCGGCCGCTCCGTGTACCACTGCCACATCCTGGACCACGAGGACCAAGGAATGATGGGCGTCATCGAAGTCCGCTAGCCCAGCGGGAGCAAGTATCCCGACGACGGCCCGGCCAATGCGCAGCCTGTAGCCTTAACCTGGCTACCGTCCAACACTGCCAACCGGAGGGAGAATGCCATGGCCGCAGCTTTCATGGGCCATGCCGCAACCGCCCTTCGCCGCGGATTCCTGCTAGTGGGCCTGCTGGCGGTCATGGCTGGATTCCTCGGGATGCACATCATGACCGGAATGCATGGCGCTCATGCCATGACCGCGGTGACATCCTCCGCGGAAACGGCGGGGTCGTCTTCCCGGCCGGAGACCAACCTCGCACCTCATCCGGCCGCCCATGCCCTGCAAGAGCGCACCATGGGCCATGACTCCGTGGCTCCGCGCCCTGCGACCCCAGCCGGTCCCGACCTGACGGCCGACAGCCGGGCCGCTGCCCCAGCGGCTTCGTGCGTATGCCAATCGAACTGCGCCGACGCTGCGTCAATGCACTCGGTCTGTGTGCCCTCGGCGGCAATGACGTCCCTGGCCGCGCCCCCGCCTGGCACGGCACCGGCCTCAATGCACAACCCGGACACGCACGCCGACGCCGCCGTCTGGGCCTACTGCTATCTCCCCGCAAGTCCTTCACCGGGCGATCTGTCCATCAGCCGGACGTAAGACGGGATCGCGCCGTGTCGTGCCCGGCGTCCCTACTTACCCGACACGCTCCATCCCGTTCTTCCAGCGGCGCGGGCGTGTCATCCGCAGGCGTGCCACGACGCCGATTGATGATTGAAGGACTTGACCCCATGAAGAAAACCCTGACCATTTCTGCCACAATTTCTGCCTTCGGCATTTCCGCCGCCATCGCCCTTGCCGGCTGCGCCGGCACCTCCGGAAGCACACCCACTAACACCATGCCGGGCATGGTCAGCGGCGGCATGGGCATGGCATCCAGCTCAGCCCCCGCAACCGCAGGCCACAACGCGGCAGACACCATGTTCACCCAAGGGATGATTCCGCACCACGCCCAGGCCGTGGAAATGAGCGACATGATGCTCAGGAAACAGGGCATGGACGCGCGGATCACCGCACTCGCCACCAAGATCAAGGCCGCACAGGCACCCGAAATCGCGCAGATGACGGGCTGGCTCAAGACCTGGAACGAACCCACCCAGATGGCGTCCGGCCATGGCATGGGCGACGGGATGATGGGCGACGACGACCTCAAGACGCTCGACGCCGCCCAGGGCAACGACGCGGCCAAGCTGTTCCTGGCCCAGATGATCGCCCACCACGAGGGCGCGGTGATGATGGCCAAGACTGAAAGCAGCCAAGGCAAGAACTCGGACGCCATCAGCCTCAGCAAGGCAATCGTGACCGCCCAGGAAGCTGAAATCCAGGAGATGAAGGACCTGCTGGCCAGCCTCTAGCAGCGTCCCGGCCCCGGTCCGTCTTCGGACCGGGGCCGTCAACTGGGCGGCCACGGCCGACGTCGTCAAAGCATCGGCCGACGGCGGTGCTGCTTTGGCCTCGTACCTGGGTGCCGCACCGGCTGCAGCGACGGGTCGGGATGCCCGGCGGAACAAATGCACCTACACTGCTGGAATGCCTATCATTCCGGATTCCAAGGACTGGACTTGGGTCCTGTCGCGGCCCTGCCCCGAGTGCGGTTTCGATGCCTCCGCCGCGACCCCGGCCACGGCGCCGGGGATCGTCATCAGCATGCTCCCGCGGTGGCGTGCAGCCCTCCGACGTCCGGACGCGACGGAACGGCCCAACGAGGCAGCGTGGTCCGTCCTCGAGTATGGCTGCCACGTCCGGGACGTCTTCACGCTTTTCGATCACCGCCTGTCCCTCATGTTGTCCGAGGACGATGCCCGGTTCGATGACTGGGACCAGGACAAGACGGCAATCGAGCAGGACTACGCCAACGCCGATCCAGCCCAGGTCGGCGTCGAGTTGACGGCCGAGGGCGAGCAGATTGCAGCGTCCTTCGCACGGGTAACGGAGGAGGATTGGGTCCGCTTGGGGACCCGGAGCAACGGCTCAGTGTTCACTGTCCTGACCTTCGCGCAGTATTTCCTGCACGACGTCGTCCACCATCTCCACGACGTGGACGGCTAACGCGAAGAACCAGCGCGCGGACGGCCGGCGGGCAGGCGCAGGTCTGCGGTTCCCCGAGGCGGCCCCTACGGCGCTGCCGGCTGAAGCTCCTTGTCCCACGCCATGCTCCGGTTGACGGCCACATAGCCCATCTTGATGTAGAGCGCGAGGGCCCCGGTCGGGTTCTCCGAGTCGACATCCAGCGAGGCCACGTCCATGCCCGCGGCCGCGAAGCGGCGCATGGCATCGGCCAAAAGCACCTGCGCGATGCCCCGGCCACGGTACTCCCGCCGGACGCCGAGGAGCTCCGTGTAGCCTTCGCGGAAGCCGCGGGTCAGGGCGGCCCCGACGTCGTGGGTGGCCAACTGGTACCCGGCCACCGTGCCGGTAGAACGGTCCAGCACGACGCCGCTCAGGTCCGGCCGGGCCTGCGGATCATTCACCACAAAGCCCCAACCCTCCTGGTCGCGGGGCTCGCTGCCCCAGTGGTCCCGGAATGCCGCGTTGTGCGCCAGCCGCACCGGTTCATGCAACTCCGGCCCAAAAGTGACGAGCTCCAGTCCGGGGTCCAGGGAGGATTCAGGCACAGCCTGGTTCAGTGGCCGGTGCATCTCGTTGTAATAGCGGACAACGCCGTAGCCGGAACCGGCGAACAAGGCGGCCTGGTGCTGGTGCTGCTGCTCGGTATGGAGCCGCAGTCTCGGGCGCGGGACGTCCCCGGTCCCCCCGGCATCGCCGGCCGCCAAAGCTGTGCCGGCATCCCCAACAGTTCCGGCCGGCCGTGCGTCCTCGGCAAAGCGGTCCCTGGTCCGCTGTTCCATCCAGCCCAGCAGCGAGGTGCCGATCCCGCTCCCCTGCCACTCGGGGTCAACGCAGCCGGAGCCGTTCGCCTTGTCACCGTCGCGGTTCTTGGTGATCCGGCCGTAAGCCCGGGCAACGCCCTCCGGATCGAAGCCGATGATGGTGTTTGCCGTTGCCGGGTTATTTTTCGACTCCAGGATCTGTTCCAGATCCGCCTGGCGCTCGAACCAGACGGGTTGCTCGACGGCGGCCGTGCGGGCAATCAGCCCGGCCCACGCGTCGAGGTAGCGGCGCTCCGCCGGCCGCCAGGACAGCCGGGGATCGAGTGCGGGCCGGGGGTGGAGCTCGCCGTTGCGGTTCATGGCAACAGGCTAATAGGCGGGTTACCCGCGCGCCAGCACGGCTGCCGCCGCTGGACCCTCGCCCGCGGCGCCCACGGCGGCAGCCGCGGCTGCGGCGTCCAGGTCCAGCCTGGTGTCCGCGGCGTCGATATCGTCCGGGTTGTGGGTGACCAGGACAACGGTCCGGTCGCGCAGCCCGTCGCGCAATTCGGCGAGCATGAGCCTGCCTGACTCCGCATCGAGGTGCGCCGTCGGTTCATCGAGCAGGATGACGTCGGCCCCGGTCATGAGCGTGCGCGCAACGGCCAGGCGCGTACGCTCTCCGCCGCTGAGGAAGGCCCCGCCCGGGCCGATCCGGGTGTCCAGGCCGGCCTCAAGCCGGGCCAGCATCGGGCCGAGTCCGACGGCGTCGAGGGAAGCCCGCATTTGCTCGTCCCCGTTGGCCACCACGGCGCCGCCGGGTCCACGCTGCGCACTGTCCGTCCTGGCGGGAGCTGGCTCCGGCCGCGCCAGGAGAAGGTTGCCGCGGATGGTCGAATCGAACAGGTGTGCCTCCTGCGGGCACCAGGCGGCGCGTCCGCTCAGGTACAGGTGGCCGCCGGCCGCCGGCAGGAACCCCAGGACCGTGGCCAGCAGGGTCGATTTGCCGGAGCCGGAGGCGCCGGTGACGGCCAGCCAGCGCCCGGGGCCGGCCTCGGCCGTGAGTCCGCTGAAGACATTTCCGCCGCCAGGCCACGCGGCAGCGAGGTCCACGAGTTCAATCCCTGGCCGGCCGCCGGGGCGCGAAGCCACGGGCACCAGTCCGCCCGTTGGGGCGCCGCCGTCCGCGTCACTGTCCGCCCCGGCCTCCAGGACTCCCGCCGCGCTGATCCGCCGCATCACGGCGCGCAGCGCGGGATACTGTCGCACGGCCGTGGTGATGGCCGCGTAAGGGTCCACCAGGGCCAGCTGCACGAGGACGACGACGGCAACAGTCTCCGGTTTGACCGCGCCGCTCAGGGCGAGCGGGGCGGCCAGCACTGCGCTGGCCAGGGCGGCCCCGGCACAGGCCAGGACGGTCAGGGCCTGGCCGAGACCCTCCGCCCATGCCGACCGTTGTGAGGCTGCCGTCGCGGCCCGGTCCGCCCGGCCAATCGCATTGAGCACGGGGGCGCTGACGCCGTTCGCGTGCAGTTCCGCGCGGGCGTCCAGGGCTGCGGCAACGTGACGGAGCACGCCGGAACGGAGGCTTTGTTCGGTGCCGGCAGACATGCGGTCGGCGGCCAACGCCAGGGCGGGGGCAACGACGATGCTCAGCAGCGCTGCCGCGGCCACGGCAGGCAGCGCAGCGGGAAGCAGCAGTCCGATCCCGGCCACTGCGGCCGCGGCGACAGCGACGGCGGTCACGGGCGGCAGCACGACGCGGGGCAAAAGCTCGCGGACCGTGTCGACGTCGTCCACCACCGTGCCGAGTACGTTGCCGCCCTGCAGGAGCCGGCGCAGGGACAGCGCCCGGCGGCTCAGCGACTCCCAGAGCCGGCCCCGGAGCCGGGTCAAGGCGGCGAACACGGCATCGTGCAGCAGCAACCGCTCGGAGTACCGCAGGCACGCCCGGCCGACGCCGAAAAACCTCACGCCGACGATCGCGGTGAGCAGGTACAGGATGGGCGGCTGTTCACTGGCCCGGATGATGAGCCAGCCGGACAGCCCCGCGAGGGCGACGGCGAACAGGGCCGCCAACGTGCCTACGGCTCCGGCGGCGGCGAACCGGCCCTTGACCGGGGCCAGCAGGAGACGCAGCTGGGCAGGGACCGAACCGGACGGGCCGGCCGCGCCGGAGCCGATTGAGCTGACCGAACCGGCGGCCGCGGCAGGAGCGGGGCCGGTTTCGGGGCGGCCCGGGGCCGGATCCGGGGTCGGGGTTGGGTCCGGGGTCTGGCTTTGGCCCGGCGCCGCGGCGTCCACGAGGAAGGGCGCCCGGGTGGCCGCCGCCTGCACGCCCGGCTCTCCCCCGGCGGATGCCGGCAGTGGCGGGACGAGGGCCGGAAGTTCACCGCCGTGGTGGCCGCCGGCTCCCGGCGTAACCGCGACGAGAGTGTCGGCAAGGTCCCGGGTGTGCCGGTCGTGCGCAACGAGCAGCACGGTGACCTTTCCCCGGAGCCCGGCGAGGGCCCGATTGACCAGTGTGGCCGATCCCCGGTCCAGATGGGCGGTGGGTTCATCCAGGAGCAGTACGCGGGCGCCGGCCTCGATCCTCGCCAGCCCGCGGGCCAGAGCAACCCGCCTCAGCTCCCCCGGGCTCAGCTCGGCCGGGTGCTTGGCCGCCAGGTGCCCCGCGCCCACGGCTGCCAGGCACCGCTGCGCTGCCGCATCGGCTTCCGCGCCCGCCTCGGTGCCGGCCGTGGCGGCGTCGGCTTCGTCGGCGGGAACGCCGAGATACAGGCGGATCTCGTCCAGCACCGTGGAAGCCAACATGACGGGATGCTGTGGCACCCAGGCGAGATCCGCCGTCGTGAATCCTCCGAGGCGTCCGGACACGGCGGTCCCTGCATCCGTCCCGATGGTCCCGGCGAGGACTCCGAGCACGGTGCTCTTGCCGGCGCCGCTGGCACCGTCGAGTGCCGTGATCTGGCCGGCGGCGGCGGTGAAGCTCAACGGTCCGACGGCGGCGTCCGTGCGTCCGCCGAAGCGGACGGTCAGTCCGTCCACGGTGACGGCGGGCGGGCCGGCAGCAGGAACGGAGGCCGGCGTCGGATCCAGGGGCGCAGCTCCGGGATCCGCGAGGACCGCTGTGGTTTCGGCGAGCGCTGCCCGGCCGTCGTCGCTGGCGTGGTGTGCGGTGCCGAGCTCCCGGAGCGGAAGGTAGCAGTCGGGAGCGAGGATGAGCGCAAGCAGCCCTGCCTCAAGCGCCATGTCGCCGTTGACCAGGCGGACGCCGATGAACACGGCGACGACCGCCACGGAAATCGTCGAGATGAGCTCGAGGGCCAGGGCGGAAAGAAAGGCCGTGCGCAAAGTCCCCATGGTCCGGGAACGATATTCCTCGGACATGTCCTCCAGCGCCTGGCGCTGGGCGGAGGCCCGGCCCAGGCCCACGAGGACGGGCAGGCCTTTGGCGAGCTCGAGCATGTGCCCGGAGAGCCGTGCCAGCGCGGACTGGGCGTCCCTGACACGTTCCTCGGTGTACCGCCCGATCAGGATCATGAACAGCGGCACCAGCGGCACCGTCAGCACGATCACCACGGCGCTGACCCAGTCGGCGAACAGGATGCGGGCGCCCAGCAGCAGCGGAATGGCCGCGCAGTTCACCAGCGCGGGCAGGAACTGGGTGTAGTAGCTATCCAGGGCGTCCAGCCCCCGGGTGGCCAGCACGGCGAGGCCGCCGTCGGCGGGCCCGGCAGACCGCGTGCCGTTCCTGAGCGCCTGCTCCAGCAGTTGCGAGCGCAGCTCCTCCTTCACTCCGAGCGCCGCCCGGCGTGAGGCCACGGACTGGCCCCACACCGTCAGTGAGCGCAGCACCGCCCCCGCGGCGCCCAGAACCAGCTGGTCTGCCCAGGCGGTGTCATGAGCGGCGAGCCCGGCGAGCATCGATGCCACAGCCTGCGCCATGAGCACGAGCGAGAGGGCTTTCAGGGCGGCAAGCAGTCCCAGCAGGTAGAGGGCGGAACGGGTCGAGGGGCCGGCGGGGAACGGTCTCATCTGGGAAGTTAGTCCTTCGGTGCCAGCGCTTTGGCGGCGATCGCGGGAAGGAAGCTGTGCGCCTCCGGGATATGCACTGCGCTCACCCGGCGCCGGAACACCCAGTACGTCCAGGCCTGGTACGCCAGGACCAGCGGCAGCCCGATGCAGGCCACGATGCTCATCAGGCCCAGGGTGTAGTCCGAGGACGAGGCGTTGGAGACGGTGAGATTGAACGCGGGATCCAGCGTGGACGGAAGGACCACGGGGAAGGCGGCACCGAAGATGGAGGCGCTGCCGAGCAGGAGGAATGCACCCAGCGACATGAAGGCACGGCCTTCGGCACCCTTGCGGGCGAAATTCCACGCCAGGACCGCGGCGACGACGGCGCCGACCACGGCGGCGATGGTCCAGGCCTCGCCGCTGAGGAGCTGGAGGCTCACCGCCCAGCCGGCCATGGGCAGCAGCAGCACGGGCAGCAGCCGGACGAACCAGGCCCGCGCCCGGTGGCGTACCTCGCCGTCGGTCTTCAGGGCCAGGAACCCGAGACCGTGCAGGAGGGAAAAACCGACGACGGCGAGCCCGCCGAGCACGGCGTAGCCGCTGAACCAGGCAAACGGGCCGCCCTCTCGGTCGCCGTTGGCGTTCAGCGGCAGTCCCGTGGTGGTCAGGGCCAGTGCGGCGCCGACGCCGAAGGCCGCGACGAACGACCCTGCCGAGATGGCCCAGTCCCAGCGGGCGCGCCACCGGGGGTTGTCCACCTTGCCGCGGTATTCGAAGGCGACCGCCCGGAAAATGAGCGCCACGAGGACCAGCAGGAGTGGCAGGTACAGGGCGGAGAACAGCGAGGCGTACCAGAGCGGGAACGCCGCGAAGGTGGCGCCGCCGGCGGTCAGGAGCCAGACTTCGTTGCCGTCCCAGACCGGGCCGATCGTGTTGATCAGGACGCGGCGTTCCGTGTTGTTCCGGGCGAATCCCTTCATCAGCATGCCGACGCCGAGGTCGAAGCCCTCGAGGAAGAGATAGCCCGTCCACAGCACCGCGATGGCAACGAACCAGATGGTGGGTAGCAGTTCCATGCTGAGAATCCTCTGCGTATTTTTCGTGTGGGTTGCTGGGTGGTGGGTTGCCGGGCGGGCGCCTAGTAGGCGAACGCCAGGACGTCGTCGTCGGGTTTGCCGGGACCGCCCTGGGGGGTGTTGTCCTCGTTTTCGTCAACGGGGGCGTGGACAAGTTCCGGCATGGCCGAGGCCACGCCGCCGCGGATGTACTTGACCAGGAGCTTGACCTCCACCACCAGCAGCACAGCATAGATGGAGGTCAGGACCACGAGGGAGGTCAGGATCTCTCCGGCCGAGACTCCCGGTGAGACGGCCGCGGCGGTGAACATGAAGACCTGGTCGATGCCGCTGGGGTCCGGGTTGGGGGCGACGACGAACGGCTGGCGGCCCATCTCGGTAAAGATCCAGCCCGCCGCGTTGGCACCAAACGGTGCGAGGATCCCGAACACCGCCAGGCGCATGAGGCCGCGGGAGGCCGGCACGGTTCCCTTGCGGGTTGCCCACAGTGCCAGGAGGGCGGCGAGGGCGGCCACGCCGCCGAAGCCGATCATCATCCGGAAGCCCCAGTAGGTGACTTCCATGACGGGCACGTACTGGATTTGCTGTCCGGCGCGGTCCCCGTAGATGGGGTTGTCCGGCAGGGTGGTGCCGTACTTGGCCTGGTACTCGCCCAGCAGGCTGTTGACGCCCTTGACCTCCGTGGTGAAGTCGCCCTTGGCCAGGAAGGACAGGATGCCGGGGACCTCGATCACGGCCACGATGTCATCGCAGTTCTTGGCGCCGAGGTTGCCGACGCTGAGGACCGAGAAGCCGGTGCCATCATGGCAGGCAGCCTCGGCGGCGGCCATCTTCATGGGCTGCTGCTCGAACATGAGCTTGCCCTGAAGATCTCCGGTGACGGCGGTGCCCGCGAAGGAAATCATGGCGACGACGGCGCCGATCCTCAGCGAGCGGATCCAGACGGTGTGGTCACTGCGGTCCCGGCCGAGGATGCCGGCGGCTTCGCCGGGGATCACCTTGCCGTCGCCCCCGATGGTGTCGATGCCGTCGTGGCGGCGGCGCCACAGGTGGTACCAGGCAATGCCGAGCAGGAACCCGCCGGCGACGGCGAGGGCGCCGAAGAGAGTGTGGGGCACGGCCACCAGGGCCGTGTTGTTGGTGAAGACGGCCCACGCGTCGGTCATGACGGGCCGGCCGTTGACCATTTCGACGCCGACGGGGTGTTGCATCCAGCTGTTGGCCACGATGATGAAGTAGGCCGAGAAGACGGAACCAATGACGGCGATCCAGAGGCAGGCCAGGTGGACGGCGGGCTTGAGCTGTTTCCAGCCGAAGATCCACAGGCCCAGGAAGGTTGACTCGACGAAGAACGCCAACAGCGCTTCCAGGGCCAGCGGGGCGCCAAAGACGTCACCGACAAAGCGGCTGTACTCGCTCCAGGCCATGCCGAACTGGAACTCCTGCACGATGCCGGTGGCCACGCCCATGATGAAGTTGATCAGGAAGAGCTTGCCCCAGAACTTGGTCATGCGCAGATATTCCGGCTTGCCGGTGCGGTACCAGAGCGTCTGGATCACAGCCACCACCAGCCCGAGGCCGATCGTGAGCGGCACCATCATGAAGTGGTAGACCGTGGTGATTCCGAATTGCCAGCGTGCGATTTCCAAGGCGTCCAAGGCAGTCCCTACTTTTGGCTAGGTCCGAGCAACTTCTACGTGGCGTAGAAGTAATTCTTCTACAGAGTGTAGAACACATCGTCGCTTCCCCGTAACTCAGACTCCCACGGCACGTCACGGCCTGCAATGGAACAAAGACCCTCTCCCGCCGCCGCGGGCCGGCGGGGCGACACGCCGGGCGGCCGTGTTCTACTTCATGTAGAAAGAATGCGCAAAACGCGGTAAATTTGTAAACGAAGTATTCACACACACCGCCCCGGCAGGCACCAGCAGTTTCCCAGCATGACGCCGGCGCGGCAGGCATAGAAGGATGTACGCAATGGCAAGTCTCGGTGAACTGGAACGGGCAGTGATGGACCTGCTCTGGGCAGGCCAAGAAGCTGCGACAGCCAACACGCTGCGGGACCTCCTCGCACAAAGCACCCAGCCCCAGGACGGCAGCGCCGGACACGTGGGCAAAGACCTCGCGGTCACCACGGTGCTGACCGTACTCTCGCGCCTTGAGCGGAAGGGTCTGGTGGAACGCGAACGCGGTACCCGCCCGCACCGCTACCAGGCCGTCTCGAGCCGTGCGGACCACACCGCGGAACTCATGCACGAGGTCCTCGGCTCCGCTCCGGACCGCGAAGCCGTCCTGGCCCGGTTCATTGGTTCCGTCACGGATAACGAGGCAGAAACCCTGCGCAAGCTTTTGGGCCGCAGCTAGCGCCCGATGTTCTGGACCTCATATTTTCTGGCGGTCCTGGCGATAGCATTGGCGTGGCCGGTGCCTGTCCTCCTCTCCCGTGCCCAGTGGCCGGCCCGCTCCCCCTTCACGGCGATGCTGTTGTGGCAGGCGATCGCGCTGGCCGGTGGCCTGTCCATGATCGGCGCCATGCTGGTTTACGGGCTCGAGCCGGTCGGGGACAACCTGCTCTCCGGCCTGCGGGCGCTGGCTGGCATGGTCTTCCACAATGCCCCCACCACGGAACTGGGTTTCTGGCACATCTTTGCGCTCTCGGCCGCGGCCCTGCTGACGGCGCACCTGGTATTTACCCTGCTGCTGACCTACTACAAGATCCAGCGCCAGCGCCGCCGCCACCGCGAGCTGCTGGACCTCCTGGCGTCTCCGTCCTCCGACGGCCCGGGGACGATGGTCCTGAACGTGGACTCGCCGGTGGCGTACTGCCTGCCCGGCGGCGCACGGTCCGTGACGGTTCTCTCCGACGGCCTCATGGCCGCCCTGGAGCCCGATGAGTTGCGTGCCGTGCTGATTCACGAGAACGCCCACCTGAGCCAGCGCCACCACCTCCTGCTGTGGGCCTTCGCCGCGTGGCGCCAGGCGCTGCCGTGGCTGCCCACCACCCGGCTGGCGCAGGAGTCGGTCAACTCCCTGATCGAGATGCTGGCCGACGACGTCGCGCTCAAGACGGAGAGCAAGGCGACCCTGATCAGGGCGATTGCCATTGTGGCCAGCGGGTCCCCGGCCACCCCCGCGGTGCGCCTGGCGTTCGGCGAGCCCGGCGTGGCCGACGGCGACCCCAGCCAGCCCGGCGCCACCGGAGGCAGCGGCTCGGCGGGCACGACGGCGTCACGCGTCAGCCGCCTGCTCTCGCCGCAGCCGCCGTTGTCGGAACCGCTGCGCGCCGCTGTCCTGGCCTGCTGTGTGCTGCTCCTGGCAGTGCCGACGGCCCTGCTGCTGGTCCCCGGCCTGCTCGGCTAAGTCCGGCCCCCTGCCAGTCTTATCATCCGGCCCCCACGCCGGACCGCCCCGCCACAGGAGCGGCGGAGCGGCCGGTTTCGCGCCAGGATAGCCATCTGCGCCGCTATTTCAGCAGCTTGCTGGCCTTGAATTGGAGGTCGACGTTGCCGGACCCGTTGCCCTTGGACGTTCCATTGATCGCCGATGTGGTCATGGCGAAGGTCAGTGTCGAATGGGCGATCGCGTCGGCCATTTGCTCCAGCACAGTGGTGTTGACGTTGGCGAGAGTGTCGCAAGCCTGGTGGTAGCAGGCGTCATGAGCCACGTTCGGTGTCCCGCCGAACACTGCCGCTTCCGCCGCCGTCTTAAGGTCTTCCGCGCCGGTGAACAGGCCACCCGCCGGAATCCCGTTGTTGATGAATCCGGAGTAGTCCGAGCGCCCGTCGAACTGGGTCGGCGCAGTAGGCAGGTTCTGGGACTTGAAGTAGTCCAGGAAGACCTTCTCTACGAGCCCGGAGCCATTGGGGCCCTTCGTGCCGAAGGAGGAGCCGTCGCCGTCGTAGACGAACCGCACAAAGTTCGGCGAGCCGACCATGTCGAAGTTGAGGTTGACCGCGTGCGCCTTGATCTGGCTCGCCGTCAGCTGGGATGTGTAGAAGTCGGAGCCGACAAGTCCGGGCTCCTCCCCTCCCCAGAAGGCGAAGCGGACCCTGTTCACGGGGGTCTGGCCCGACGTCTTCAGCTGGATCGCCGTCTCGAGGATGGAGGCTGTCCCGGTGCCGTTGTCGTTGATGCCCGGCCCTTCCGGCACGGAATCCAGGTGAGCCCCCACCAGGACGGTGCGGTCCGCGCGTCCGCCGGTGTCGGCCAGGATGTTGAACGAGGTCAGCTTGGTGACGGTGGAGTTCACGGCGAGGTGCATGCTGACGCCGTTCAGCCCGGCGAGTTCGGCGCCGGTGGCGAAGCTGGTGCTGACCACCGGGATACCTGCCTGAGGCGCGTCCAGCGTGCCGCCGAAGAGGGCAAAGCGCTCGTCCGCCGGGTCCGCATTGCCCTGGTTGAAGATGATGACGCCGGCCGCCCCGGCCGCGGCGGCGTTGTCCGCCTTGATCCGGAAGGTGCAGGTGCCGCGCTGGATCAGGGCGATGTTGCCCGCCGTGAACCCGCCGAAGTCGGCTGCCTCGCAGCCGCTGGTGGAGGCCCGGTCGCCGGCCAGGTTGATGTCGACGGCGCTCAGCGGGGCCGTGACGTTGCCGGAACCGGAATAGTTCATATCGAGGAAGCCGTCCGGGGCGTCATAGGCGTAGGTCCGCGGGGATGGCGAGAGGCGCTCCATCGACGCCGAGACGGTGTCGTAGCGCTCGTAGGGGAAGGTTTGGCGGACCGGGGTGTAGCCGGCGGCCCACAACTTGCGCTCGATGTACCGGGCGGAGGCTTCGTATCCCGGAGTGCTGGCAGCCCGCGTGCCACCGTTGGCGTCCGCGACGGCCTGGAGGGCCGCGAGGTGTTTCATGATGTTTGTTGCCGACACGGCAGCGCGCAGGGGTGCCGTGTTTGTTCCGTTGTCAGCGAGTGCGGGCGGCGCAAGGCTGGCCGCCAGTCCGATCGAGGCGGCGATGGCCGCACGGCGGATATTCCGGCGTTGCTTCATAGGGTTCTCCTGGATTCGGCTGCGGAATCCAATCCGGGCGTCCTTGCCCGCAAGGGTGAGATGAAGCTATCGGAAGCACCTTGGGCAAAGGTTGAGAGAACCAGACGCCGGCGAAGCAGCCGCGACGGCACAGATTTCCGTCGCCGGGCCCGTCCCCGCCGGCGGAACGTCAGGCGTCGATGCGCTCCCGGTCCAGATTGGCGGCGCCTGCAATGATGAAGTCCTTGCGCGGCGCCACGTCCGAGCCCATGAGGAGGTCGAAAGTCTCTTCGGCCTGCTTGGCGTTCTCGATCCCGACCTTGCGGAGCGTCCGGTGTCGCGGGTCCATGGTGGTTTCGGCCAGCTGTTCGGCATCCATTTCGCCCAGCCCCTTGTACCGCTGGATCGGCTCCTTGTAGCGCTTGCCCTCTTTGGCGAGCCGCGCCAGCAGGACATGGAGCTCAGCCTCGGAGTAGGTGTAGATCATCTCGTTGGCCTTCTGGCCGGCGTTGACGACCTCCACCCGGTGCAGCGGCGGGACGGCGGCGAAGACGCGCCCCTCGTCGATCATCGGACGCATGTAGCGGAAGAAGAGCGTCAGGAGCAGGGTCCGGATGTGGGCGCCGTCGACGTCGGCGTCGGTCATCAGAATCACTTTGCCGTACCGGGCGGCGCTGATGTCGAACGTGCGGCCGGAACCGGCCCCCACCACCTGAATCAGGGCAGCGCACTCGGCGTTGGAGAGCATGTCCCCCACCGAGGCCTTCTGGACGTTGAGGATTTTGCCGCGGATCGGCAGGAGCGCCTGGAAGTCGGAGGACCGCGCCAGCTTGGCGGTGCCGAGCGCGGAGTCACCTTCGACGATGAACAGTTCGGAGCGTCCGACGTCGTCGGTGCGGCAATCGGCGAGCTTGGTGGGCATGGAGGAGGTTTCCAGCGCATTCTTGCGGCGCTGGGTTTCCTTGTGGACGCGCGCCGAGATGCGGGACTTCATCTCGCTGACGATCTTTTCCAGCAGCAGCGCGGACTGGGCCTTGTCGTTGCGGTTGGCGGAGGTCAGCTTCGCGGTGATCTCCTGTTCCACCACCTTGGCCACAATGGCCCGGACGGCGGAGGTGCCCAGGATTTCCTTGGTCTGGCCCTCGAACTGCGGTTCGGCCAGCCGGACGGTCAGGACCGCGGTCAGGCCGGCGAAGATGTCGTCCTTTTCAATCTTGTCGTTGCCGGCCTTGAGCTTGCGGGCGTTGGTCTCCACGGCCTTGCGGAAGGTCTTGAGCAGGGCCTGCTCGAAGCCGGACTGGTGGGTGCCGCCCTTGGGCGTGGAAATGATGTTGACGAAGGTCCGGACCGTGCTGTCGTAGCCAATCCCCCAGCGCAGCGCGACGTCGACCTCACAGTCGCGTTCGACCTCCGCGAGCTGGCTGTGGCCCTTTTCGTCGAGGACGGGGACGGTTTCCTTGAATTTCCCGGCACCGTGGAGGCGCCAGATATCCGTGACGGCGGGGTCGGCGGCGAGGAAGTCGACAAATTCGGAGATGCCGCCGTCGTGGTGGAAGACCTCTTCATGCGGGCCCGATTCTCCGGGCGTGCCGGCAATCCTGCGTTCATCCCGGACCGTGAGCTTCAGTCCGGGGACCAGGAACGAGGTCTGGCGGGCACGCGCGGCGAGGTCATCGTAGGAGAATTTGGCGTCGGGCGTGAATATCTGCCGGTCCGCCCAGTAGCGGATCCGGGTTCCGGTCACGCCGCGCTTGGCCTTGCCCACGACATCGAGCACAGAGCCGTCGATGAAGGGTTCGAACAGGGTCGCGGGGTCCGGCTTGGTGCCCGGATCCTTGAACCGGCCCGGTTCCCCCCGGCGGAAGGACATCTTGTACGTCTTGCCGCCTCGGTCCACTTCGACGTCGAGGCGGGCCGAGAGCGCGTTGACCACCGAGGCGCCCACGCCATGCAAGCCGCCGGAAGCGGTGTAGGAGCCGCCGCCGAACTTTCCGCCGGCGTGCAGTTTGGTGAAGACGACTTCGACGCCGGTCAGCCCGGTTTTCGGTTCGACGTCCACGGGGATGCCGCGGCCGTCGTCGTGGATCTCGACTGAGTTGTCCGCGTGGAGGATGATCTTGATGTCGTGGCCGAAGCCGGCGAGGGCCTCGTCGACGGAGTTGTCGATGATTTCCCAGAGGCAGTGCATGAGGCCGCGGGAGTCCGTGGAGCCGATGTACATGCCCGGGCGCTTACGGACTGCCTCGAGGCCCTCCAGCACGGAGAGGTGCCGGGCGGTGTAATCAGAACTGGGTGCCACGGGTCGTGAACTCCTTAAAGGATCGGGACAGCCACCGCAGCGTGCGCAGGCGGCAGTCACAGAATTTGACGCACTTCCTAGGTTAGTCGGACTCCGGGTGATCGACGGTCTGCCACTCCCCGCGGGGGCTCTCCGGCCACCCGCCGTTACTGAGACGTGATACGCGGACAGCGAAAGTAGGCCATCCGTGCCATGGTTTGGCCACGAATGCTGGTTATATAGGTATACCGATCTACTAAGGAGGCCGAACATGACAACAGCAGTTGCGGACCGCACACTGACCGCCGCAGACCGGTGCGATCGTTGCGGAGCACAGGCATATGTCCGAGTTGTTCTCGGTGCCTCCGGCGGTGAGCTTCTTTTCTGCGGCCACCACGCACGCGCCGTAGAACCGACCCTCAAGCCGCTCAGTTCAGACTGGCATGATGAGACTGACCGCCTTCACCAGAAGGCCCCGGTTCCGGTCGACTAGACCGCACCGGTTTCAGCCCGGCACCCTGCAGGGTTCCGGGCGACCTGAGACCACTGCATCAGGGCCCCTCCATACCGGAGGGGCCCTGATTCGTTAAGTGCTGTTTCGTCAGGTGCCGGGTCGGTTAAGTGCCGTGCACCCGGCTGCGGCGGCAAAAAGCAATGCGGGGTCCCTTCCTGCCCGTTCCTCCGGTGAGGATGGGCGGGAAGAGACCCCGCATTGCTGAGAACCTTTACCCGGTCTGCGACCAGTGGCGCTTAGTCCAGGTAGTCGCGCAGGACCTGTGAGCGCGACGGGTGCCGCAGCTTGGACATGGTCTTGGATTCGATCTGGCGGATGCGCTCACGTGTCACACCGTAGACCTTGCCGATTTCGTCTAAAGTCTTCGGCTGGCCGTCGGTAAGGCCGAAGCGCATCGCTACCACGCCGGCTTCGCGCTCGGAGAGCGTATCCAGCACCGAGTGCAGCTGTTCCTGCAGCAGGGTGAAACTCACGGCATCCGCGGGAACCACGGCTTCGGAGTCCTCGATGAGGTCGCCGAATTCGGAGTCGCCGTCCTCGCCAAGCGGGGTGTGCAGCGAGATGGGCTCGCGGCCGTACTTCTGGACCTCCACGACCTTTTCCGGGGTCATGTCGAGTTCGAGGGCCAGCTCCTCCGGGGTGGGTTCGCGGCCGAGGTCCTGCAGCATCTGGCGCTGGACTCGGGCCAGCTTGTTGATGACTTCCACCATGTGCACCGGGATGCGGATGGTGCGGGCCTGGTCAGCCATGGCGCGGGTGATCGCCTGGCGGATCCACCAGGTGGCGTAGGTGGAGAACTTGAAGCCCTTGGTGTAGTCGAATTTCTCCACCGCACGGATCAGGCCCAGGTTGCCTTCCTGGATCAGGTCCAGGAACAGCATGCCGCGCCCGGTGTAGCGCTTGGCCAGCGAGACGACGAGGCGGAGGTTGGCCTCCAGCAGGTGGTTCTTGGCGCGCTTGCCGTCGTGGATGACGAATTCGAGCTCGCGCTTGAGTTTCGGGTCCATGGTGCCGTCGTCGGCTGCGATCTTTTCTTCAGCGAAGAGACCGGCCTCGATCCGCAGGGCCAGGTCTACTTCCTGTTCGGCATTCAGCAGGGCGACCTTGCCGATCTGCTTCAGGTAGTCCTTGACGGGGTCGGCGGTGGCGCCGGCAGACATAACCTGCTGCACCGGAGCGTCGTCGTCGTCGGCGTCGGAGTAGACGAAGCCGGAGCCGGTGGTGGCCGCGGCCTTGCCGGCGACTTCCTCGCCTTCTACTTCGTCGCCGAGCTCGGCGGCGTCGGGCGTGATGTCGTCGAGATCCTCTTCGGCGTCGACGTCATCGTCAGACGTACTGGCAGAGTTGCCGGCGGCTTCTGCCGCGGCTTTGGCGCCGGGCTTGGGCCCGCGCTTCTTGGGCTCAGGCTTGGCGACTCCGGTTACGGTGTCGCCACCCTCTGCGGAAGCGGCGTCCTTGACAGCCTTGTTGGCTGCGCGCGTGGCGGCGCGCTTGGCGTTGGTCGCCGCCTTCTTCTCCTCAGGGGACAATTCGGCCTGGTCGGCGGGTTCCTTCTTCGCGGAAGACGGGGTCACTGAAAACCTTTCTAGCTGCGGTCTGCGGAATCACCATACGGGCAACACCACTATGACCCTGTCAAGTCCGTGTTCAACATCAGGTGCAACCACGACCAGCAGAGCCACTTAGTAGAACTGCTGGCGCGGCCTTAATGTTCCCTGTTTCCAAGGAACATTTAGGGCACTTGATACACGGACCCAACCGGGTCTCGGCAACCATTGTCTCACGGTTTTCAGGCCGGGTGCCTTTCGCGACGCCGGGTCGACGATATCGCGGCGGCTTCGCCCGCCGCGTCAGGACCTCATGCCGCGTCCGGGGCAAACTTCTGCCAGGCCGCCTCCCGCCTGGCAGCCCAGCCGCAAAGGGTGCCGCGCCGGCCAAGCTCTGCCAGCAGTTCCGCGAGCCTGTACCCCGGCTGGCCCTGCAAGGCCTGCCGGTAGAGCGCGTCGGCGTAGGAGCCGCGGCCACGGCACCATTCGATCCAGCCCCGCGCCGTCACGGCGGCTGCCGTTGCCTCCCCGTCACCAAGACGGCCAAGCCGTTCCAGGACCCGCTCGAGCCCGACCATCAGGGTCCAGTCCGGAACCGACGGCGCCAGTCCGAGCAGGACTTCCCCGTAACCGGGAACAGCCCCGGCTGCAGGCACGGCGCCGCCGGCGGACCCGCCGCTGCCGGGTGCCACCGGCAGGGGTATCCGCGGAGCGGACTTGGACCGGGAAGTGCGGCCGGACATTGGACCCGGCAGGGGGCTGGGCGTGGGTCGGAGCCGTGAGGCGGGCGTGTTATCGGGGAAAGCGGCGGACCCGGGGTCCGGGTCGAAGATACCGAAGTCCTCGGCGCCGCGTTCGGCCGCAGACCGTCCGGCGGCCGCCATCACCAGGACCGCATCCCGCCATGACGGAATGCACAGGCTGGCCCGCAGGTAGCCGGCGAGTTCCGGTGAGAGCTGAAGCGGCCGGCCAATGGTCCAGGGATCGGGCGTCCCGGAGCCGGTGGTTCCGGCGTCGGTCCCGGCGTCGGTCCCGGCGTCGGTCCCGGAGCCGGTGGTTCCGGGGTCGGGGACGGCACCCCTAGCCACGTCACCCGCGGTGGGGACAGGAAGGTGCTCCTGGCCAATGGCGGCCTGCATGGCCATCATCCAGACGTCGAGGACCTGGTCGAATTGGGCCCGGTCCCGCCGTCGAGGAGAGAATTGCTCCGCCCAGCCGCACTCGGCAAGGCTCACCGCGGGGTCCACCGGCAGCGGCGCCGGGGTGGTCCCCTGGGCGCCGGGGACCGCGCCGACGCTGCTGCCGCGGTAGACCATCTCGGCGTTGAGCCTGCTGTTCCTGATCTGTTCGACCGGACGGCCGGGCATCCCACAGCATTCCGGATCGCTGCAGTCTGCGTTGCGCCAGAACTCAGTACCGATAATCCAGGCGTCCCTCACGGGCAATCCGGCTGCCTCAAGGGCAAGCTCGAGTTCTTTGAGCAGGTCCGCCCACGCATGGCCGTCGCCGGCGCTGTCCGTCTGCGTGTCGGCGCCGGCCTCAGCGTCAGTGAAGAAGGCCAGCAGCGAACCGTCAGCCGCGTCGTCCGCCTGCAGATAGGCCACGACATTCCGGGCAAAACCGGCCAGCATGTCCCTCCGGCCTGAGCCGCCTCCGGGCACGGGGAGGTCGACCCGCAAGGTGGCTCCGAGGCGTTTGCCCTGCAAGGTCATGGCCACGAGGCTGTCTTCCGGCCAGTAACCGAGGGAGTGCGGGATGAAGCCCAGAATGTCTTCGGGGCCGGTAATTCTCAGGTGATCGGGAGCTGTCATAAGTCCAGCTTCGCGGCGGCTGCGTCCCCGGCGACAGTACCGGGTTGCGCTATGTGGATAACCGCGACGAAGTCGGAACCACTATGGCGGAACCAGCGCCAACGGGCGGTGTCCTCCCCCCGCCCCCCGAATGCTGACAGGACGCCGGCCTTTCGCCAAACCGCACTAAACCGCACTATTTCGATGCAGTGGCCTCCACCGTTGCCGCGTTCGCGTCCGCGGCGCGGCGAATCTCTTTGACCTTCGCGATCTGCGGGGCGAGTTCCTGCATGCGGGTTGTCAGGTATTTGTCCAGGACTTTGTCCAGGGCAGCGTGGAACCCGGTCTTGTCCCGGCAGACGGCGTCGGTCACGGCGATTCTGAACTCTTCCTGGCCGCCCGCAGTTTTACCGGCATCGGCGGCCTGCCCCGGGTTAGAAAACGAGGCGTAAGGGGTTTCCTTCATGCAGGCCGCCCAGTCAGCGACTGCTTTGGTAATGCCCGAGTCGCCGGAGGCGGACAGGGCGGCCGGGAAAAACCAGTTGGAGGCGATGCCGGTGGCGAGCATGTAGTTTTCCGCGCTGCCGTAGATCTGTGTCATGGCTTCGCCGCGGCATCCGCCGGAGGACGTTCCCATACCGTCCACCGTGGTCATTGACGCGGTGTCCCCGGGCACGGTGAGTGCCTTGGTGAAGGCTGGATTGGCGAAGAGTTTGCCGTCTGCGGACCCGGGAGCCGGCTCGTGAGGTCCCTGCGGTCGGGTGCTGGCGTAGCCGCTGGCTTTGGCGGCGTCGACCGTGAGCCGTTTGAATCCGATGGCTCCGTTGAGGTCCATAGTCGTCTCGGAGGCGGGCGGTGTGTAGTCGAAGCCGGCCTTGGCCATGCAGCGGCGGACAGCCTCCTGCATGCCCTTTTCGGCTATCGGATCTGTTGAGGCGTAGGCCTCTGCCTGGCGGATGATCCCTGGGACGGGCTCCGGGGACGCGGTGACCGACGCGGCCGGGATGGCGGCCGCGGCCAGGGCGGCGCCGGTGCCTACGATCAGCACGGCAGCGCCGAAGATCTTCTTTTTCATGGTGGCTCCTTCGGTTGTTTTGGGCAAAGCGGTGGCTGTCCTTCCCGTATTGGGACGGCGTCGGAGGGTGGGGCGGTGCTGCTGTGAGGGCTAGTTGAGGACGTTGTTTTCGTAAGCGAAGGCGACGAGCTGGATGCGGTTCTTCAGCTTCAGTTTCGCCAGGATGCTGCCGACGTGGGATTTCACAGTGGCTTCGCTGAGTACCAGTGAGGCCGCGATTTCGGCGTTTCCCAGCCCTTTGGCGGTAAGGAGAAACACGTCGCGCTCCCTTCCGGACAGGTCTGCCAGCGCGGCGTCGTTCCCGGAAGAGGGCGTGGTGTAGTCGCGTAGCAGTTCGTTGGTGATGGCCGGAGCGATGACTGAGTGCCCCGAGTGAACCGTTCGGATGGCGGCCAGCAGGAAGTCCGGTGTGGTGTCTTTGGTCAGGAAACCGGCGGCGCCGGCCTGGATGGCTCGGACGACGGCTTCGTCATGCTGGATCGTGGTCAGCACGATGATTTTGGTGGCAGTTCCAGTGGACTTTTCCAGGATCGTCCTTGTGGCCGTGATGCCGTCCATGACAGGCATGCGGATGTCCATGAGGAGCACATCAGGGGAGGTCTCCTGCACGAGTTCGACGGCGGCCTCTCCGTTGACGGCTTCGCCGACAAGGTCCATGTCCGCCTGGCTGCGCAGAATCATTTTGAGCCCGGCGCTGAACAGCGGCTGGTCATCGGCCAGGGCAATCCGGATCGGTGTGGTCGTCATGGTTGTGCTCCCTCCAATGAGCGCAGGCGGGGCCCGTTGGAGGCGGCCGCTGCCTGCTGCCTAGGTCCGGCCGACGGGAGGAAGGCCAGTACTTCGAAGGTCTCTTCGCCGCGGACTGTTTCCACCCATCCGCCGGCGGCTGCGGCGCGGGCTTTCATTCCTGCTATCCCGCGGCCCGATGGGGTGGCCTTTGTCGTCGCGGCCGGGCTGGTGATCAGCGAGGAGTTGATGCGGAGCTCAAGGGATCCTGCCGTCCACACCAGGTGCAGGTGCGTACCCTGGCTCCGGTCTCCGTGCTTGAAGGCGTTTGTGAGGCTTTCCTGCGCCAGGCGGTAGACCGTTAGCTGCTGGGCGGCGGTCATGTCCCATGGCTGGCCCGTCGTTTCGATCGTGACCGCCATGCCGCTGGAGCTCAGACGGTCGGCAAGAATCACCAGGTCTTCAATTTTGTGAGTCGGTTGGTTGCTGAGCTCCGTGGAGAAGCCTTCGATGAGCCGGCGCGTTTCGACAAGGGCGGTCCTCGCCGATTCGGCGATGACCTTGGATGCTTCTTCCACGGTTTCCGGTTCTGTGCGGTGGATGAAGCGTATTCCGTCGGCCTGGGCCACGATGACTGTCAGTGAATGTGCCAGGACGTCGTGGAGCTCCCCGGCGATTCTGTTGCGTTCTTGTTCGATGGCGAGTTCGGTCGCGGTCTCCCGCAGCCGTGTTTCCGCCGCGAGCTGCGCCCTTCGGCTCCTCGAGGCGTTGTTTACTGCCACACCGACGGCCCAGGCGGCGAGGTTCAGGGCGGCGAAGGCTCCAAAGATCAGAAAGGCGTAGGTGAGAGTTCGCAGTAATCCCCTGCCGTAGATCGGGCTGGCGAAGATGATGTTGATCCAGGTCTGGTCGGTGAACCAGTTGACGGTGATGATGCCGGCAAATACGACAGCAGCAACGGGGAGGACCCACCGGTTCCGGGCTTTCCAGCCGATGACGGCGACGAAGATGACCACCGGAACGACAGCGTAGCTCAGCACGCCCGAGAGAAAGACCAACGGGAAAACCTTCAGGCTCTGCAGGGCCAAGGCGGCGAAAACCAGCCCCACGGCAGCGGCCGGCAGGACCTCGGCCACAGCGACGCCGGTCAGGAGCGCCAACAGAAGGGCGCTGTTCTGGTCGAAATGTCGCTCCTCCAGGATAAAGAGAGTCCCCAGAAGCAGCACGGACGTGGCCGGTGCCGCGAGGAGCCTCAGAGACTGGATCGGTTTGAACATGCCTTCACCCTAAGCTGGCGTCCACATCTCCAACGCTCGTTCTGAGTTAGTTCAACCCCGATAATGAACAACTTCAGCCATACGGATGACCGATCAGCCCGGCCCACCACATATTCAGGGCGTGCGGCGGCGCTCCGCGACCAGCCTGCGCTGCTCGGCCAGGGACTTGAGCAGGGGTGGAACCATGACTCCCTGGGCCGCCATTTGGCGCCGGACCTTCCGCCGGGTCACCACGATGGCTCCTGCTCCCCCGGCCAGCAGCAGGAACTGCACGCTCAGGGCCACGCGGAACGGATCCAGGCCGTAGAGCTCCCCCTGCGAGAACCCGGTGGCATGCAGGACGTCGAGCACCAGCCCGATCAGGTAAATGGACACGAGCGCGGCGATGAAGCCACCCACGTTGACGATCCCGGTGGCGGTGCCGAGCCGGTGGGCCGGGTTGAAGGTCCGGGCGAAATCGAAGCCGATCATGGAACCGGGGCCGCCGACGGCGAGGGTCACCACCAGCGCTGCCAAGAGCCAGAGCGGCGCGCGTCCCGGCACCAGCAGAACTGCCGCCCAGGCGGCAGCGGTGCATCCGGAAATGAGCAGCACCATAGTGGAGCGCCGCAGCGGATGCCGGGCAACGAATCTGCCCATCAGCGGTCCGGCGGCGATGGCGCCGGCGACGTACAGCGCCATAAGGGCCGAGACCGTGCCGCGGTCCAGCCCCTCGGCGGAAATCAGGAAAGGGTAGCCCCACGTCATGGCAAAAACCGTGCCACTGAACTGGACGGTGAAGTGGCTCCACAGCCCCAGCCGGGTCCCGGGTTGCCGCCAGGCGTGACCCAGCGAAATGCCGGTGGCGCGCAGCCCCTGGGACTGTGCCGGTGCGGAGTGCCCGGGCGGAAGGTCCTGGAGCAGGATCAGCACCAGCACGACGGCGAGGCCGGACATCGCGGCGAGCGTCAGGAAGGCCGGCGTCCACCCCGCGGAGTGCAGGATCATGGCGAACGGCACCACGCTGAAGAGCTGGCCGAGCTGGCCGGACATGCCGGTCAACTGCGTCAGGAGCGGGACGCGCCCCGGGGCAAACCAGAGCGGGATAAGCCGGATGACGGAAATAAACGTCATGGCGTCACCGGCGCCCACCAGGACGCGTCCCAGGACTCCGCCGGGTATGTTGTCGGCAAACGCCAGCTGAAGCTGGCCGAGTCCCATCAGGACACCACCGCCCGCCAGCATCGCGCGGGAGCCGAACCGGTCCACCAGAATCCCCACGGGAATCTGCAGCGCCGCATAAACCAGCAGCTGCAGCACCGTGAAGAAGGAGATCTCCGCGGCGCTGGCGTGGAAGCGTTCCGTTGCCTCCAGGCCGACCACACCGAAAGAGGTCCGTTGGCTGACCGCCACGAGATAGGCGAAGATCCCGACGATCCAGATCAGCCAGGCGCGGGGAGAGGTCACTCCCCCATTATGCCCGGTTCATGATAAATAGTATTTATTCGCCGGGTTCTTTACGGGCCAGGTACGCCTCGACGGCGGCACCAAGGGCGTCGGCATTGGGGAGCTGGTCGTTCTCATCAGCCAGCAGCGACCTCCGGACCGTCCCCTCGGCCTTTTCGTCGTACCGGGTCTCCAGCCGTGAGACCACCTGCTGGACCTCCTCGGATGCCTCGATCTGCTCGGCTATCTGCCGGCCCACCTCGCGTCCCGCCTCGCGCAAACGATCGGTCGGCAGCATGAGCGACGTTGCCGCGCCCAGGTACTCGAGCCCGGCCACGGCGGCCGTGGGGTACTCGGCTTCGGCCAGGTAGTGCGGCACATGGATCACATAGCCGGCGATGTTCCGGCCGGCCTCCGTCAGCCGCAGCTCCAGGATGTGGCCCACCGCGGCCGGCACCTCCACCGTGGGCTTCCAGACCGAGATTCCCTCGATCAGCTCCGGCCGGTTGCCGTGCACGGTCACACCGACCGGCCGGGTATGGGGCACGGGCATCGGGATCGAATGGATCCAGGTGACGAGGTTGACGTCGAGCTCTTCGACGAGGCCGACGACGGCGCGAGCGAAGCGCTCCCATTGCAGGTCCGGCTCGAACCCCGCGAGGAGCAGGAACGGGCTGCCCAGTCCGTCGACCAGCCGGTAGAGGGCCAGGCTCGGTGCCTGGTAGTCCTGCAGGTGGTCCTCGACGAAGCTGACCTGCGGGCGCCGGGACCTGTAGTCGATCAGCTGGTCGGCGTCGAACTCGGCGATCATCTCGGTATCGAGCGTGTCCAGCAGTTCAGCGGTGATCTGCCGGACCACGTGGCCCGCGTCGGCGAAGCCGGTGAACCCCATGACGAGGTTGAGTCCGCGCAGTTCGGTGCTGGAGAACAGCGCGTCATCACGGATATAGAGCGACTGGGGATCCAGCAAAGAGCCGGAAATCCGTTCAATCACGGCGTGTTCCTTTCACGATGGCGGCGGTGGGAGAAGTGGGGCGCAATCCGCCATTCGGGCGGTGCCTGGCAGAACGGCCAGTCAGGCGGATCCTGCCGGCCAGTCCCATGGAGCACTCACCGCTCCGCAGCGTCTCTACCAATACAACGCCCCGGCGCCCGGGCTAATTCCTGCCCGGGGTGTGCTCCAGCTCTCATTCGATTGAATTTCCGCACGGTCGAGAGACTACGATCGGTGATGGCCCTAGGGCTTGTTTTGCAGACACCGGGTTGCGTCCCAGACCGACGGCGCCCCGGGATCCGTGGCAGGACGCCAAACATGCAGTTCCTGCCGAATATCACCGAGAACCATCACAGAGAATTGAGGACTGTCCTCGTGGTCAAGAATAGTGAAGTCAAACTTAGTGCAGTCGCAGGGGATTTGAAGAAGTCCCCCAGCGATGCCCTCGTCATCGGCGTCGGACAGGGTCCTGACGGCCCCGTTCTGCTCGACAATCCGCTGACGGCCAAGGCCGCGGAGGCCCTGGCGGAATCACTGAGCGTTCTTGGCATCACCGGCGCGGCGGACCAGGCTCACCGGCTGCCCGGCCTGCCCGAGGCGGGAGCGACCATCCTGCTGCTCGCCGGCGTCGGCAAGCTTTCGGCCACGCAGCCGCTCTCCGAGGAGGCACTGCGCCGCGCCGCTGGCTCGGCCGTCCGCCAGCTGGCCGGCGTCGCCACCGTCACCCTGGCCCTGCCCACGACCACCCTGGCCGAGGTCGCGGCGGTCGCCGAGGGCGCCGCGATGGGCGCCTACTCCTATGCAGAGTTCCGGTCCTCCAAGGACGGGCTCAAGGACCCGGTGAAGAACGTCATCATCCGCACCGACTTCGCCACGGACAAGGCGCTGGCGCCGGTCCTGAACCGGGCATCCCTGATCGGCACGGCCGTGAACGCGACCCGCACGCTGGTCAACCAGCCGCCGAGCCACCTCTACCCCGAGTCCTTTGCCGACGCCGCCAAGGAACTGTCCAAGGGCCTGCCGGTGAAGGTGACCGTCTGGGACGAGAAGCGTCTTGAGAAGGAGGGATTCGGCGGCATCCTCGGCGTCGGCAAGGGCTCCACCCGGCAGCCGCGCCTCGTAAAGGTCGAATACGCCCCGGCGAAGGCCACGGCCAAGATCGCCCTCGTGGGCAAGGGCATCACCTTTGACACGGGCGGCATCTCCATCAAGCCGGCCCTGGGCATGGGCGACATGAAGTCCGACATGGCGGGTGCCGCCGTCGTCCTCAACACCGTCCTGGCCCTCGCGGGCCTCGGGCTGCCCGTCAAGGCGACCGCGTGGCTCTGCATCGCCGAGAACATGCCCTCCGGCGCTGCACAGCGCCCGGCGGACGTTCTGACGATGTTCGGCGGCAAGACCGTCGAGGTCCTCAACACCGACGCCGAGGGTCGCCTGGTCATGGCCGATGGCATCGTCGCCGCCAGCCAGGAATTCCCGGATGCCATCATCGACGTCGCAACCCTCACCGGCGCCCAGCTCATTGCTCTGGGCGACCGCACGGCCGGCGTGATGGGTTCCGACTCCCTTACCGGCGCCATCAAGACCGCCGCGGACCGGGCCGGCGAGCTCGTCTGGCCCATGCCGCTGCCGGAAGAACTCCGGGCCAGCCTCGACTCCCAGGTCGCCGACATCGCCAACATTGGCGAACGCCACGGCGGCATGATGACGGCGGCCGTCTTCCTGCGCGAGTTCGTTGGCAAGGGCAAGGACGGGGAACAGATCCCGTGGGCGCACATCGACATCGCCGGCCCGTCGTTTAATAACGGCAGCCCCTACGGCTACAACCACAAACAGGGCACGGGCTGCACCGTCCGCACCTTGGTGGCCTACGTCGAGGACATCCTCACCAAGACCGTCTAGCGCGCATCGCGGCTTTGTGGCCGGGGCGGCGATGCCTTCCCGGCCACAAAGGCGCGTGACACTGGACACAAGCGCTCCACAAACGCCATGGCAAGGTGGAGCATGTATTAGTGGTTCGCTAAGGTAAACCTTGTTTCCCAGAAGCAGACCCCAATGTAGTAGTCACAAATGAAAGGGAACCGGCCGGCTGGCACAATCACAGCAGACAGGTTCCAAGACCAGATGATGCGTACTCTCGTGTCATCGTTCACGCGAGGGAGCGTTTTAGTGGCCGATCAGGCAACTGCGCAAGAATTCGACATCCTGGTACTCGGCGGCGGCAGCGGCGGCTACGCCACCGCACTGCGTGCTGTCCAGCTTGGCCTCACCGTCGGCCTCATCGAAAAGGGCAAGCTCGGCGGCACGTGCCTCCACAACGGCTGTATCCCCACCAAGGCCCTGCTGCACTCGGCAGAGCTGGCGGACCACGCCCGCGACTCGGCCAAGTACGGCGTCAACGTGACCCTTGACAGCATCGACATCACGGCTGTCAACGCTTACAAGGACGGCATCATTGCCGGCAAGTTCAAGGGCCTGCAGGGTCTGATCAAGGGCAAGAAGGGCATCACCGTCATTGAGGGTGAAGGCAAGCTTCAGGGCACCGACACCGTCGTCGTGAACGGCACCGCGTACAAGGGCAAGAACATTGTCCTCGCGACCGGCTCTTACTCCCGCACCCTGCCGGGCCTGGAAATCGGCGGCAAGGTCATCACCTCCGACGAAGCCCTCACCATGGATTACATCCCTAAGAGCGCGATCATCCTGGGCGGCGGCGTAATCGGCGTCGAGTTCGCCTCGGTCTGGAAGTCCTTCGGCGTCGACGTCACGATCGTCGAAGGCCTCCCGTCGCTGGTTCCGAACGAGGACGCCACGATCGTCAAGGCCTTCGAGCGCGCCTTCAAGAAGCGCGGCATCAAGTTCTCCACCGGTGTCTTCTTCCAGGGCGTCGAGCAGAACGACGACGGCGTCAAGGTCACCCTCGTGGACGGCAAGACCTTCGAGGCCGACCTCCTGCTTGTTGCTGTGGGCCGCGGCCCCGTCACGGCGAACCTCGGCTACGAAGAGGCCGGGATCACGATCGACCGCGGCTTCGTCATCACCAACGAGCGCCTGCACACCGGCGTCGGCAACATCTTCGCCGTCGGCGACATCGTCCCCGGCGTGCAGCTGGCGCACCGCGGCTACCAGCAGGGCATCTTCGTCGCCGAAGAGATCGCCGGCCTGAAGCCGGTCATCGTCGAGGACGTCAACATCCCCAAGGTCACCTACTCCGAACCCGAGATCGCCACCGTCGGCTACAGCGAGAAGGCCGCCAAGGAGAAGTTCGGCGAGGACCAGATCCAGACCCAGGAATACAACCTGGCCGGCAACGGCAAGAGCTCCATCCTGGGCACGTCCGGCCTGGTCAAGCTGGTCCGCCAGAAGGACGGCCCCGTGGTCGGCGTCCACATGATCGGCGCCCGCATGGGCGAGCAGATCGGTGAAGCACAGCTGATCGTGAACTGGGAAGCCTACCCGGAGGACGTGGCCCAGCTGGTCCACGCCCACCCCACCCAGAACGAATCCCTGGGCGAGGCGCATCTGGCGCTGGCGGGCAAGCCCCTCCACGGCTAGCAGCTCCGCCCGCACCATCGCATGAACTCAGAGCCTGGTGCACCCGGCCCGAAAAGCCGGGTGCACTAAGCTCGACCAAGGCAGCAATCATCCGCACTAAAGATCAATAAGGAGAACGGGGACGACATGTCTGAATCCGTTAACTTGCCCGCCCTCGGTGAGAGCGTCACCGAAGGAACCGTCACCCGCTGGCTCAAGCAGGTCGGTGACCGGGTAGAGGTGGACGAGCCGCTGCTCGAAGTCTCCACCGACAAAGTCGACACCGAGATCCCCTCTCCGATCGCCGGCGTGATCGAGGAAATCCTCGTCGCCGAGGACGAGACCGCTGAAGTTGGCGCCCCGCTGGTCCGCATCGGCTCCGGCGAGGCCGCCCCCGCAGAGGCTCCGGCCGCAGCCGCCGAAGAGGCACCGGCTCCCGCCGCAGCTGCGCCGGCCGCAGAAGAGGCTCCCGCGGAGGCTCCGGCCGCCGAGGCCCCTGCCGCCGCTCCGGATTCTGCTCCAGCGGGGGAAGGACACGACGTCACGCTGCCTGCCCTGGGTGAAAGCGTCACCGAAGGCACTGTGACCCGCTGGCTGAAGAGCATCGGCGACAACGTAGAGGTCGACGAGCCGCTGCTCGAGGTTTCCACCGACAAGGTCGACACCGAAATCCCGTCGCCGGTTGCCGGAACGCTTCTGGAAATCCGCGTCAACGAGGACGAGACGGCCGAGGTCGGCTCCGTCCTGGCCGTCATCGGTTCCGGCGCAGCGGCACCGGCCGCACCCGGGCCCGCCGCGGCCCCCAAGCAGGAAGCAGCACCGGAAGCTCCCAAGCAGGAAGCGCCGGCCGCCCCCGCACCGGCAGCAGCACCGGAGGCTCCCAAGCAGGAAGCTCCCGCAGCGGCTGCTCCGTCAGCTCCCGCCGCTCCGGCAGCTCCCGCGCCCGCGGCAGCAGCTGCCGCACCGGCAGAGTCCGGCTACGTCACTCCCCTGGTCCGCAAGCTGGCCAACCAGCAGGGTGTCGACATCGCGGCCCTCACCGGCACCGGCGTCGGCGGCCGCATCCGCAAGCAGGACGTGCTGGCAGCTGCCGAGGCAAAGGCAGCACCGGCCGCCTCCGCACCTGCGGCAGCCCCCGCCGCATCTGCGCCGGCAGCCGCGGCATCCGCAGGTGCAGTGTCCTCGCTGCGCGGCACCGTGCAGAAGGCCCCGCGCATCCGCCAGGTTATTGCCCGCCGCATGCGCGAGTCGCTGGACATCTCCACCCAGCTGACCCAGGTCCATGAGGTCGACATGACCAAGGTTGCCAAGCTGCGCGCCAAGGCCAAGAACTCCTTCCAGGCACAGAACGGCTCCAAGCTGACCTTCCTGCCCTTCATCGCCAAGGCTGTTGCCGAGGCCCTGAAGCAGCACCCGAAGGTCAACGCCTCCTACGATGAGGACAAGCAGGAGATCACCTACCACAACGCCGAGCACCTGGCGATTGCGGTGGACACCGACAAGGGCCTGCTGGTTCCGGTCATCTCGGACGCCGGCAACCTGAACCTGGCCGGCCTGGCCGGCAAGATTGCCGACGTCGCCGACCGCACCCGCAACGGCAAGATCGGCCCGGACGAGCTTTCCGGCGGCACCTTCAGCATCACCAACATCGGTTCGGTGGGTGCCCTGTTCGACACCCCGATCATCAACCAGCCGCAGGTTGCCATCCTCGGCACCGGCGCGATCGTCAAGCGGGCCGTAGTGGTCGCCGACGAGAACGGCGATGACTCGCTGGCCATCCGTTCGATGATGTACCTCTCCCTGACGTACGATCACCGTCTGGTCGACGGCGCCGACGCGGGACGCTTCCTGCAGACGCTGAAGGCACGCCTTGAGGAAGGCGCCTTCGAGGCCGACCTCGGACTCTAGGGTCTAAAAGCGCACACCGACGGCGACGGCGGTGCGGGTTCCGGTGGGAAACCACCGGGCGCCCGTGCCGCCGTCGCCGTTTTTGCTGTTCCGCCCCGGGGCCGCGGCGGGTCCTACTACGGTGCGTAGAAGACTCTGGCTACACTGATGCCATGAACATCGTCTATAACGTCATGGTCTTCCTGCACATCATCGGCGCCGCCATGATTGTCGGCATCTGGATCGGCCAGATGAAGAAGCCCACCGTCCACCCGCGCCAGTTCGACGGCGCGATGCTGCAGCTGATCACGGGCATCATCATGATGGGGCTGATCCCGGCCCTGGACATGAACGCCAACTACGCCAAGCTCGGGGTCAAGCTTGTCATCGCCCTGATCGTCGGCGTCCTGGCCTTCATTGGCCG
The DNA here is from genome assembly GCF_056393985.1 of Arthrobacter sp. 10T425. NCBI lineage: Bacteria > Bacillati > Actinomycetota > Actinomycetes > Micrococcales > Micrococcaceae > Arthrobacter > Arthrobacter sp. 10T425. The sequence continues at coordinate 13,501 of NZ_JBFTGZ010000008.1, read as the reverse complement.
CCGCAAATACAAGAAGGGCGAGCCGATCAGCAAGGGCCTCGCGAACAGCGTTGGCGGCCTGGCACTGCTCAACGTCGCGATCGCGACCCTGTGGCAGTAACCGGCTGACTGCACAGGCCATGACGGCGCCGCTCCCCCCGCCGGGGTGCGGCGCCGCCGTCGTTTAACTGCCGCCGTTAAACCGGCTTGTCAGTCGCCGGCGATGCAGAATTCGTTGCCCTCGGGATCCTGCATGACATCCCAGTGGAAGTCGCCGATGTCATTGCCCTCCACGAACCCGGCACCGAGGGACTCGGCGCGGGCGCGCAACGCCGCAGGGTCGGGCCCATGGATGTCCAGGTGCAGGCGCCGCCTGCCCTCCGTGGGGTCCTGGACCTGCTGGAAGGCCAGCTGCGGGGCTCCGGTGCCGGCGGGTTCCAGCCAGACGAACTGCTCGAAGCGCGAGGAGACCGCCGTGCCCAACAAGTCGGCCCAGAACTGCGCCAGGCGCCCGGCGTCGACGGCGTTGACCATAATCGTGGCGATACGCGCCACGGGCGCCCCTGGCACCTGCGCATCTTCGGTAAGTTCCATGACGACACTGTACGGGTCACAATCCTCTGACAGCGGAACCCCCGTGCGGCGGCCGCACAGAATCCCTAGGATTGATCACGGCAGGCTCCGGCACCAGCCGGACCCCTGATTCACAACGACGTCGAGGAGTGGACATGGCTACAACACGCACCGCACACACTGTATGGAATGGCGACCTGATGACAGGCGCCGGCAACACCACCCTGGACAGCTCCGGGCTGGGCAACTTCGACGTCACCTGGAAGGCGCGCGCCGAGGCCGCCGAGGGCAAGACCAGCCCCGAGGAGCTCATTGCGGCAGCGCACTCCGCGTGCTTCTCGATGGCCTTCAGCAACGCCCTGGCCCAGGCCGGCCACACGGCCGAGGAGATCAACACCAAGGCCGACGTGACCTTCCAGCCCGGTACCGGGATCACAGGCAGCCACCTCACCCTGGCCGCGCGTGTCCCCGGCATTTCCGTCGACGATTTCCAGCGGCTGGCCGAGGAAGCCAAGACCGGCTGCCCCGTCTCCGCTGCCCTGACCGGCATCGAGATCACCCTGGACGCCACCCTGGCCTCCTAGGCCGGCCGCAGTAAGACGAAGGCCCCCGCCGCCCTGGATGTCCAGGGTGGCGGGGGCCTTGCCATCTGTCCTGCGCGGACCGTCTGTGCGGGCCGCGCCCGGGAGCGCCTAGGCCTGGCCGGCCTGCCGGCGCGCAGGCAGCGGTGCGGGCCGGACCCGGCGGTAACCCTCGCGCAGCGGCGGACGGTCCGTGGGCAGTTCCTGGATCATTTCCTTCAGCGCCCCGATGCCGTACTCCAGCTGCGGGTCGGTTCCGGCGGCGTAGGCGTGCGGCGGGAAGGTCACCTCGATATCCGGGGTGACGCCGAAGTTTTCCACGCCCCAGCCAACGCCACCGGCGAACCAGGTGGCGTAGCGCGGCTGGGTGACGCCGGTGCCGTCGGCCAGCGCGAAGCGGTTGTCGATCCCGACGACTCCGCCCCAGGTGCGGGTGCCAATGACGGGCCCGATCCCCCGCAGCTTGGAGACCTGCGTGATGATGTCGCCATCGGAGCCCGCGAACTCATCGGTGAGAATGATGACCGGCCCGCGGGGAGCGTGGTGCGGGTACGTCCGCGGCTTTTCCCCGCGCGGCATGCTCCAGCCGGTGACCTTGCGCCCGATGAGTTCGGCCACGAGCTGAGAGGTGTGGCCGCCGCGGTTGCGCCGGACATCGACGATCAGTCCGTCCAGGGCCGTTTCGGTGTCGAGGTCGCGGTGGAGTTGTGCCCAGCCGTTGGCCATCATGTCCGGGATGTGCAGGTAGCCGAACGTCCCGTTCGAGGCTTCCCGGACAGTTCGCCGGTTGCCGGAGACCCATTCCTGGTAGCGCAGGCGCTCCTCGTCCTTGACCGGGACCACGGCCACGCGGCGCTGGGCGCCCGCGGCCGCACCATGGCCGGCGCCATTGCGCAGGGTAAGTTCCACGGCGCGGCCGGCCGCGCCGACCAGCTGCATTGCCGGGGTCCGCGTTTGGGTCAGTTCGACGCCGTCGATCGCCAGCAGGACGTCGCCCGGCTTGGCGTCGGCGCCGGGACGGGTCAGCGGCGAAGTGGCCAGCGGGTCAGAGGACTCCCCCGCCAGAATGCGGGTGATTTCCCACCCCTCGCCGGTGAACCCCAGGTCCGCGCCGAGGCGGCCCTGCGGGCTGCTGCCGTTCTCGACAGCGGCCACGGGCCGGACGTAGGCGTGGGAGGTGCCGAGCTCGCCGTGCAACTCCCACAGCAGGTCCACCAGGTCGTCATGGGAGCCGAGGCGTTCCACCACCGGGCGGTAGCGGGCGTGGACGGACTCCCAGTCCTGGCCGGCCATGTCCTCGGTCCAGAAGAAGTCGCGCTGGAGCCGCCATGCCTCGTCAAAGGCCTGGCCCCACACACTGAGTGGGTCCAGCTGCACCCGGATCCGGCCAAGGTCCACCTTGACCAGCTGGCCGGAGTCCTCATCGGCCTTGGCGGCGGCCGGCGCCACGCGGATCTGCTTGTCCTGGATGAACACGATCTTTTCGCCGTCGCCGGAGAGCCGGTAGCTGTCCAGGGCCTCAACGATCGTGGCGGTGCGGCGCTTGGCCAGGTCGTAGCGGACCAGGCTCGGCGCCGCGCCCTTGTCCTCGAGGCTGGCCCGGCCCTCACCGGTGGTGCCGGCGAGCTCGCTGTCCAGCCAGAGCAGGCCGCCGGCGACGGCGGTGAGTCCGGCGTAGTTGCCTTGCGGCACCGGGACCCCGATGACGCGGTGGGCCAGGCCCTCGGCGTCGACCCGCACGGACGGCACGGGTTTTGCCGCCGGCTGGGGCCCGGACGCAGCACCCGCTGTTCCGGCGGCACCTGCCTCGGCGTCGGCGTCGGCGTGGAGGTCGACGCTCGGGCCGAAGGGCGAAGGTGTGTCGGCGGCGAGGGCGACGAGGTACGGCTTGATCGGGCTCGGGAAGGACAGATCGAAGGAGTGCCCGTCGTAGACCGGGTCGAAACTGCGGTTGGAGAGGAAGGCGAGGTATTTGCCATCCGGGGTGAACGACGGCGACTCGTCGCGGAACCGGCCGTCGGTGACGTCAATGATCGCAGCTCCAGTGCCGCCGTCGATCCGGGTGATCCGGAGCCGGCTGCGGGACCCGAAGGACGTGACCGGCTCGGACCAGCCGAGCCACGCGGAGTCCGGGGACCAGGTGAATCCCTCAATGCTGCCCTCGCCGATGCTGCTCAGCTGGGATATCGTGCCCGTGCGGGTGTCGGCAAGGTAGATATCACCGAACGCCGTGCCGACGGCGAGCCAGCGCCCGTCCGGGCTGGCTTCGATGGCGCTGGTCCGGCTGGGCTTGGGGAAGTCGATCCGCGTCAGCTCATCGGAGGCAGGCGCGGCCTCCACGGCGGCGCCCGCACCGGCCCGGTCGGGCTCGGAGCCGGAGATGGAGCCGGCTGCGTCTGCTGCAGCCGGGTCCGGGACCGCTGCGACCGGGCCGGACACGGAACCGTTTGCAGCGGCGGGGATTGATCCTGCGCCGGTCAGCGCGGCGGCGGACACCGGCTTCGGCAACTGCATGCCTGCGTCCTCGGCGGAAGCAGCGGGCCGGGCCGTTGACTCGGCAGCGGACTGCACGGCCGGCTGCGGGGCCTTCGATGCTGCCGCAGCCGCTCCGGCCAGGGGCGCCGCAATGGCTTTCAGGTACAGGGCCTCGACGCCGTCGTGGTCGGCGACATAGGCGATCCGGCCCTCGCCGAAGGGCCGCGGCAGCCGTGCCCGGACGCCCGGGGTGGCCTCGAGGACGCGGGAAGGGCCGTCCTTGTGCCGCAGCCAGTGGACGGTTCCGTGGGATTCGACGGCACTGGACGCGCCCGTGCGGTCCGGTACGACGTCGCCAAGGTGCTTCGAGGGCTTCAGCGGGGCGGGCCGGCGCGCCTGCGAGGCGGAACCGAGCACAATGTCGAGCTTGACGGCCTCGGCGTCGAGGCTGGGCAGCAGCCAGAGCTCACCGGCCGATTCGAAGATCACGCGTTCGCCGTCGGTCGCGGCGTGGCGGACATAGAAGTCCTCGTGGTCCGTGTGGCGCCGCAGGTCGCTGCCGTTGGGCAGGACGGAATAGAGGTTTCCGTAACCCTCGTGGTCGGACAGGAACGCGATCCGCCCCTTGACCCACAGCGGGTCCGTGAGGTTTCCGTCCAGCGCGGCAGCGAGCCGGACGAATTCACCGTTTCCGTCTGCGTCGATCCACAGCTTGCCGGCGGCGCCGCCGCGGTAGCGCTTCCACCAGGCCGGCTCACGCGAGAGGACACTGGCGAGCACCACAGGGCGTTCATCGCCAACGACGGGGCCGAAGGCCACCGACTCGACCGGGCCGAACGGGAGTTCCTGCGCCCAGCCGCCGGTCACGGGGAGGCTGTAGGCGTGGGTGTGACGGCTGTCGGACTGGCGGAACGCGCTGGTCACCAGGACGTCGCCGTCGGGGGTGAAACCCTTGACCCGGGTGGAAGGGTGGCCGAAGTAGCTCAACTGGCTGTAGCCGCCGCCGTCGACGTTGGCCGTGACGACTTCCGGGGCAGTCCCTTGGACGACGGTCCAGACCAGACGCTTGCCGTCGGGCGTGAAGCGCGGGTTGCGGGCCGGCAATTGCAGGGAGGATACGCGCCAGGCGCGGCCCCCGCCCACGGGTGCAATCCAGACGTCGTCCTCGGCCACAAAGGTGACCAGATCGCCGTGCAGATGCGGGAAACGGAAGTAACTCGAGGGGGTCATCGTTCGATCATAGCCACAACGGTCCTTACGGCCCGGGAGGTTTCGCGGCCGTGCCGGGCATGGTGAGATGGATCATGCGAATCCTTATTGCCGGGGCCTCCGGGCTGATCGGAACTGCCCTTTCGGGTGCACTGCGCAGCGAGGGGCACGACGTCGTCGCCCTGGTCAGGCGTGCCCCTGCGTCCCCAGCCGAGTTCCAGTGGGACCCGGCTGCCGGCCGGATCGACGACACCGCACTGAAGGGCGCGGACGCGGTGGTCAACCTCTCCGGCGCCGGAATCGGCGACCGGCCCTGGACCAAGGCACGGGTCAACGAGCTCCGCGCCTCCCGGCTGGGGGCTACCCGGACCCTCGCGGCCGCCATGGCGCGCACCGACGCGCCGCCCGCCGTGTTCCTGAGCCAGTCGGCCTCCGGTTACTACGGCAACGCCGGTACGGCGGTGCTGCGCGAGAACGCGCCGGCCGGCACCGGCACCCTGTCCCGGATCTGCGTCGACTGGGAGGCCGCGGCGCATGAGGCGCCTGCCGGAGTCCGGGTGGTCACGCCCCGCACCGGTGTCGTCCTGAGCCGTTCCGGCGGCGCACTGGGCCGGCTGTTGCCGCTGCTGCGCCTGGGTGTCGGCGGCCCGCTCGGCGATGGCCGGCAGTTCTGGCCGTGGATCACTCTGCCGGATGTGACCGCCGCCTTTTCCTTCCTTCTCTCGGCGCCCGTGTCCGGGCCGGTCAACGTCTGCGCCCCCGAAGCCGCAGATGTGAATTCCCTGATCACGCAACTGGCCAGGGCCCTGCACCGGCCGGCGGCGCTGCGGGTACCCGCCCCGGTGCTGCGGCTGGTGATGGGCGATCTCGCCGAAGAACTGCTGCTCGCGAGCCAGCGGCTGGAGCCGGCCGTCCTGGCGGAGAACAGCTTCGCCTGGAAGCACCCGTCCCTCGCCGGGGCCGCCGCCTGGGTGGCAGGGCGCGGCTAGCCGCAGCTACTAGCCGTGCAGCGTCGCGTACCTCTGGAGGAAGAGGGCCAGGGACTCTGCCAGGGCCCTGATCTCGCCCGGATCGACGCTCTCATTCGGTGCATGGATCAGGGCGAGTGGCTCCTCGACGCCGAGCAGGATGATCTCCGCGTCCGGGTAGGTGTCGGCGAAGACGTTGCAGAGCGGGATCGATCCCCCTTGCCCCAGGGTTGTCATGGGCGTGCCGTAGGCCTGGGACATCGCGGCGCTCATGGCTTCAAAGGCCGGTCCGCCGACTGCCGCCTGGAATGGCGACCCGATGGCCTCGAGGTCCACCGTGACGGGGACATCCCAGGGCGCGGCCGCCTTGAGGTGGCTGACCAACGCCGTGTGGGCGTCGGCGGCCGCCATGCCCGGCGGGACGCGCAGGTTCAGGCGTGCCGCGGCCCGCGGCACAATCGCCGCCGTCGAGCCGGTCACCGCCGGGCAGTCGATGCCGAGCACGGTGACCGCGGGCCGCGCCCAGAGCATGTGGGACACGGTGCCGTCCCCCAGCAAGGACACTCCCTCCAGGACGCCGGCGTCGGTGCGGAACTGCCCTGGCGGATAGGGCGCACCGGTCCAGGTCTGGGCGTTGTCCAATCCCATGACCGTCGTGTTGCCTTGCCGGTCCCGCAGTGATGCCAGCATGGCGATCAGTGCGGCGAGCGCGTCGGGGGCAGCACCGCCAAACATGCCGGAGTGGAGCTCTGACGCCATCGCCTCCACTGTCACCACGACATTGACCATCCCGCGCAGAGTTACGGTCGCGGCGGGGTGGCCCACGGCGGCGTTGCCGGTGTCGCAGACCAGGATGGTGTCGGCACGGAGCAGGTCCGGGTGGCCGGCGACGAACGCCTCGAGCCCGCCGGTGCCCTGTTCCTCCGACCCCTCGACCACCAGCAACAGGTTCACCGGTACGTCACTGCCGAGTGCCCTCAGTGCGAGCAGGTGGGCGAGGATGTTGCCCTTGCAATCGGCGGCGCCGCGGCCGTACCAGCGGCCGTCCACTTCAGTGAGCTCGAAGGGCGGGGTCCGCCATGCCGAGTCATCGAGGGGTGGCTGGACGTCGTAGTGCGCGTAGAGGAGCACGGTGGGCGCGTCCGGATCGGGTCCGGGCCTGGAGCCCACCACCGCGTCGGAGCCGTCCGGGGTCCGTTCGAGGTGCACATCCGTAAATCCGAGTCCGGCGAACTTGTCCAGCACCCATTGGGCAGCCTTGGCACACTCCTCGACGGGAAACTGCCGCGCATCCGCCACCGACCGGATGGCCACAAACTCGGCGAGCTCCTCCCGTGCCGGACCCATCAGATCGGTGATGCGGGCGCGCAGGTCCACGGCTCACGCACCACCCGTGTGGTACGTCTTGAGGTCGTCGATGAACTCCTGGAACTCAGCGAGCTGGTCCGGGCAATAGACCTTGATAATCGCGAGCTCGCCGACGGCGATCCGGGCGTTCCCGATCACCGGCCTGTATCCCGGCCCGGTTGCCCCGTTCGCCAGCTGGCTCAAGAAGGTGGCCCGGCTCAACGCGCTGTTCGGGTTCGCGCAAACGGCACCGCCGTCGTCACCGAGCACCCGAGCTATCTGCTCGCGCGAGGGTGCCGTCCCGCCGGCTGATTCGATCGCCGCGATCAGTTGGTCGGCCTTCGCCAGGGATTGTTGTGTCTCCCTCGCCGACCGGAAATTCAGCAATGCGACGACGGCGAACACCACCAGCAGGATCATGGCAACTATGTAAACGACCGAGCGGCTGCGCCTGGTCGAGGACTCCTGATGCGTGCTCATGACCTAGGTGCCTCCGTCTGAGCGTCTTGCTCCGGCAGCTTCCACGAGGGTTTGCGGAACCTGTAAAAGAGGAACGGCACGAGCAGGCCCAGTCCCAGCGCGCCGCCGGCGACGATCAGGAAATAGACGGCCGGATCGCCGTTGCCAAACTGCGAAGGCGGGACGAACCCGACGAGCAGGGCGGCCAGGGAGGCGGTAAAACCGACGCCGCAGAGCCCAACCAGCATTGGCGCCCGGAAGCCACGCGCGTGGTCCGGGTCGTTGCGGCGCAGCCGGACGGCGGCCACGAACATCAGCAGCTACATGATCAGGTAGACCTGCGTGGTGATCACCGAGAAGATCCAGTACGCGCTGGAAACATCCGGGATCAGCGCGTAGCCAAGCGCGATCACGGTGGTGACGAGCCCCTGGACCACCAGGAGGTTCTGCTGGATGCCGTTCTTGTTCAGTTTCTGCAGGAACGGCGGGAGGTATCCTTCCTCACGCGAGATCAGCAGCAGGCCCTTGGACGGACCGGCCAGCCAGGTCAGCATGCCGCCGAGGGAGGCGGCCACCAGCATGATCCCGAGGATCGGTGTCAGCGCCTGGAGGTTGAAGGAGGCCAGCACCGCGTCAAAGGCCTGCATGACACCGGCTGTGAGGGAGAGTTCATCGGCCGGAACGATCCAACTGATCGCCAGCGCCGGCAGGATGAAGATCAGCAGTACCAGTCCCATGGCCAGGAACATCGACTTCGGATACTCCTTACCCGGGTCCTTCAGCGAGGACACGTGCACAGCGTTCATCTCCATGCCGCTGTAGGACAGGAAGTTATTCACGATCAGCACCAGGCTGGCCAGCCCGGCCCATTCGGGGAAGAAATTCGCCGCGGTCATCGGAGCGGCGGACGGATTGCCCTGGCCGAGGAAGACCACACCCAGGATGACTAGCAGGGCGCCCGGGATCAGGGTGCCGATGATCAGGCCACCGCTGGCCAGGCCCGCCACACCCTTCGTGCCGCGGGATGAGACGTACACGCCGGCCCAGTAGAACACCACGATCACCAAGGCCGTCCACACGCCGCTGCTGGCCAGCGCCGGGTTGAAGACGTAGGCGAGCGTGCTCGCGACGAATCCCAGCAGGGTTGGATAGTAGAAAATCGTCATCGCGAACTGGCACCAGACCGCCAGGAAGCCCATCGGTTTGGAGATTCCGGACGATACCCAGTTGTAGATGCCGCCCTTCCATCCGGAGGCCAGCTCGGCCGACACGAGGGAGGTCGGGAGGAGGAAGACGATCGCGGGAACCACGTAGAGGAAGACTGAGGCGAGGCCGTAGACGGCCATGGTCGGGGCCGCACGGAGACTGGCCACCGAACTCGTGGTCATCAATGCCATGGCCACCCAGGAGATCCACACGGCCGGTGGTGCCTTCGGCCGGGTCACTGCCTGTTCGCTCACGTGAGCCACACCCTCCAGTGCCCCGTGGTCTGCGCCACGGGCCAGGCGGAGCTAAACCGCCTGGGGCGAGTACTCGTCGGCTTGAACATGCCCACTGCCCCCCTTATCACAGAAAGTGCTCGGTGCCTACAGCATGGACCTAGGAATTAGCAGGGAATAGTCCCCAACTCCCCTATACGTCAGATCGCCGGGGTGCTAATTTGCGCGGTTTCGGGCGCGCTTCCACAGCAAATCGGTGATCAGCGCCAGTGCAAGGATGACCACCAGCGCGGCGGCGGTGGCGGGTTCATTGACGAGCGTGGTTGTGCAGAACACGACGAACGTTCCCAAGGTCGCAATCAGGGCGATGATAAGCACCAAAAGCTTTGCCCCTGTCTCCCGGTACACCTTGAAGTGGGCCATCGTGACCGCGGAGAAAATGAGCAAGGCCACCGCACTTCCAAGCGACGCGATGCTGTTGAGGTTGAACGCCACCACCATCACCGCCGCGAGGCCGGCCATGACCAGCAGCCCAACCGGCACCTGCCTGCGGCCCACGGAGCGGCCGAAGACCGGTGGAAACTGTCCCACCGAGGCGAGATGCCGGGTCATCCCCACGGAAGGATAGAGGCTGGCGTTCACCGCCCCGGAAGTGGAGAGCAGGGCGGTGATCACCATCAGCACATAGCCGAACTGGCCCAGCGTCGGCTTGGCGGCCTCGGCCAGCGCAGTGGCGCCGTAGGCGACGACCTCGTCGGCGGTCAGGGTCCCGAAAACTCCCAGCGAGACGGCGACGTACACCGTCGTGGCGATCGCCAGCGCCAGATACATGGCGCGGGGCAGTTGACGGGACGGGTCAGGCAGATCCTTCGCGGTAAAGGTGATGACGCCGAACCCGAGGAAGGCGAAGAACGTCAACGCCACGCTCGCGATGATCTCGCGGACGCCCGGGTAGCCGGCCGGATCCAGGAGCGCTGGGTTCCAGTTCGCGATCGTGACAATCGCGAACACGGACAGGATGGCCAGCACCATCTTCACGATCACCGACTGGACTCTTGCGACCGCCGTGGAACCGACCGCGTTCAGGACGGTCATGACCAGGATGAGCGCGACCGCGAACACTTTGGCCCAGCCTGGGTCGCGACCGGTCAGGACTGCACTGGCATATCCACCGAAGGACGACGCCACCATTGCCCCCACGATCGCGCCGGTCACGTAGAACAGCCACGAAACGATGCCTGTAGCGTGCCCCTCCCCGAACCCCCGGGCCAGGTAGGCCAGCATGCCCCCGCCCGATGGGTAAGTCGCGCCGAGCTTCGCGAACGAGTACCCCTGTAGGCCGGCGATGGCGCCCGCCACCAGAAAGGACACCCACACAGCCGAGCCGGCGACAGCGCCGGCTGCGCCCAGCAGCGCGAAGATTCCCGCGCCCACCATGGAACCCACCCCGATGAACGCTGCTTGAATGACGGTCATCTGCTTCTTCGGAACCGTGGTCGACATGGCGTCCCTCTCCGGCGTCAGGCTCTCGCTAGCAGCCGTCTCGGTGGGAGGTTACCACCGCGCCCTGAAGCGTGGAACCCTAGCCGGCTCCGGGCCCCGGAGGTAGCACGTCCTGGATCCGCCAGCGCCCGTCGACGGGCACCAGGACCAGGTGAAGCTGCTGTGCGGAGGCGGCGGGTACTTCGGCCACCGTGGCGCCGTTCCCATCGATTTCCCGGTAAGCAGAAGGCTCTGTGGTGATGGCCACCACTGCCCGGGCGGGGCTGCTCTCCGCGGTGGTCTCGATCCGGGTCAGGGAGGTCGAGAATCCGGCCAGGACGTGGCCGGAGGCGCTGAGCTGCGCTTTGATGCGGCCGTCCGAGGCGGCGGCCGCCGAGTCCGGGGCGTTGACGGCATCGAGCAGTCTGAAGTCGCCGGAGCTCAGTGCCAGTGAACGGAGCCGGGCCAGGCCGCGGACCGCCTCCACCGGGTCGGCGGAGGCCAGGAGTGCCTCAAGATCGGGAAGGATGGCGGTGGCCCCGCCGTCGGCGGTGGGGGGCGGCGGCCCGCCAACCGGCCCCTCCGACGGCGCCGCCGGTCCCTCGCGGCCCACGGGACTTCCTGTCTGCACCGGCGCATCGTGGCCGGACACAAACCCTGGAAACAGCCCGGCGACGGCGTCGGAGGCCGGCCCGCCACCGGCCAGCAGCCAGGTGCCGGCCAGCAGGACTGCAGCGGCGAGAGCGGGCAGCAGCGCCCGCTGCGCGGGGGTCCGCCGGAATCCGCGGTGGAGTCCGGCTTTCCGGATAGCGCCTGGGCGCCGGCCCGGGCCAGACTGCACAGCCTTGCGCGTGAGCAGTTGGGGGATGACGGTGGGGTGCACGGAGACCGACAGATCGACGGGCTCCGCCCGGGCGCTGCGGTAGACCAGAGCGGCAAACTCCGCCGCCGGGGGACGCTCCCGGCGCTCCCCGCCCAGCCCCGCTTCGAGGGCGGCAACCAACGCTGCCGGCACCTCCGGGACCAGCAGGCTCAGCGGTGGACGATGCGGGCCGGGCTCGGGGGCCCGTCCGGTGAGGCAATACCAGCCCAGGGCGGCCAGGGAGTAAATGTCGCGTTCGGGCTGCAGCCCGGCCCGCACAGCGTCCGACGGGGCGGGATCCTGGAATCCTGCTGTGCCCTCTTCGGCGACCGGAGCGGCGTCGGCCACCATTCGCGCGACGCCGAGATCGGCCAGCAGCGGTTTGCCGTCAGCCGTGAAGAGCACGTTGCCGGGGGCCACATCACCGTGGGTGAAGCCTTGGCCGTGAAGGTATGCCAGGGCCTGCGCGATGGGAGTCAGGACCGTCACCGTTTCGCCGGGACCCAGGCGTCCCCGGCTTCCCACGAGCGTCGCCAGCGAGCCGCCGGGTGCGTAGTCCAGCGCAAGCCCGAGGCCGCTGCCGCCAGAGTCGTGAACCGGCAGGCGCACCACTGCGTGCACGCGAAGCAGGTGGCTGTGTGCCAGGGCGGAGAGGATCCGGACTTCGCGCCGCATGACGTCCCCGGCCTCGGATTCTTCCGGTGCGGCGCGGTCGGCATCGAAGCATTTCAGGGCGAACTCGCGGCCCGTTGACTGTTCGGTCACCAGCCAGACCGTGGCGCTGCCGCCGCGCCCCAGCAGCCGTCCGACGTCGTAACCGGGAACCTGGGGGGCCGCACCGGCGGCCGGCGGGAGATCTTCCATACCCAAGGAATAGTCGATTGCGCGGAATCGTGCAGAAGTTATCCACAGGCATGAGAGCTTAAGCACACAAACGGGAGGTGGGTGCGGCGGGGTCTAAGCTTGATGCCATGACTCTTGAGTTCAAACAGCTGGGTCTCGCCCCGGACTTCGTCGATTACACGCGCGGATGGGACATCCAGCGCGAATTGCATGAAAAGGTCCTCGCGGGCACCGCGCCCAGCACTGTACTGCTGCTCGAACACGCCGCGGTTTACACCGCAGGCAAGCGCACCGAAGACCACGAACGGCCCTTTGACGGAACTCCCGTTGTGGCCGTGGACCGCGGCGGCAAGCTGACGTGGCACGGCCCCGGCCAGCTCATTGGCTACCCCATCATCAAACTGAAGAACAAGGCTGGCATCCGCGACTACGTGGAGCGGCTGGAAGCGGTCATCATCGCCGTCCTGGCGGACTACGGCATCGCCGCCGTCCGGATCAAGGGCCGCGCTGGCGTGTGGATCGAACAGGACGAAAAGGGTCCGGACCGCAAGATCGCGGCCATCGGCATCCGCGTCCACGAAGGTGTCACCATGCATGGCTTCGCGATCAACTGCAACAACGATCTCGCCCCCTACGGCCAGATCATCGCCTGCGGGATCAGCGACGCCGGAGTCACCACGATCGCCCAGGAACTTGGCAGGGACGTCACCCCGGCGGACCTCATGTCGCGGATCACCGAAGAACTGCGCAAGAATGAACAAGCCCTAGTTGCAACCCCAGAAGGAGCTCTACTGTGACACTGGCACCAGAAGGCCGGAAGATGCTGCGCATTGAGCAGCGAAACGCGGCCACACCGGTGGAACGGAAGCCGGAATGGATCAAGGCCAAGGTCCAGATGGGCCCGGAGTTCGTCCAGCTCAAAAACCTCGTCAAGAAGGAAGGCCTCCACACCGTGTGTGAAGAGGCCGGCTGCCCCAACATCTTCGAATGCTGGGAAGACAAGGAAGCCACCTTCCTGATCGGCGGCTCCGAATGCACCCGGCGCTGCGACTTCTGCCAGATCGACACCGGCAAGCCCTCGCCCGTGGACATGTTCGAGCCCACCAAGGTGGCCCGCTCGGTCCAGGCCATGGCGCTGCGCTACGCCACCGTCACCGGCGTGGCCCGCGACGACCTCGCCGACGAGGGCGTCTGGCTCTACGCCGAGACGGTCCGCAAGATCCACGAACTGAACCCGGGCACCGGCGTCGAACTGCTGATCCCCGATTTCTCCGGCAAGCCCGA